>CALRTF020000196.1:0-7982 GCA_943370985.1 Paenacidovorax caeni
GCGGGTCCACCCACAATTCCTCCAGCATGGCGCCGGCCTGGCCCAGCAAGGCGCCTGCCAGCGAAAAACACAGCGGCACTGCATGCAGTTCGATGTACCAGGCGTCCAGCGAGCGCTCGTTTTCCACCTGGGAAGCGTCGAGCAGCATGGGCGCCGTGTGGAACAGCATGCGCGAGAGCGCCACCACCGAGGAGGCCGCGACCGGGTTGTTCTTCTGCGGCATGGTGCTGCTGGCGCCGCGGCCCGCCGCAAAACCCAGCTCGCCGACCTCGGTGCTGGACAGCATCAGCAGGTCCCTGCCGATTTTCCCCAGCGTCGCGGCAATTTGCGACAGCAGCAGAACCGCTTCGGTGGGGCCGTCGCGCATGGCATGCCAGGCAATGTCCGGCTCGTTCAGGCCCAGCGCCTGCATCAGGCGGCGCCGGGTCTCGTGGCCGGTGCCGGAAAACGAGGCCAGCGTGCCGACGGCGCCGCCCAGTTGCCCGGTGGCCGCCCGCGGCCCGAGCTCGGTCAAACGTACCAGGTGCCGGCGCAGCGCGCTGCTCCAGACCGCGGCCTTGAAGCCGAAGGTCAGCGGCAGCGCATGTTGCTGGTTGGTGCGGCCGGCCTGCAGGCTGCCCTGGTGGGTGACGGCCAGGCTGTCCAGCACCTGCGCCATCTGTGCCAGCGCATCGCGGACCTGCGCCAGCGCGTCACGCATCTGCTGGGCCAGCGCACAGTCCATCACATCCTGGGTGGTGGCGCCGTAATGCACATACTGGCCCAGGTCCGCGTGGCACAGCCCGACCACCTGCTCCACCAGGCCCACGACCGGCAGGCCGACCCCCCGGGTTTTTTGCCGGAGCCGGGACAGGTCGAGCCTGTCGACATGCGCGACCCGCTGGATTTCTTCTGCGGCTTCGAGCGGGATGACCCCCTGCGCGGCCTGAACACCTGCCAGCGCGCGTTCGAAATCCAGGCAGCGTTCGAGAAAGCTGCGCTCGGAAAAAATCTCTCCGATGGGGCCGCTGTCATGCAAATCACTGAAAAGCTGGTTCATGGTGCTTGCCGGGTGGCGCCGCCGGGCGTGTTGCTGTTTGAAACAAATATAGGTCCATCCATTGACCTGCAAAAACGATTTGTTAAGATGGTTGCGTTCTGTTTTAAAGATGGCTTTGCCTGTCGACTGGAGGTCAGCATGGATGTTCTGGCACTGAAAACCTTTGCCACCGTTGCGAGTGAGCGCGGGGTGACGGGCGCGGCGCAGCAGCTCAATACCGTGCAGTCCAACATCACCCAGCGCATCCGCACGCTGGAATCCGAACTCGGCCTGCCCCTGTTCAACCGCCACAGCCGCGGCATGGAACTGACACGCGCGGGCCAGCGCCTGCTGCCGTATGCCACCCGCATCGTGGCGCTGATGGGTGAGGCCTGCGCTGCCGCCAAGGGCGAAAAACAGGCCCCGGCCAGCCTGACGATAGGGTCCATGGAAACGACGGCCGCCGTCCGCCTGCCCGCCCTGCTCGCGTCTTACCGGCGCCAGCATCCCGACATGGCGATCTCCCTGGAAACCGGGCCCACAGCCACGCTGGTGGACGCCGTCCTTTCGCGCCGCGTGGATGGCGCGTTTGTCGCCGGCCCCCTGAACAACAGCATGCTGGTCAGCCAGGTGGCGTTTGAGGAAGAGCTGGTGCTGGTGTCGTCGGCCAACTGGACCCGCCCCAGCGACCTCGGCAAGCGCCTGGAACAAGGCGCGGCCGCCATCATGTTCAAGACCGGCTGCTCCTACCGGCAACGCTTCGAGCAGCTGCTGAGCGAGCGGGGCTGGCCGCGCTTCACGCGCCTGGAGATGGGGACGCTCGAAGGCATCCTCGGCTGCGTGGCCGCTGAAGTCGGGATCGCGCTGCTGCCCAGAGCCGTGGTCGACAACGCCACCAATCGCGCGGCGCTGCATTGCCATCCCTCCAGGGGCAAACGCCTGCATGTGCAGACGCTGTTTGTGCGCAGGCGCGACGAGCAGGCGGGCGAAGCCCTGCAGTGTTTCATCGATTTGCTCTGAGCCGGCAGCCGCGCGCTGCGGCAGCGCCGGAGCCAGGGGTCAAAACAGCGGGAGGTCGGCCTTCTTCAGGGTGCGCAGCACAAAGCTCGACTTGCTGTGGCGTATGCCCTTGATCTTGTAGAGCCGCTCGCGCAGCAGCCGCTCGTAGTCCCGGGTGCCGCTGACCGCGATGCGCAGCAGGTAGTCGTAGTCGCCGGAGACCAGGTAGGCCTCGATGACCTCGGGAATCTTCGCCAGCGTCTCGCCGAATTTTTCCAGGGTGTTGTCGGAGTGGCTGTCCAGGGTGACCTGCACCAGCACGGTATCGGCCAGGTCGAGCGCCGCGGCATTGATGCGCACGGTGTACCCCTCGATCACCCCCGACTCTTCCATCTTTTTGATGCGGCTCCAGCACGGCGTGTGGCTCAGGCCGACGGCCTGGCCGATCTCCTGCAGGCTGGCGCGCGCATTGGCCTGCAAGACTTGCAGGATTTTCCGATCTGTTTTATCCATGCAGAAATATTTCCTTCAAATAGTTTAATTTAAAGTCATTATTACTGATGCCAACGCGAATTCACAGAAAATACGAAAGCACTTTCTGCGCCGTGCCGCGCATACTTGCTGCTGGCAAACGGGCTTACCGGTCCGTGGTGCAGGGCAAACACAGCCGCGGGTTACCGCCCGCGGCTGTGCTTGGGCATGCCGGGCCCGGCCTCAGCCGAACTTGCGCAGCGCATCCAGCGCCAGGCCGCTGCCTATGCTGCCGAACAAATCACCCTCGACGCGGCGCGCCTGCGGCAGCAACGCGGCAATCCGCGCGCGCAGCAGCGGCACGCTGCTGGAGCCGCCGGTGAAAAACACCGTGTCCACGGCATCCGCGGCCACACCGGCATCACGCAGCAAGGCGCTGACACTGGCGCCAATATCGTCCACCAGCGGCGAAATGGCGGCATCAAAATCCGCGCGCCGCAAGCGCACGGTTTCCCCGGGGCTGATGCGGCCCAGGTCCATGGAGGCCTGCTCGACACCCGACAGCGCCATCTTGGCCTGCTCGACCTGCATCGCCAGCCAGTGGCCGGCGCGTTGGGCCACCAGGGCTTGCAGCCGCGCCAGCTTGTGCGGCTCGGCGGCGTCGCGGCGCAGCTCGCTGAGCTGGGCCGCCGCCTTTCGGGTGTACGCAAAATTGATGGTGTGCCAGGTCGCCAGGTTGAAGTACGGTGCCGACGGCATCAGCAGGCCGCTCTTGAGCAGGCTGCCCAGGCCCAGCGAGGGCATCACGCTGGCCAGGCTCAGGTATTTGTCGAAGTCGGTGCCGCCGATGTGCACGCCGCCGCTGGCCAGGATGTCGTCGCGCCGGTCGGCCTTGCCCGCGCGCTCGGGCGCCAGCCGCACCAGCGCAAAGTCCGAGGTGCCGCCGCCGATGTCGACCACCAGCACCAGTTCCTCGCGCCTGACCTGCGACTCATAGTCGAAGGCTGCGGCAATCGGTTCGTACTGGAAGGCGATCTCCTTGAAGCCGACCGCACGCGCGATGCCGGCCAGCGTGTCCTCGGCCTGGCGGTCGGCGGCCGCGTCGCCGTCGACAAAAAAAACCGGACGCCCCAGCACCGCGCGGCTCAAGGGCCGGCCGGCGGCCTGCTCGGCGCGGCGCTTGAGTTCACCGATGAACTGCGCCAGCAAGTCGCGAAACGGCAGCGCGCGGCCGGCCACCTCGGTCTGTTCGTCGATCAGCGCGGTGCCGAGCAGGCTTTTGAGCGAACGCATCAGCCGCCCTTCGTCACCGGCCAGGTAATCGGCCAGTGCCGCGCGGCCATAACTGCTGTGGCCATCCTCGGCATGAAAAAACACCACCGAGGGCAAGGTCGGCCTGCCGTCCTCCAGCGCGAGCAAGCGGACCTGGCCTGGCGCATCGTCGCGCGCGCAGGCCGCGGTCGAGTTGGAGGTGCCGAAGTCGATGCCGCAGGCGTCCGGCCGGGCCTTCAAGGCCGGACGAAGCCGCTGTCGGCCCAGGCTGTCGCACTGGCCCGGCTCAACTTGAAGGACGGCGGCACACGCACCTGCGCCAGCTGCTCACCGGCCTCGTCGTGCGCCGTCAGCAGCGCCGACGGGTTGTCCTCGTCGGGCTCGATGTCCAGTGACACAGTGATGCGCACACCGCGGCAGTCGACCTCCAGGCTTTGGTGCAGCGTGGCATGCAATTGCTGTTCATGCCGCCGCACAAATTCGGACGCGGTCTTGACCAGGGTGCTGAAGGCCGGGCCATCGAGCGGCTTGGGATTTTTCTTGTCGCGCCCCATGGTCCAGGGGCCGACCAGCGCGGGCTCGGGCTCGCCGTCCCGGATCATGGCGACGGCCCAGCCGTCATCGTCCTCGTTCTTGATCACGCGGGCGGTCCAGCCGTCGCCGCACCACAGCCGCGGCTGCTGCACCGGGCGGTCGTCATCGGGAAGATCGGGGGACTCGGGAAAAGCGGGGGAAGGCGCAGGGGAAGCGGTGTCAGTCACGGGCAGTCAATTCATGGCGACGCAGGTCGCAGGTTGGCGGCTGATTTTAACGTGCGGCAGGCCTCAGCCGGACCGGGTTCCACGGTGCAGAATTCGCGCCCCGCGTAAACCTTGATGACAGCAGGCCCTCCTCTGGATACGCTTGCGGATTGAGTTCTGCAACATCTTCCGGAGACCCCATGACCCAACGCCGCGACTTCCTCACCACTGCCGCTGCCGCTGCCGCCGGCATCGCCCTGCCCTCGCTGGGGCTGGCGCAGGCACCCGCCTTTCCGACACGCCCGATTCGTTATATCTGCCCGTGGCCGGCCGGCGGTTCCACCGATGCGGTGATCCGCGCGCTGGCCGAAAGCGCCGGCAAGACCCTGGGCCAGACCATCATCGTCGACAACAAGCCGGGCGCCGGCGGCCTGCTGGGCGCCAACGAAATGATGACGGCCAAACCCGACGGCTACACGCTCACGCAGTTGCCGCACGGCATCTTCCGCATCCCGCACATGCAGAAGGTGCAGTACGACCCGCTGAAAGACTTCACCTGGATCGCCTGCCTGACCGGCTACACCTTCGGGCTGGTGGTGCCGGCCGATTCGCCGATCAAGAGCATCAAGGACCTGGTGGCCTACGCCAAGGCCAATCCCGAAAAGTTCACCTACGGCTCCACCGGCACCGGCACCAGCCCGCACCTGGCGGTCGAGGAATTTGCACAACGCGCCGGCATCAAGCTCACCCACGTCCCCTTCAAGGGCAATGCCGACAACATGCAGGCCATCCTGGGCGGCCACGTCATGGCTGCCAGCGACGCGACCGGCTGGGGCCCGCATGTGGAATCCGGCAAGCTGCGCCTGCTCGCGACCTACGGCAGCAAGCGCACCAAGCGCTGGCCGAACGTGCCGACGCTGAACGAACTCGGCTACGACACGGTGTCGGACTCGCCCTTCGGCGTCTGCGGCCCCAAGGGCATGGACCCGGCCGTGGTCGCGACCCTGCACGAGGCCTTCCGCCGCACCCTCAACGACCCGGCCGTGCTGGCCACCTTCGACAAGTACGACCAGTCGGTGATCTACATGAACACCGCGCAGTACACGCGTTTTGCGCGCGAAACCTTTGCGGCCGAAAAAGCCACCATCGAGCGCCTGGGCATGGCCAACAAGAGCTAGGGACGCGCCAAATTCAGCGCTGTCCCGGCCGGCGGGATGCAACGCTTAATCCGCAGGCAATCTGCTGCAAGCCACGGCAGGCCAGCCTCCCGTGGCTTTTTCACGGGCTTATCCACAGGGTGGCCCACAGGAGACGGGGACAAATGCGCCGGGCACGGACGGCCCGCCGGGGCTGCGCTATGCTTGCAGGCTTCACTGCAAGGGCGCCCATGAATTTCACTTTTTCCACACGGATTTTCCCTGCCGCCCTGGTCGCGGCCAGCCTGCTGCTGGCCGGCTGCAAGGACGCGCCCGACGCGAACAAACCCGCCGCGGCCGCCTCCACACCGGTATCGGTGGCCGCCGTGGCGGCCGAGGCCAGGGGTTTCAGCGTCGGCTCGGCGATGAGCGCACGCACGGTGTATGTGTTTTTCGACGCCCAGTGCCCGCATTGCACGGCCCTGTGGGAAGCGGCCAAGCCCCTGAAGTCGCAGGCACGTTTTGTCTGGATCCCGGTGGGCCTGCTGAATCCGTCGAGCACTGCCCAGGGCGCGACCCTGCTGGCGGCCAAAGACCCGGTTGCGGCGATGGACGAACACGAGGCCTCGATGACGGCCAAAGGCGGCGGCATCAGCGCCGCCAGCGACATCGATGCGCAAAAGGCCGACGTGGCCAAAAACACCGAGCTGCTGACACGTCTGGGCTTCGGCTCGATTCCGACCATCATCGGCAACCATGCCGAGACCGGCGCCCTGGTCACCCAGGAGGGCTCCATGCCAACCGCCGCGCTGGCCGGCCTGCTGGGCCTGAAAGTGCCCGGGCCCTGAAATCCAGGTCAAAAAGGCCTGCAGCCCCCGGTGGACGGGAGGAATCAGCTCCTGATTTGATAGCGCGCCGCGCCTAGAACAAGACGCGGCTGCGGATGGTGCCCGGCACCTGGGCGAGTTTGGCCAGCGCCATGTCCGAGTGCGCGGCGTCGATATCGATCACCACATAACCGATGGCCTCGTTGGTCTGCAGGAACTGCGAGGCGATGTTGATGCCGTTGCCGGCGAACACCTGGTTGATCTCGGCCAGCACGCCCGGCACATTGCGGTGAATGTGCAGCAGGCGGTGTTTGCCGGGGTGCGCCGGCAGCGCCACCTCGGGGAAGTTGACCGACGAGGTCGACGTGCCGTTGTCGCTGTACTTGACGAGTTTTTCCGCGACCTCGATGCCGATGTTGGCCTGCGCCTCCATGGTGGAGCCGCCCACGTGCGGCGTGAGGATCACGTTGTCGAGCCCGCGCAGCGGCGACTCGAAGACGTCCTTGTTGCTTTTGGGTTCCACCGGAAACACGTCGATCGCCGCGCCCAGCAACTGGCCGCTGCGCAGGGCCGCGGCCAGCGGTTCAATCTCGACCACGGTGCCGCGCGAGGCATTGATGAACACCGCGCCGGGCTTGATCGCGGCGATTTCGGCCGCGCCTATCATCCACTGCGTGGCCCGGGTTTCCGGCACATGCAGGCTCACGACGTCGGCCTGCGCGAGAAGGTCGTGCAGCTTGCCGACCTGGCGCGCATTGCCCAGCGGCAGCTTGGTCACCACGTCGAAAAACACCACCTGCATGCCCAGGCTTTCGGCCAGCACCGACAGCTGCGTGCCGATGGAGCCGTAACCGACGATGCCCAGGGTCTTGCCGCGGATCTCGAAAGCGTTCTCCGCCGTCTTGAGCCAGCCGCCGCGGTGCGCCGCCGCGCTTTTTTCGGGCACGCCGCGCAGCAGCAAAATCGCCTCGGCCAGCACCAGTTCGGCCACCGAGCGTGTGTTGGAAAACGGTGCGTTGAACACCGCGATGCCGCGTTCGCGCGCCGCCGCCAGGTCCACCTGGTTGGTGCCTATGCAGAAACAGCCGACGGCGGCCAGCTTGTGCGCGTGAGCCAGCACATCGGCCGTGAGCTGGGTGCGCGAACGGATGCCGACAAAATGCGCATCGGCGATCCTGGCCTTGAGTTCCTCGCCTTCGAGCGCGCCGGGCAGGCTGTCGATCTGTGTGTAGCCCGCCTCGCGCAGCACGGCGATGGCCGAAGGATGGATGCCTTCGAGCAGCAGGAATTTGAGCTTGTTTTTGTCGAGCGAGGGTTTGGTCATGGAAAACGGTCGGGCCGGAACAGGCCGGCAGGGATGGTTGGGCGTCCAGTATGGAGGAATCGCTTTGCCCTGCGCGCTGCAAGGTCAGCCCCTCCTCCTAGTCCACCGGCGCAGGCGCAGCGCGCGCCAGCGCCTGGCGCCGGCCGGTGAACTGCGCCAGCGCCACGCCGACCAAAGTCAGCGCCGCGCCGGCCA
>CALRTF020000197.1:0-7963 GCA_943370985.1 Paenacidovorax caeni
AAGCTGCTGTGGGCCGAACGCCAGGCGCAGGCGCGGCTGGCGCCGCAGATCGAGGCCTTGCGCGGCGACATCGAACGCGCGTTTTCCACCGCCTTCGACGACGACGCGCATGTGTTGACGCTGTACGCCAGCCACGACGCCGCGCTGAGTGCGCTGCGTGACGAGGCCGCCGCGCGCCGCCTGCACCTGGACATCCGGTTCATGGGCAGCGTGGATGCGATTGCCGCGCTCAACAGCGGGCGCTGCATGATGGCAGGCTTTCACACGCTGGACCGGCCCGACATCCACTCGGTGCCGGCGCAAACCTACCGGCACCTGCTCAAGCCCGGCCTGCACAAGCTGATCGGTTTTGCGCACCGCAAGCAGGGCCTGATCGTCGCGAAGGGCAATCCGCGCCGCATCCGGCAACTGGCCGACATGCAGCAGCCGGGCCTGCGTTATGTGAACCGTGCCGAAGGCACGGGCACGCGCGTGCTGCTCGACGAATTGCTGGCGCAGGACGGGCTGAGCGCCGGCAGCCTGCGCGGTTACGACACGCAGGAGCCTTCGCACACCGCCGTCGCCCAGGCGGTGGCCAGCGGCGCCGCCGATGCGGGCCTGGGCATCGAAGCGGCCGCGCGCGAAAAAGGCCTGGACTTCGTGCCGCTGGTGCAGGAGCGTTACCACCTGGTGTGCCTGAAGTCGGCACTGCCGCAGGCGCCGGTGCAGGCCCTGCTGGCCGAACTGCAAAGCCCCGCCTGGCAAACCACGCTGGCCGGCCTGCCCGGTTACAGCGGTGAACGCGCGCAAAGCGGCCAGGTGCTGTCGCTCCGGGCGATGTTGCCCTGGTGGAATTACCGGAAGGCCAAACCCTCCCATGCTTCGGAGTGATTTGGGGCTCCAGCCCCCATGGGACGAGGGCGAGCAGCTACTGAATTCATAGCAACTGGGTTTTCCGCTTTGTCATCCCGGACTTGATCCGGGATCCATGTTCGCGATCCACCGACACCGTTCGGGCTGAGCCTGTCGAAGCCTATGCAAGCGCGCGCAGCGATGGGTCTTCCAGCAAGCCGGGTCTCGCCCCGGCGGGCGAGGCACGTTTCTTTGCGTCGCCAAAGAAAAGTACCCCAAAGAAAGGCGACCCGATGGTCCGGGTCCCTCCGCTTCGCTGCGGGCAACCTGTGGTGCTCGACTCCGGCGGGGGTCGACAGAACTCGCTTCGCTCGGACAACTGCCGCCCTGATCCCGCCTCCATCTGCGCTCCTCGGCCCAGCCCGACGGGTGCGGGAAGAAGCAATGCGGGGACAAACATCCGGAGCAGAAGAAGCGCGCAGCGCTTCTTCTGCGGGAATCCCAACGAACGGTCATGTTTGCACGCGAGCGCAGCGCACGCGGCCAAATGAAGTCCCCCTCCATCGCCCAGCGGGGCGAGGGAGGGGTTAGGGGTGGGAGTGGGGAGTTGGAACTACTGACAGGACGCAAACCGGAGGCACAGCGTGACGCCAGACTAACAAAGAAATCCGCCCCTGGCCCCCGTCCACCAATCCCCTCCAGCTATCAAAGATATAGCAAACTACAAGGCGCAGGACCTGAATCCGCAGAAAATGTCATCCCGCTCGGGAAGATAGAAGTTCCGGTATTTCGGATGTTTCATGCGCGCCCGCGTTGCCATCGACGCGCCGCGCAGCACCTTGTGGCTGCCGAACCAGGGCTGCGAATAATCGGCGTAGGGGTGCGGCTCGAAACCCGGGTAGGGCCGGAAACTGCTGCCGGTCCACTCCCAGACATCGCCCCAGCGGAAACCGCGCCGCGCCGCGGTGTGGGCGGCGACCTCCCACTCGACCTCGGCCGGCAGGCGGCGACCGGCCCAGCGACACCAGGCGTCGGCTTCCCACCAGCTCATGTGCATGGCCGGCTGGTTGCCCAGCATGCGCATCGGCTGGCCGAAGCGGGTCTGCATCACCGCGCCGCTGGCGATGCCGATCTGCTCGACATAACGCGGTCCGCGCCGGCCCTCGCTGGCCGCGATCGCCTGCAGCCAGTCCCAGCCGGCGGGCTGCCAGAGTTCAGGCCGGTCGTAGCCACCATCGTCGACAAACTCCACAAACTGCGACCAGCTCACGGGCTGGGCATCGATTTCGAACTCGGGCACCCTGACGACCTGCTGCCCCAGCTCGTTGTCGAACACAAACCCCGGACCGGCTGGCGAGCCGAGTTTCCAGTCGACCGCCGGCACCAGCAGCGGCTCGCGCAGGTTCATGGGTGGCGGCGTGAAAGCCTGCAGCAGCGGCTTGTCCAGCGACAGGCCCAGGGTCTGCGCGGTACAGGTCAGGGCTTCGGCATGCATGTCCTCGTGGAACAGGCACAGGCGGTAAAAATACAGCCCGTCGTCGTCCTCGTCGGCCTTCTCGAGCAGCTCCAGCGTGCTTTCCAGCGTGTCCAGCAGCCAGGCGCGACAGGCCGCCACGCCGGGCAGGTCCAGGCTCCAGCGGCTGTCATGCGGCACGCGCGACGAGTCCCACCAGCGATCGGCATTCGGTTCGATCGACGCCAGCCGCGCACGGGCCGGTTCGGCGTGCCGGCCCCGGGCACGCTGCATGTTGCGGCCTATCCACCACTCCTGGAACCAGCCGACGTGGCCGATCTCCCAAAGCGGGGGGTTCAGCGTCGGCAATTGGGGCACGACAAAATCGACAGCCTGGAGCGCCTGCTGGTACTGGCCGAACAGGCGCAGCGTGTGGTTGCGCGCATCCATCAGCGCCAGCGACAGCAGATCCTTGCCGGCGCTGCGCATCAGGGCCGAGTCGATCATGCCGTTGACCGAGGTCGATACGGAATGTGGCGGCGAATCGGGAGCAGCGTCTGAAGCCAAAGCGGGGATCCTGGTGAGCCCGGCCATGGAGCAAAACCAACAGCGGCCATGGCAGGCCGGGCGTGTGTTGCCAGAATAGCAGAGCGCTGCCACTTGCGGCGGGCCAGCCCCCAGGTGTTGCCAAAAGCAGTAAAAACCGGCGCTGCACGACCTGTCAGCGGGCGCCATGCGCCGACTGTCACCCCATGCTGGCTTTCGTGCCAAATTCCGCAGGCACCGACATAGACTGCGGCGACCCGCCCGTCCGTCCGCGTCCTGCCCACTGCAGCCTGTCCTTGATCGCCTGACCCTTCAACCGGTAAGCCCTGTATGACCCCCAACGCGCTGAAGCCCTCTCCTGAAGACCTCGACGTGAGCATCATGGACCTGAGCCCGCTGGCCTGGGTGCTGGAAGAACTCCGCAAGTCGCTGGACAACGCCAGCAAGGCACTCAAGCGTTTTGTGCGCGAGGCCGGGCAGGCCCAGGGCGCCGAACTCGCGGCACTGGATGCCAGCCAGCTGCGGCTGGCCCGCCAGCAGCTGCACCAGGCCGCAGGCGCACTCGACATGGTCGGCATGACCGCACCGGCCCTGGTGCTGCGCGCGATGGAAACCGCGGTCCAGCGCTTTATCCAGTCACCGGCCCTGTGCACGCCCAAGGCCAGCGACAAGATCGAGCTGGCCGGCTTTGCACTGACGGCTTACCTCGAGGATGTGATGGGCGGCAAGCCGGTGTCGGCGGTCTCGCTGTTTCCCCAGTACCGTGACATCCAGGGCCTGGTCGGCGCCGACCGCGTCCACCCTGCCGACCTCTGGGTGTTCGAATGGCGCTGGCTGGAACCGGAACTGCCAGTCAGCGTTGGCCCCACGGCCTACAGCGACGCGTCCCGGCAGATGCTGGACCGGCTGACCCTCAAGCTGGTTCGCACCGGCGATGCGCCGGCCGCGCAAAACCTGTCCGACATGTGCCTGGGCCTGGCGCAAACCGACACCGAAGCCGAACTCAAGACATTCTGGAAAATTGCCGCCGGTTTTTTTGAAGCGCTGGCGCGGCGCCTGCTGAAGGTGGACGTGTATGCCAAACGGGCGATTCTGCGCATCCTGCTGCAGTACGCCAACCTGGCCCGCGGCATGCCGCACGCCTCGGACCGCCTCGCGCAGGACCTGCTGTTTCTCTGTACCCAGGCCGCGCCCGCGCGCGCCAGCGACGCGCCGGTGCTGTCGGCGGTGCGCGCGAGTTACGGCCTGGAGCGCTTTCTGCCGGTCGACTACGAGGCCCTGCAGTTCGACCGCTTCGCGCCGGCGCTGATCACCCAGGCGCGCAAGCGGATCGGGTCGGCCAAGGAAAGCTGGTCCTCGGTGACCGCCGGCGACCTCACCCGCTTCAAGATGGTCAGCGACCAGTTCAGCCTCGTGACCGACTCACTGGTCAAGCTGCATCCGCCCAGCGAGCCGCTGGCGCAGGCGCTGACGCGGGTGATCGACAGCACCGCAGCTTCCGGCCAGGCGCCCTCGCAGGACCTCGGCCTGGAAGTCGCCACCGCACTGCTGTACCTCGAAGCCGCCTTCGATGACCTGGACCCCAAGGACACGCAGCTCACGGTTCGCAGCAATCGCCTCGCGCAACGCCTGGACAGCGCGCGCGCCGGACAGGCGCTGGCGCCGGATCCCTGGATGGAAGCGCTGTACCGGCGCCACAACGACAAACAGACCATGGAAAGCGTGGTCAACGAACTGCGCAGCCTGCTCGGCCAGCTGGAGAAATCGCTGGACAATTATTTCCGCACGCCGGAGGACAAGACCATCCTGGCCGCCGTGCCCGGGCAACTCGAACAGATGCGCGGCGTGATGGCGGTGCTGGATCTGGAACAGGCCGCACTCGCGGTGACCCACATGCGCGACCTCGTCGAGCAGCTGCTGCAGACCGGCATCACCGCGCAGGAGGCCCGCGCGGCCGGAAGTTTCGACCGCCTGGGCAACAACCTCGGCGCGCTGAGCTTCCTGATCGACATGCTCAACTACCAGCCGGCGCTGGCCCGGAAAAACTTCACCTACAACGCGGCAAAAGGCGAGTTGCAGGCCCGGACCACCGACGTCGAACGGCCGTCCTGACGAACTGTTAACCTGTGGCACGGGCACGCAGCCCGTGACACGAGGTCATCCATTGGTCAGCAGATCTGGCGCCAGCCAAGTCCTTATCGTCAGCCCGGCCCTGCGCGAAGCCAACAACGGCAACTGGCACACCGCGCAGCGCTGGGCCCGATTCCTGACAGGCCCGTGTGGGACCGCGCTGCTGGACCACTGGCCCGGCCCCGCGGGGCCGTCGGCCGGCGTCATGATCGCGCTGCATGCGCGCCGCTCGGCACCGTCCATCCAGGCCTGGGCGCGGCACTGCCCCGGCAGGCCGCTGATCGTGGTGCTGACCGGCACCGACCTGTACCGTGACATCCAGACCGATGCCGACGCCGGCTTGTCGCTGGCGCTGGCCAGCCAGCTGGTGGTGTTGCAGGAGAACGGGCTGGCGGCACTGCCGCCTGCGCTGCGCGCCAAGACCCGCGTGATTTACCAGTCGGCCCGGCCCCTGCGGCCGGCACGCAAACCCCAGAGTCCGTTCCGGGCAGTGATGGTCGGCCACCTGCGGGACGAAAAAGACCCGATGACGTATCTGCGTGCCGCCGCCGCTGCCTACCCCACACCCATGCATTTCGAACAGATCGGCGCGGCGCTGCAGCCCGGACTGGCACAAGCGGCCCATGCGGCAGAGCAGTCGGTTGCCGGCTATCGCTGGCTCGGCAACCTGCCGCGCGCCGCGGCACGCCAGCACATCAAGCGCGCCCACGTGCTGGTCAACAGCTCGCTGATGGAAGGCGGCGCGCAGGTGATTGTTGAGGCGGTGCAGTCGGGCACCGCTGTGCTGGCCTCGGCTGTCAGCGGCAACATCGGCATGCTGGGCGCGGACTACGAAGGCTACTTTCCCGCCGGCGAGGACGCCGCGCTGGCGAGACTGCTGCAGCGCTGCGCCACCGATCCGTCCTTTCTGGCACGGCTTGAACAACAGTGCCGCGCACGCGCCCCGCTGTTTGCACCGGAAACCGAAAAGCAGCTTGTCATAAACTTGGTCAACAGCGCACTGAAAGCCACCCCATGAACGCCCCCGAAAAACTCGCCTCCACCCTGCCCGCCAGCGCTCCCCGCCTCAGCAGCCTGTCGCACGGCGGCGGCTGCGGCTGCAAGATTGCGCCCGGCGTGCTCGCCGAAATCCTGAAAAACTCCAGCAACCTGCCGATTCCACCGCAGTTGCTGGTCGGCATCGAGACCTCCGACGACGCAGCCGTCTACCTGCTCAACGACGAGCAGGCGCTGATCGCCACCACCGACTTTTTCATGCCCATCGTCGACGACCCGTATGACTTCGGCCGCATCGCCGCGACCAACGCCATCAGCGATGTGTATGCCATGGGCGGCACACCGATCATGGCGCTGGGCCTGGTCGGCATGCCGATCAATGTGCTGCCGCTGGAAACCATAGGCGCGATCCTGCGCGGCGGCCAGGATGTCTGCCGCGATGCGGGCATTCCGATTGCGGGCGGCCACACCATCGATTCGGTCGAGCCGATTTACGGCCTGGTGGTGCTCGGGCTGGTTCATCCCTCGCGGGTCAAGAAAAACTCGGGTGCCCGTGCGGGCGACGTGCTGATCCTCGGCAAGCCGCTGGGTGTCGGCATCCTGTCGGCCGCGCTGAAAAAGGATGCGCTCAATGCAGAGGGTTATGCCCGGATGATTGCCGTCACCACCCAGCTCAACAAACCGGGCATTGATCTGGCCAGACTCGACGGTGTGCATGCGCTGACCGACATCACCGGCTTCGGGCTGGCCGGTCACGGCCTGGAACTGGCACGCGGCTCCGGCCTGCAGATGCAGATCGCGCTGGACCGCATCCCGCTGCTTCCGGATGTGCTGGAACTGGCGGCGGCAGGCATGGTCACGGGCGCCTCCGGGCGCAACTGGGCCAGCTACGGGCACGAGGTGCAGTTGCCCGCCGGCATCCCGGCGCCCATGCAGGCGCTGCTCTGCGACCCGCAGACCAGTGGCGGCCTGCTGGTGGCCTGTTCGCCGGAGACCGAGGCCGAGGTGCTGGCCATTTTTGCGCAGCACGGTTTTGACAGCGCCTGTACCGTGGGCCGCATGGCCGAAGGCAGCGGGCTGGCGGTGCTGCCGTCCCTCTGAGGCGGCGCGGCCGCGCGCAGGCCGCTTGCGCACGGCCACATACTCGCGTTTACCCCTAGCCCGCAGGGCCGGCATCGTCAAAATGATGTCAGCTAGGCCGGCGTCCTTCTCTATAAAATCCCGCATCCCTCACGCTTTTGCGTCCGGAGCAGCCGTTCACAGCGGTGTCCGGAAGCCTCGATGCGGGCCTTCTTTACCCTGGAGACAAAGCAATGCATGCGTTACTCAAGTTGTCGAACTTCGTGGACTGGCTCAACAGCCTGGTTGGCCGGTGGTCGATCTGGCTGATCCTGGCCTCCACCGTCATCAGCGGCGTCAACGCCGTGGTCCGCAAGGCCTTCAACATCGGCTCCAATGCCTATCTTGAAGTGCAGTGGTACCTGTTTGCCGCTTCCTTCCTGCTGGCAGCCGGCTACACGCTGCTGCAGAACGAACATGTGCGCATTGATGTGGTCGCGAGCCGCTTCACGCGTCGCACCCAGGTCAAGATGGAGCTGTTCGGCTTTGCCTTCATGCTTGCGCCGATGTGCCTGGCCATCATCTATTTCGCCTGGCCCTTCTTCATGAACGGCTTCAACTCGGGCGAGATGTCCAACAACTCCGGCGGCCTGATCCGCTGGCCGGTGTACCTGCTGATGCCGCTGGGCTTTACGCTGCTGCTGCTGCAGGGTGTCTCCGAATTCATCAAGCGTGTTGCCTTCCTCAAGGGCATGGTGGATGACCCCGCCGTCAAGAGCGAGGGCAAATCCGCCGAGGAAGAACTCGCCGAAGCGATCCGCCGCCTGGCCGACACCAAAACGGCCCCGGCCGACGTGAAATAAGGACAGCGCCATGGAATTCCTCATCGCCAACTTCGCCCCCATCATGTTTGTGGGGCTGATCTTTTTCCTGCTGTTCGGTTTCCCG
>CALRTF020000198.1:0-7946 GCA_943370985.1 Paenacidovorax caeni
TCATGTTTGCACGCGAGCGCAGCGCACGCGGCCACATGAGGCTCCCTTCTCTCGCCCAGCGGGGCGAGGGAAGGGCGGGGGGTTGGGAGTGGGGAGTTGAAACTCTTTTGAAGGCGGCCCCGGGTCGGAGCGTGATGCCGGATTCCCAGCAGGGCATCGTGCCCGCAGAAACAAACCGAAACACACCGCAATCCCCACGAAACCCTCTGTACGTCCTCCACCGGCACCATACAAACCCTCTCCACTCATTCGCAAAAGAGGTGCTTCATGAAACGTTTTATCAAGAGAACCCTGCTCGGCCTGTTCGGCGGGGCGCTGATCATCGGCAGTCTGGGCGCCTGTTCGCACCGCGGTCCGGGCGGCTGGCAGTCCGGGGCTGAGGCCTCGCCGGAATCGCGCGCGCGCATGGTCGAGAAGGTCGGCGAAAAGCTGGACCTGGATGCCGCGCAGAAACAGAAGCTCTCGGTGCTTGCCGACAAGCTGCAGGCCCAGCGCGCCGCCCTGCGCGGTGCGCAGGACCCACGCGCGACGGTGCAGGGCCTGTTTGCCGGCAACAAGCTGGACCAGGCCGGTGCCAGCAAGCTGATCGCTGAAAAAACCGCGGCGCTGCAGGCCGGCAGCCCCGAGGTGATTGCTGCCGCCGCCGACTTCTTCGACAACCTGCGGCCCGAGCAGCAGCAGAAAGTGCGCGAGTTCATGCAACGGGGCCGCCGCTGGGGCCACCGTGGCTAAGGCGATCAGCTTCGGCGCCACCGGGGCGCGTGTGGTGCGTGTCGCCACTGCGCGTGAGCAGGCCGCGCCTGCGCTGGGCGCCGGCAGCGCCGGTGGCGGCGTGCGTGCGCTGCTGCGCCTCGAGGGCCTGGCCGTGCTGGCGCTGGCGTCCGCGGCCTACGCGGAGTTTGGCGCGGGCTGGGGCTGGTTCGCCTTGCTGTTCCTGCTGCCCGACCTGTCCCTCTTCGCTTACCTGGCCGGGCCGCGTGCCGGCGCTGCGGCCTACAACGCCGCACACGCCTATGCCGGACCGCTGGTGCTGCTGGCGCTGGGCATCCTGGGCACCACGCCTGCGCTGCTGTCCATCGCGCTGGTCTGGTGTGCACACATCGGGTTTGACCGCGCGCTCGGTTACGGGCTCAAGTACACCGCCGGCTTCCGCCACACCCACCTGGGCCCCATAGGCCGCGCCGACCCGTGGTGAGCGCTGCTGCAAAGCTTCTTATGATGTCTGCATGCCCCGCATCCTGCTGATCGACGACGATGAACACCTGGCCGCGCCGCTGGCGGCTTACCTCGCGCGTTTTGGCTTCGTGCTCGACAGTGCGCTGCGACCCGCTCAGGGCCTGGCGATGCTCAAGGCCACGGCTTATGACGCGGCCATTCTCGACGTGATGCTGCCGGAGATGGATGGTTTTGCGCTGTGCCGGGAAATCCGCCGGGGCAGCGACATTCCGATCGTGATGCTGACCGCACGCGGCGACGTGATGGACCGCGTGGTCGGGCTCGAACTCGGCGCCGACGACTATTTGCCCAAACCTTTCGAGCCGCGCGAGCTGGTGGCGCGGCTGCAGACGATTTTGCGGCGCCAGCGCAGCCCGGCGCCGGCCGGCCGGCGCCGCGAGTTCCAGGGCCTGGCCATCGACCTCGAGACCCGCGAGGTGCGCCGCGCCGGTGAGCCCATCGAGCTGACCGGCACCGAGTTCGAGCTGCTGGCGCTGCTGGCCGCCGAGCCCGGCAAGGTGTTCAGCCGCGACGACATCCTGAACCACCTGCGCGGCCACGAAGCCGAGCTCTACACGCGTGCGGTCGACATCGTGGTCAGCCGGCTGCGCAAAAAACTCGAGCCGCTGGACTGCATCAAGACCCTGCGCAATGCCGGTTACGCGCTGGCGGTCGGCAAGGCGGCGCCGTGAAGGCCGCAGCCGCGCAGGCCCCACGCCCATGGCGGCACCGCTGGCGGCACTCCTTGCGGCTGCGGCTGATCACCGTGTTTGTGTTGCTGGCCCTCGCCATGGGCGCGGTCTTCATGGGCGGCATGCAGCGCGCGCTGGGCGGCGGCTGGCGCGATGCGGCCCGGCCCATCGTGAGCGACTACATGGACCGGCTGGCGGCCGACATCGGCAGCCCGCCCGACATCGCGCGGGCCCAGGCGCTGGTGGCGCGCCTGCCGATTTCGGTACGCATCAGCGGGCCGGTGGTCAACTGGGATTCCCACGCGGACCGGCCGCGGCGCGGCTGGCTGGACGACAAGAACGAACGTCTGGACCGGCACGAGGCGGGCGGCGCCGACTGGCGCAGCCGCAGCACCGCCGACGGCCACCGCCTGACCTTCGGCCTGGGCACCCTGCCGTGGCAGCGCGAGCCGGGCGGCATCGGCGGGATCACGCTGGTACTGCTGCTGGGCCTGGTGCTGGCGGCCTATGCCTATGTGCGGCGCCTGCTGCGGCCGCTGGACGACATCCGCGATGGGGCAGAACGTTTCGGCCGCGGTGCCTTCGACCAGGCGATCCCGCTGCGCCGTCGCGACGAACTGGGGGACCTGGCCCGGCGCATCAACACCATGGCGCAGGACATCGAGGGCATGCTGGACGCCAAGCGCGGCCTGCTGCTGGCGCTCAGCCATGAGCTGCGTTCGCCGCTGACGCGCGCGCGGCTCAATGCCGAGTTGCTGCCTGCCGGTCCCGATGCGCCGGGCAGCGCCGAGCGGACAGCGCTGCTGCGCGATCTGGGCGAGATGCGCGACCTGATCAGCGACCTGCTGGAAAGCGAGCGCCTGGCCAGCCCGCACGCTGCGCTGCAGCGCGAGACGGTGGACCTGGCGGCGCTGGTGCGCGAGACCGTGGCCGAGCTCGCTGGCGCAGAGGCCGTCGAGCTGGACATCGCGCCCGGCTTGCCCCCGCTGTCGCTGGACCGCACCCGCGTGCGCCTGCTGCTGCGCAACCTGCTCGACAACGCCTTGCGTTACAGCGCCGGCGCTGCGCGACCGCCGTGTGTGCGCCTGCAGCCGCAGGACGGCGGCGTGCTGCTCGACGTGCGTGATTTCGGCCCGGGCGTGGACGAGGCCCAGCTGGCGCACCTGACCGAGCCGTTTTACCGCACCGACAGCGCGCGCCAGCGTGCCACCGGCGGCGTCGGCCTGGGCATGTATCTGTGCCGGCTGGTGGCGCAGGCGCACGGCACCCAGCTCGAGCTGCGTCATGCAGCGCCTGGGCTGGGGGTTGGTGTGCTATGGAAATAATAGCTATTTGTGCTTGCTGGACGGGGGCTAGAGGCCGATTTGATTGAAATCTTGCCGATGGCGTGTGGTTTGCCTGCAAGCCGGGTCTCGCCCCGGCGGGCGACTCACTTTCTTTTGCTTCGCCAAAAGAAAGTAAGCAAAGAAAAGGCGACCCTGCTGTCTGCGTCCCTCCTTCGCTGACGCTGCGGAGGGCAACCTGCGGTGCTCGATCCAGCCGGGGTCTCGCTCGAACTCGCCTTCGGCTCAGACAATCGCGATCCCTGATCCGTCTGGCCCTGCGCTCCTCGGCGCATACAGAAGGGTGGGGGAAGAAAACCAAAACCCGGATACCGGACCCCGTTCGGAGTGCAGGAAGCGCGAAGCGCTTCCTGCACGGGAATCCCAACGAACGGTCATGGTTGCACGCGAGCGCAGCACACGCGGCCAAATGAGGTCCCCCTCCATCGCCCAGCGGGGCGAGGGAGGGGCTAGGGGTGGGAGTGGGGAGTTGAGACTGCTGTCTGAAGCAAGCCGGGGATGCAGCGTAACGTCGTAGGGGCGGGTAAAACTATTTGCCACGCGTCCCCATCACAGCCGCCCCGATGATCATCGCAGCGGCGACCGCAATGCTCCAGCTCAGCGCCCGCCCGCTGACAACCATCAGCAGCGCGGTGGAGCACAAGGGCGTCAGGTAACTGAGGATGCCGATCTGGCGCGCATCGCCAAGCTTGAGGGCTTTGTCCCAGAGAAAAAAGGCGGCCCCCAGCGGGCCCAGGCCCATGACCGCCAGCAGCGCCCAGTCACGGCCGGACAAGACCGCCGCCGGTTCCAGCTGCCAGTGGCACAGCAGGGACAACACGCCGGACACCAGGCCGAACAGGCCGATGGCGGCGGTCGGGAAGGCCGCGACGCGTTGTGTCAGCAGCGAATAACTGGCCCAGATCAGGGCCGATCCGAGTGCCGGCACATAGCCCCAGGCCCAGCCCGTGCCGCCGGCTGTGCCTTCACGCGCACCCAGGATGGCGATCGCCGCACCCGCAAAACCCAGCAGCGCCGCGGCCACATGCACGCCGCGCAGCTGCATGTTTTTCAGGAACAGCGGTGCCAGCACCACCATGAACAGCGGCCACAAATAGTTGACGAGGTTGGCTTCCACCGCCGGTGCGTGGCGCAGCGCGATGAACAGCAGGAAGTGGAAACCGAACAGGCCGTAGACGCCGAGCGCCAGCGTCGACACGGGAATGGCCCACACACGGCGGTCTTTCAGCACAAAGGGCAGGGCCAGCAGGCTGCCGGCCAGCAGCGCAATGCCGGTCAGCAGGAAAGGCGGTACATGCTGGAGCGCGACACCGAGCGAGGCCAGCGTGGCCCACAGGGCGATGGCGCCGAGTGCGTAGAGGTTGGCAGACATGGCGGCAAGCATAAACGCCGGCGCTGCGCCGGTGCAGGCCGGCTGGGGCGCTCAGGGCGCGGTCAGCGCCGCCGCGTCGGCCTTGTCGGCCACACCGGCCGGGCGGTCCGACACGCCTGCGGCATGGGCCTGCTGGTCGGCGTGGTAGCTGCTGCGCACCATGGCGCCGACGGCCGCATGGGTGAAGCCCATCTTGTAGGCTTCTTCCTCGAACATCCTGAAGGTGTCGGGGTGCACATAACGCCGCACCGGCAGGTGGCTGTTCGAGGGCGAAAGGTACTGGCCGATGGTCAGCATGTCGATGTCATGCGCACGCATGTCGCGCATGACCTGCAGGATTTCCTCGTCGGTCTCGCCCAGGCCGACCATGATGCCGCTTTTGGTCGGCACCTCGGGGTGCAGGGCCTTGAATTTTTTCAGCAGGTTCAGGCTGAACTGGTAGTCCGAACCCGGACGCGCTTCCTTGTACAGGCGCGGCGCGGTCTCCAGGTTGTGGTTCATCACGTCGGGCGGCGCGGCTTTGAGGATCTCCAGCGCGCGGTCGTCGCGGCCGCGGAAGTCGGGCACCAGGATTTCAATCGTCGTGCCGGGCGACAGCTCGCGGGTCTTGCGTATGCATTCGACAAAATGGCCGCTGCCGCCGTCGCGCAGGTCGTCGCGGTCCACGCTGGTGATCACCACATACTTGAGCTTGAGCGCCGCAATCGTTTTGGCCAGGTTCAGCGGTTCGTTGACATCCAGCGGGTCGGGCCGGCCGTGGCCGACGTCGCAGAACGGGCAGCGGCGTGTGCACTTGTCGCCCATGATCATGAAGGTCGCCGTGCCCTTGCCGAAACATTCGCCGATATTGGGGCAGCTGGCTTCTTCGCAAACCGTGTTGAGCTTGTTCTCGCGCAGGATCTGCTTGATCTCGTAAAAACGCGTGCTCGGGCTGCCGGCCTTGACGCGGATCCACTCGGGCTTTTTCAGCACCTCGCCCTGCACCACCTTGACCGGGATGCGCGACAGCTTGGCCGCCGCCTTTTGTTTGGCCAGCGGGTTGTAGGCCTCCTGGCTCTGGATTTCACGGACGACTTCTTGGGTGCTCATGGTGTTTGCCTTGGGGGGTGGCTTCAGGGCGCCAGATAAGTGAGGAGCTTTTGGCCCAGCACATCTGCCGCCTCCTGCCAGCTTGCCGATACGCCGATTGTAGAAAGGTCTGTGGTGGCCAGTCCGGCATAGCCGCAGGGGTTGATACGGGAGAAGGGTTCGAGGTCCATCGCGACGTTGAGCGCCACGCCGTGGTAGCTGTACTGGCGGCTGACCTTGATGCCCAGTGCGGCAATTTTTCCGAGGCCGCGGAAAGGGTCGATGGGGTTCTGTGGGCCGGTCAGCGCTGCATGGGATGCTGGGTCGTCCAGCCGCACATAAATGCCGGGCGAGCCGCCGACGCGGTGGCCGGTCACGCCGAAATGCGCCAGCGTGCGGATCACGGCCTCTTCGATCCGGTAGACATATTCCTTGACGTAATAGCCGGCGCGTTTGAGGTCCAGCAGCGGGTAGGCCACCACCTGGCCGGGCCCGTGGTAGGTGACCTGGCCGCCGCGGTCGGTCTGCACGATGGGGATGCGGCCGGGATTCAGCACATGTTCGCTTTTGCCGGCCAGCCCCTGGGTGTAGACCGGCGCATGCTCACAAATCCATAGCTGATCGTCCGCGTCAGGCGGGGGCTGGAGGCCGGTTTGGCTTGAGTTTTCAGCGCCGCGGCTGCGACCCGCGGTAAAGGCCTGCATGGCTTGCCAGGTGGACAGGTAATCGACCTGCCCGAGTTGACGGGTTAACACGGCACGGCCGCCGCGCCGGGCCGCCCCAAGCAAGGCCAGCCCCCTCGGGGGGCAGCGACCCGCGTAGCGGCGGAGCGTGGGGGCACCATTTTTAAAGCACCACTTTGACCATGGGATGTGTGCTCAGCGTGCGGTACAACTCGTCGAGCTGTTCGCGGCTGGTGGCGGTGACCGTGACGGTGATACCCAGGTATTTGCCGCCCTTGCTTTCGCGCAGCTCGATGGTGGAGGCGTCGAAGGCCGGGTCGAACTCGCGGGCGATCATGCTGATGGCGTGGACCAGGCCCTCGACCTTTTCACCCATCACCTTGATGGGAAACTGCGAGGGGTACTCGATCAGCGATTCCTGGCGCGGTGTTTCAGGAGTGGGGACGCCGGACGGCGGGGTGGGCTGGCTCATGCGGGGGTCTCCTGTTTGACGCGCTGGTAGGCCGCATGCAATCGGGCGTAAACCGGACCGGGTTTGCCGCTGCCGACCGGCTGGCCGTCCAGCGTGGTGATGGCCAGCACTTCCTTGGTCGCCGAGGACAGCAGCAGCTCGTCGGCAGCAAACACCTCGTCGCGGCTGATCCGGCGCAGCTCGAAGGGAATGCCGGCATCGCGGCAGATGTCTTCGATCAGGCCATAACGGATGCCTTCGAGCACCAGGTTGTCGCGGGGTGGGCCCAGTACCTTGCCGCCTTTGATCACCCAGACGTTGCAGGCGGCGGCCTCACTGAGGAAGTCATCCCGGAACATCACGGTTTCCACCGCATCGGCGTCGGCGCTGATCTGGCGCGCGAACACCGCGCCCAGCAGGCTGGTGGCCTTGATGTGGGCCTTGCTCCAGCGGAAGTCATCGGCCGTAACACAGGCCACGCCCCTGGCGCGCTGCTCCGGCGTGGGCGGTTTCATGGTGCTGGTCATCACGAAGACCGTGGGCGAGAGGTCCGGCGGCATCACGTGGTCACGCAGCGCCACGCCGCGCGTGATCTGGATGTACACCAGCTGGTCGATTTTTTCGGGCGCGGTGTGTTGTGACAGCGCGTAGCCGTCCACCAGTTTCATGACAATCGCGCGCCACTGGTCGGGGGCCAGCGGGTTGGCGATGCGCAGTTCGGCCAGGCTGCGGCCAAGGCGCGCCATGTGCTGGGCAAAACGGAAAGGCTTGCCGCCGTAAACCGGAACCACTTCGTACACGCCGTCCCCGAAAATGAAGCCGCGGTCCATGACGCTGATTTTGGCGTCCCTGAGCGCGGTGATCTCGCCGTTGAGGTAGCAGGGCGTGTCGGGCAGGAGGGTGGGGGAAGAAGTCATCTTGAGTGTGGATGGAGGGCTGCGCCTATTGTCGCGCAGCCTTATTTTCCGTGCCGCAGCACACGCCGCTTGAACCAGACGCGCCAGCGCCAGAACAGCTTGACCAGCACGTAGCCGCCGGCGGAGCCGCCAACTGCAAAAATCGCCATGCCCAGCACCGCCGGCCAGCCGAAACGCTGCAGCCAGGCCACGGCATCAAACCCGG
>CALRTF020000199.1:0-7933 GCA_943370985.1 Paenacidovorax caeni
GTTGCGTTATTTCGAGCATGACGGCGAGGTCAAACAGGCCGTTTCCGTGTTCAAGAAGCGCGGCAGCCTGCACGAGCGGACCATTCGCCAGTTTTCCATGTCCGCCGACGGCATCCACGTCGGTGAGGTTTTGCGCGGCTTCCGCGGCATCCTGACGGGCGTACCGGTTTACCTGGGCAATGCGGCCGAGGCGGAAGGCCGCCACTCCGGGGTCCGCTAGGTGGAGCGGCGCATCGTCATCTGCACGCCCACGGGCCAGGACGCGGACCTGACGTCCAGGGTGTTCCGTTCGGTCAATATCGGCAGCATGGTCTGCCGTAACACCGCTGAACTGCTCGAGCAGTTGCCGCGCGGCGCGGGCGCGCTGTTGCTGGCGGAGGAAGTGATCAGCGGGTCGGCGCTGCGTCCGCTGGCCGAGTATGTGGCGAGCCAGCCGACCTGGTCGGATCTCCCGGTGCTGTTGCTGACACGCAGCGGCGCTGACTCGCTGGATGTCAGGCGTGCCGTGGAACGCCTGGGCAATGTGACCCTGATGGAGCGGCCGGTGCGCACCATCGCGCTGATTTCTGCGGCCCGCTCCGCGATCCGCGCGCGGGAGCGCCAGTACCAGGTGCGCGATGCCGACCAGCGCAAGGACGAATTTCTGGCCACGCTGGCGCATGAGCTGCGCAACCCGCTGGCGCCTATCCGCACATCGATGGGCATCCTCAAACACCTGCATCCGGATTCCGACCCGGTCACGCGTTTGCGCAACGTGGTGGACCGCCAGGTGACACACCTGACGCGGCTGGTGGACGACCTGCTTGATGTCGCGCGCATCACCAGCGGCAAGGTGGTGCTCAAGAAGGACCGCATCACCCTGAGGTCGGTGGTCAACCATGCCGTGGAAATATCCAGTTCGGTCATGGAGGCCAAGAAGCACAGCATCGAGGTGAACCAGCCGGAGGTGGACTGTCTGCTCGACGCCGATCACGCGCGCCTGGTCCAGAGCGTTGCCAACCTGCTG
Source organism: Paenacidovorax caeni (assembly GCA_943370985.1). GTDB lineage: Bacteria > Pseudomonadota > Gammaproteobacteria > Burkholderiales > Burkholderiaceae_C > Polaromonas > Polaromonas caeni_A. Next base: position 1,007 of record CALRTF020000199.1, read on the forward strand.
GTCAATGCGGCCAAGTTCACGCCGCCCCAGGGGCATATCGTGTTGACGGCCGGGGTGCAGGGCGATACCGTGACCTTCAGCGTACGGGACAACGGCATCGGGCTGGAGCCAGCATCCATGACGCGGATTTTTGACCTGTTTGCGCAGACACCCGTGCCCGGGGAGGCGCCGACCGGCCTGGGCATCGGCCTGAGCCTGGCCCGGCAATTCGCGGAAATGCATGGGGGCAAGCTGCATGCCGTCAGCGACGGTCCGGGCCGAGGCAGCGAGTTTGTGTTGACCTTGCCAGTTGTCACCGGACCGACGCAGGACGCATTGCGCGAAGAGCTGCCGGTCGCCGCACCGGTGGCCTCCGGCGGCCTGAAAAAAGTGCTGGTGGTTGACGACAATGTTGACGCGGCCGACACCCTGGGCGCCCTGCTCGGCATGGACGGGTTCGCCGTGAGCACCGTGTATGACGGTCTGGCCGCCGTGGCGCAGGTCAGGGCGACCCTCCCCGATATCGTGATCATGGACATCGGCATGCCGGGCATGGACGGTTATGACGCTGCCCGCCTGATCCGGCAGCAAGCGGGCGGTGGCAAGGTATTGCTGATTGCACTGACCGGATGGGGCCAGTCCAATGACAGAAAACGCGCCACCGAAGCCGGGTTTGACCACCATCTGGTCAAACCCGTGGATTACGACTTGCTGATGAAATGTCTGCGTCCGCCCGAGGTGGAGCGCATGGCGCAACGGGCCTGAAAACAACAGCCCGCACACGGGCGGGCTGATCGTCAACATCCTGCACTTGATCGCTACCGTGGCTTCGGCACCGGCCTCTGGCCCTTGACTCCGCTACGGGAAATGAGCCTGCGCTAAACGCCGGACAAGCCCGCTTCGCCCGGGGCCTTACAGGCCCGCGGCGGCCCGAAGCGCAGCTGCATTGTCCGTCTTGTGCTTTGCGTTCACATTCGCGATGCGAATATGAACGTCGCCCGCCTGCCGATACCGCGCGGTGCGCGGCGGCCTTTACAGGCCGGCTGCTGCCCGCAAGGCGGCTGCCTTGTCGGTTTTCTCCCACGTGAATTCCGGTTCGTCGCGGCCGAAGTGGCCGTAGGCGGCGGTTTTTTCGTAGATCGGGCGCAGCAGGTCCAGCATCTGGATGATGCCCTTGGGGCGCAGGTCGAAATGCTCGTTCACCAGGGTCGAGAGTTTTTCGTCCGACATCACGCCCGTGCCTTCGGTGTAGACCGTGACGTTCATGGGACGGGCCACACCAATGGCGTAGGCGACCTGGATCTGGCATTGCTTGGCCAGGCCGGCGGCCACGATGTTCTTGGCGACGTAACGCGCAGCGTAGGCGGCCGAGCGGTCCACCTTGGACGGGTCCTTGCCGCTGAACGCGCCACCGCCGTGCGGGCAGGCGCCGCCGTAGGTGTCCACGATGATCTTGCGGCCGGTCAGGCCACAGTCACCCTGGGGGCCGCCGATGACAAAACGGCCGGTCGGGTTGATCAGGTACTTGGTGTCTTTCAGCCATTCCTTGGGCAGCACCGGCTTGATGATTTCCTCGATGATGGCTTCGGTGAACGAGGCTTTCATTTTGGTGGAGGATTCGGACTGGTCCGGGCTGTGCTGGGTCGACAGCACCACGGTGTCGATGCTGTGGGGCTTGCCGTCCACATAACGCATGGTGACCTGGCTCTTGGCGTCCGGGCGCAGGAAAGGCAGGCGGCCATCCTTGCGCAGCTGGGCCTGGCGCTCGACCAGGCGGTGCGCGTAATAAATCGGCGCAGGCATCAGTTCGGGCGTTTCGTCGCAGGCGTAGCCGAACATCAGGCCCTGGTCGCCGGCGCCGGTGTTCAGGTGGTCGTCGGACGCGTGGTCCACGCCCTGGGCGATGTCGTTGGACTGCTTGTCGTAGCAGACCATGACCGCGCAGCCCTTGTAGTCGATGCCGTACTCGGTGTTGTCGTAGCCGATACGCTTGATGGTGTCGCGCGCGACCTGGATGTAGTCCACATGGGCGTTGGTGGTGATCTCGCCGGCCAGCACGACCAGGCCGGTGTTGGTCAGGGTTTCGGCAGCGACGCGGGACAGCGGGTCCTGCTTGAAGATGGCATCGAGGATGGCATCGGAAATCTGGTCAGCCACCTTGTCGGGATGGCCTTCGGAGACGGATTCGGAAGTAAAGAGAAAATCGTTCGCCATTGCGTACACTCCATGAAGTTAGTCGGCGCGTTGCCGGCTTGGGGTGCCTCGGCGAACGCTTTAGCAGTTTGGTTTAATGTCGCCCTGCAAGTTGTTCAGTAACTCGGCGACAGCCGCCATTATATCCGTCCGCCCACCCTGCTGCCTGCGCCTGTTTTCATGATCCTTTTGTTCCGGTTTTTCTCCCGCTGGCCGCTGGGCGCATTACATGCGCTGGGCGCGGGCCTGGGCTGGCTGGTCTGGTGGCTCAGTCCCGGCTACCGGCGCGAATTCCGCGCGAATGTGGCGCAGGCCGGCCTGCCGTTTGCTGCCGCCCGGCCTGCCATCGGCGAAGCCGGGCGTTTTGTCGCCGAATTGCCGAAACTGTGGATGCGCCCGCCGAACGAGTCCTGCCTGGGCAATGTACGTATCGAGGGGCAGACCCATGTCAGCCAGGCCTTTGCGCGCGGCCAGGGCGTGGTGTTTTTTGGGCCGCACTGCGGCAGTTTTGAACTCGGGCCGCAGGCGCTGGCCGAGCTGTACGGGCCGATCACGGCCATTTACCGCCCGGCACGCAAGGCCTGGCTGGCGCGGCTGGAACGGCTGGCGCGCAGCCGGCCCGGGCTGACGGTGGTGCCGGCCAGCCTCAGCGGCATCCGGCAGATGTTTCGCACCCTCAAGAACAACCAGGCGGTGGCGCTGCTGACCGACCAGGTGCCGCCCGAGGGGCAGGGCGTGTGGGCGCCTTTTTTCGGCAAACCGGCCTACACCATGACCCTGGCCGCGCGGCTGGCGCTGCAAAGCGGCGCGGTCGTGTTGCCGGTCAGCTGCGAGCGCCTGGGCCATGGCAAGGGTTATTTCCTGAAAATCTGGCCGGCGCTGGCGGCACTGGACCGTCTTCCCAAAACCGAGCTGTTGCCGGCAGTCACTGTGATCAACCAGGCGATCGAGGCGATTGTGCGGACCCAGCCCGGCCAGTACCTGTGGGGTTATGCGCGTTACAAGCAGCCGCGCCAGCAGGACGCGGACGGAGAGCGCGCTTGAGAACCCCGCGGCAGTTCGCCAGCTACCTCTTCACCCGCGGCGGCATCCTGTTCATGCAGGTGCTGGCGGCCCTGCCGCTGCCTCTGATCCGCGCCATGGGCGTGCTGCTGGGCTGGCTGCTCTACCTGCTGGCGGCGCCGCGCCGCCGGGTCGTTGCGACCAATTTGCGCCTGTGTTTTCCGGACCGGCCCGAGCCCGAGCGGCGCCGGCTGGCGCGGCAGACCTTCGTCTATTTTGCCCAGGCCTGGCTGGACCGCAGCTGGCTCTGGCATGGCCATCCGGACAAGCTCAGGCAGCGCCTCAAGCTCAAGGGCGCGCTGGCCGAACTGGACGGGGCGCAGCCGGTGGTGCTGTTTGCGCCGCATTTTGTCGGGCTTGACGCCGGCTGGGCGGCGCTGACGCAGCAACTGCCGCGCGCCTTCACGACCATCTACACCGACCAGGCCAACAAGCTGCTGGACCGCTGGATCCTGCGCGGCCGCCGGCGTTTTGCCAATGCCCGGCTGTTCGGCCGCGCCGAAGGGGTGCAGCCCATCATCAACGCCCTGCGCGCGGGCGGGCCGCTGTATTTGCTGCCTGACATGAACTTCGGCCCGGAAGAGTCGGTGTTTGTGCCTTTTTACGGCGTCGAAGCGGCCACCGTGCCCTCGCTGTCGCGGTTTGCCAAACTCGGCCGTGCCAGGGTGGTCCCGGTGGTGACGCGTTTGACGCCCACAGGGTATGAGGTGGAGCTGATGCCGGCCTGGACCGACGTGCCCTCGGCCGACTTTGTGGCCGACACGGCGCTGATGAATGCGCGGCTGCAGGATTACATCAACACCATGCCGGCGCAGTACTACTGGGTGCACAAGCGTTTCAAGAGCCGGCCCGGGGGCGAGCCCTCCATCTACTGAGCAGCTTCGGATCTTTTATGCCTCCAGCCCCCGTCCAACGGGAGGCGCCAGCTATCAAAAAGAGAGCGCCGCGGCTTCAGCCCGGAATGAGGAAGTCCTGCAGCGCGCGCGCCACCAGCGCGGGCTGCTCGTGCACGATCCAGTGCGATGCGCCCGCGACCTTCTGCAACTGCATCTGCGGCACCCAGGCGTCCAGGCCGTCGATCAGCGCCGGGGGCAGGGCGATGTCGTCCATGGCCCAGAGCACCAGCGTCGGCAGCCGCACGGTCAGCAACTCCGGCGGCAGCGTGACGGCGGCGGCGGCGGGATCGTGCGGGCGCGGCGGGCGCAGCGGCGAGGCGCGGTAGAGGTTGCAGCCGCCGGTTAGGCCGGCGCGCCAGACCGCGCGGTACTGGTCCTTGACCGCGTCGGTGAGCCAGGCCGGCGTGCCGCTGGCCTGCGGGTCCTTGCCATTCGTCAAAAACTGCCAGAGCCGGCGGAAGTCGTCCTCGGCCAGCAGGGCTTCGGCGTCCGGGCGAATCAAAAAATTCATGTAGGCGCTCGAGGCCTGCTGGACCGGCGAATGCTGCAGCTCGCGCAAAAACGTGCCGGGGTGCGGCGAGTTGATGATGACCAGCTTTTTCATCAGCTGCGGCAGCGTGGCCGCGACGCTCCAGGCCACGGCGCCGCCCCAGTCGTGGGCCACCAGCGCGGCAAGCTGGCCATTCGGCGCGACCTCGGCTACCAGCGCCGCAATGTCCTGCACCAGGTGTTTGGCGCGGTAGGCCTTGGGATCGGCCGGTGCGCTGGATTGTTCAAAGCCGCGCAAATTCGGGGCGATGCAGAAATAGCCGCCGTTGGCGGGCTGCGCGAAGTGTTCCAGCAGGCCGTCCCAGACAAACGCCGCTTCCGGAAAACCGTGCAGAAACATCAGCACCGGCCGGCCTGGCTCGCCCGCCATGCGGCAGGACAGGGTGATGCCGTGGGGCAGGTCCAGCAGGCGGGTTTCGATCATGATGCTATGCTTTTAATAGCTGCTCACGCCCGTCTGACAGGGGCTGAAGGCAGATTTGTCTCAAAAATGCAGGTCCGGCCGGCCCGCCGGGTGTTAGCCCGCGCCAGGCGCGTCAGGCGCGTCGGCCGGCGTTGCGGCGGCTTCGCCCTCGGCCGCAGGATGTGCCCAGTGCCACAGGTGCTGGGCCACTTCCTCCACGCCTTGCCGCTTCAGCGATGAAAACAGTTTGACATCGCCGCCGCCGGCCTGCAGTCGCACAATGGACAGGGCCCGGGCTGCCTCGGTCTTGTTGAGCTTGTCGGACTTGGTCAGCAGCACCAGGAACTTCAGGCCTTCCTCGACGCGCGGGCGGATCACGTCGAGCAGGATTTCGTCGAGCTCGGTCAGGCCGTGGCGCGGATCACACAGCAGCACCACCCCCCGCAGCGTGTCGCGTGTCTGCAAATAATTGCCCATGACCTGTTGCCAGCGGAACTTGGCCGCCTTGGGCACGGCGGCGTAACCGTAACCGGGCAGGTCGGCCAGCACCGCGTCCATGACACCCTGCTTGCCCAGCGAAAACAGGTTGATGCTCTGGGTGCGCCCCGGCGTTTTGGACGCAAAGGCCAGGCGGTTGATCTGGGTCAGCGTGTTGATGCAGGTGGACTTGCCGGCATTGGAGCGGCCGACAAAGGCAATTTCCGGCACCTCCAGCGGCGGCAGGTGTTTGAGTTCGGGAGCGGTGGTCAGGAATTTGGCCGTGTGCAACCAACCCATGGCGACTTTCGCCTCGGCAGACTGCGGCGGCTGGGCCGCCAGCGCCGCCGCCATTTTGGCTGCCGCCACTTTGGGGGTGGGGCGCTTGTGGCTTGGCTTCTGCGTTTTGATGGGTGTGGATCGGGGAGATATGCTCATATTTGGGATTGTCCCCCAAGCCATTGTAAAATCAGGGAGTTTTGCGTTAAGTTGCTGTCCCGACGGGGCTTTTTTATGCAGCCGAGGCGCGCGCCGATTGCCGAGTCCACTTTAGAGTCAACCATTACACCCCCGATATGAAGCCAGTTTCCACTTCGTTGATTACCTGTCTGTTTGCCGCCCTGCTGGCTGTGCCGGCACTGTCCATGGCGGCCGGCGAGGCTGCCCCGGCGGCCAAGCTTGCCAAACCCGATCTCGTCAAGGGCGCAGCGACTTTTGCCGCGGTCTGCGTGGCTTGCCACGCCGCTGACGGCAATTCGGCGATCGCCACCAACCCCAAACTGGCGCAGCAACATCCCGAGTACCTGGTCAAGCAATTGCAGGAGTACAAGTCCGGCAAGCGCAAAAACCCCATCATGCAGGGCTTCGCCGCGGCGCTGTCGGATGAGGACATGCGCAACATCGCCTTCTGGGTCGCCTCCAAGCCGGTCAAGGCCGGTTTTGCCAAGGACAAGGCACTGGTCGCGCTGGGCGAGAAGATTTACCGCGGCGGCATTTCCGACCGCCAGGTCCCGGCCTGCGCAGGCTGCCACAGCCCGAACGGCGCCGGCGTTCCTTCCCAGTACCCGCGCCTGGGCGGCCAGCATGCCGAATACACTGCCACCCAGCTGACGGCTTTCCGCGACGGTGCCCGTGACAACAGCCTGCAGATGCACCAGGTCGCTGCCAAGCTGAACGACCGCGAGATCCGTGCGGTTGCCGATTACATCGCCGGTTTGCGCTGAAGTCTCCGGGCCGGCGTCCTGCGCGAGCGGGACCGGTGGCCGGGCTGCTTTTTTTGCGCAAATGAAGCGCTTTCTTGTGGTTTGTATTGAACCCCGGCCGACTTCAACACTCCATACCAGGGCGGGTCTCGATGAAGGCCCGCCT
>CALRTF020000200.1:0-7718 GCA_943370985.1 Paenacidovorax caeni
TCGCTGGCCTTCGGCACCTTGTATGCCGAAGCCCAGCGGCGTTATTTCGAGTCGGTCGCGCCGTATGCGCGCCGCCTGATTGACCAGGCCGGCGTGCCCGATGTGGACGCGATCGAGGGCTTGCCGCCGGCCGTGGCGCTGCAGCAGCAGCGCGGCACGCCAAGCACCCGCTCCTCGGTCGGCAGTGTCACCACACTCTCGAGCTTTGTGCGCATGTTGTATTCACGCGCCGGCAGCTACCCGCCGCGCCAGCCCATGCTGTATGCGGAAGACTTCTCGCCGAACACGCCGCAGGGCGCCTGCCCCCGATGCCACGGGCTGGGCCATGTGTTCGAAGTGACGGGAAAGCTGATGGTGCCGGACGACTCCCTGAGCATCCGCGAGCGCGCGGTGGCCGCCTGGCCGCCCGCCTGGCACGGCCAGAACCTGCGCGACATCCTGGTCACGCTGGGCTATGACGTGGACAGTCCCTGGCGCGATCTGCCCAAAAAAGACCGCGACTGGATCCTTTTCACCGAGGAACAGCCGACCGTGCCGGTGTACGCCGGCTTCACCCCCGCCGAAACCCGCGCTGCGCTGCGCCGCAAGACCGAGCCGAGTTACCAGGGCACCTTCACCGGCGCGCGCAAGTACGTGCTGCACACCTTCGCCACCACCCAGAGCGCGCTGATGAAAAAAAGGGTGGCGCGTTTCATGGCCGGCAGCGTCTGCCCGGCCTGTGACGGCCGCCGCCTCAAGCGCGAGGCGCTGTCGGTCACCTTTGCCGGTGTCGACATCGGCACCCTGTCACAGATGCCGCTGGACCGCGTGGCCGGGCTGCTGGCGCCGGTGGCGCGCGGCGAGTTCGGCCCGGCCGCGGACAGCGCCACGCTGAGCCGGAAAAAGGCCGGGGCTGACAAGGCGCGCCGCGTGGCGGCCGGCGGCGCCGCGCATGATGCCGCACCCGACGTGCGGCGCACGCCCAACCTGTCCGAAGAAAAACGCATCGCCGCCCAGCGCATTGCGCAGGACCTGCTGGCCCGCATCACCACCCTGCAGGAACTCGGGCTGGGTTACCTCGCGCTGGAACGCAGCACACCGACCCTGTCGTCCGGCGAGCTGCAGCGCCTGCGGCTGGCCACCCAGATCCGCTCGAATCTGTTCGGCGTGGTCTACGTGATGGATGAGCCGTCGGCAGGCCTGCACCCGGCCGACAACGAGGCGCTGCTGCGGGCGCTGGTCCAGTTGCGGCAATCGGGCAATTCCATGTTTGTGGTCGAACACGACCTCGACATGATGCGGCGCGCCGACTGGATCGTCGATGTGGGGCCGGACGCCGGCGAACGCGGCGGCCAGGTGCTCTACAGCGGGCCGCCGGCCGGGCTCGAAGCGGTCAGGAACTCCCGTACCGCGCCCTATCTTTTCGGCTCGCATTCACCGCTGCCGCGCCACGCGCGCCAGCCCAAGGCCTGGCTGAAACTGCAGGCTGTCCGGCGCAACAACCTGCATGGCGTCGATGTGTCTTTCCCGCTGGGTGTATTCACGGCGGTGACCGGGGTCTCGGGCTCCGGCAAATCCAGCCTGGTGAGCCAGGCCCTGGTCGAACTGGTGGGCGAACACCTGGGCCATGAGCCGGACGCGCCGGACGAGGGCGAGGTGGACGGCGAACCCCGGGTGGCGGCGCTCACCGGCGGCCGCATTGCCAGCGGCATGGACGCGCTGCGCCGGCTGGTGCGGGTTGACCAGAAACCGATAGGGCGCACGCCGCGCTCCAACCTCGCGACCTATACCGGCCTGTTCGACAAGGTGCGCCAGCTGTTTGCCGCGACCCGCGCGGCCAAAGCCAAACGCTACGACGCCGGCCGCTTTTCCTTCAACGTCGCCAAGGGGCGCTGCGAGACCTGCGAAGGCGAGGGTTTTGTCAGCGTCGAGCTGCTGTTCATGCCCAGTGTTTACGCGCCCTGCCCGGCCTGCCACGGCGCGCGTTACAACGCGGCGACCTTAAAAATCACCTGGCAGGACAAAACCATTGCCGACGTGCTGGGCATGACGGTCGAGCAGGCCTGCGATTTTTTTGCAGCCGAGGCGACCGTGTACAAACCGCTGGCCTTGCTGCGTGACATCGGCCTGGGTTATCTGCGGCTGGGCCAGCCGGCCACCGAGCTGTCGGGCGGCGAGGCCCAGCGCATCAAGCTGGCCACCGAGCTGCAACGCCCGCAGCGCGGCGACAGCCTGTACGTGCTGGACGAACCGACCACCGGCCTGCACCCCGCCGACGTGGACCGCTTGATGGCGCAGTTGCAGGGCCTGGTCGACGCCGGCAACACGGTCATCGTGGTCGAGCATGAGCTGCGCGTGGTCGCGGCCAGCGACTGGGTCATCGACGTCGGGCCCGGCGCCGGCGAACAGGGCGGCCGCATCGTGGCTGCCGGAACGCCGGCCGACATCTGCAAGATCAAGGCAAGCCGAACCGGTCCATATCTGCGGCAGCACTTGGCCTGATAACCGGGGCCTGTAGCCACTCTCATTCCAGGGCCGGCGCGGAACCCGCTCTGCCGGGCCGCAGCGAGCGCCCCTTGGAGGGAGGCGGCTAAAGGCCGCTTCGGGGCTTACTTCCTTGTGTAGATCTGGTCGAAGCTGGCGCCGTCGGCAAAGTGGTCCTTGTCCGCCTTGGCCCAGCCGCCGAAAGCCTGGGCTATGCTGAACAGGTTCAGCTTGGGGAACTGCTTGGCGTATTTGGCGATGGCTTTTTGCGAAACAGCGGGGCGGTAGAAGTTTTTGCCGGCAATGTCCTGGCCTTCTTCGGAGTAGAGGAACTTCAGGTATTCCTCGGCCACGGCGCGTGTACCTTTTTTGTCGACATTCTTGTCAACGACAGCCACTGCCGGCTCGGCGAGGATGGACAGGCTTGGGTAAACCACATCGACCTTGCTGCCGAATTCCTTTTCGATCAGGTAAGCCTCGTTTTCCCAGGAGATGAATACATCGCCCTGGTTGCGCTGGGCAAAGGTGATGGACGAGCCCCGCGCGCCGGTGTCGAGCACCGGCACGTTGGCGTAGAGCTTGCCGATGAAGTCCTTGGCCTGTGCGTCGCCGCCGAACTTTCGTTTGGCGAACTCCCAGGCCGCCAGGTAATTCCAGCGCGCGCCGCCCGAGGTTTTGGGGTTGGGCGTGATGACGCTGACGCCGGGCTTGATCAGGTCATCCCAGTCCTTGATGCCTTTGGGGTTGCCCTGGCGCACCACCAGCACGATGGTCGAGGTGTAGGGCGAGGAATTGTGCGGCAGCTTCTTCTGCCAGTCTGCCGCCAGCCAGCCGCCGTTCCTGACCAGCGCGTCGGTGTCGCCGGCCAGCGCCAGGGTGGCCACGTCGGCGTCCAGCCCGTCGATGATGGAGCGCGCCTGCTTGCCGGAGCCGCCGTGCGACTGCTTGATGGTCACGTCCTGGTTGGCCTTGGCCTTCCAGTATTTGGCAAAAGCAGCGTTGTATTCGACGTACAGTTCACGCGTCGGGTCATACGACACGTTGAGCAGGGTCACCGGCGGCTTGGCGGCCGGCGTTTGCGCCAGGACGGCTGCGGCCGACCCTGCCAGCGCAACGGCTACTGCCAGCAGTGTGGAAACATTCATAAAATGGCGGCGAGTGGTCATGGTGGGCTTTCCTGATTCCAGTGCATTGGCATGCGAATTAAGTAGAAGCTGGATTCTGGGAGCCTTGACACAAAACAGGAACGAATAAAAATTCAGTTCTTAATACCCAACACATCTATAACGCTTAGACGCGATACTTCACGAAAGAACTCCCCATGGCACGCACCGTCAACTGCATCAAACTGGGCCGCGAGGCCGAGGGCCTGGATTTCCCGCCCTACCCTGGCCCGCTGGGCAAGCGCCTGTGGGAGGAAGTCAGCAAGGAAGCCTGGGCCGACTGGATGAAGCAGCAAACCATGCTGGTCAATGAAAACCGCCTGAACCTGGCCGACGCACGCGCGCGCCAGTACCTGGCCCGCCAGATGGAAAACCATTTTTTCGGCACAGGCGCCGACAAGGTCCAGGGCTACATCCCACCCACCCCCTGATTTGCCACATGCCGGAGCGCATCGAGTGGCTGGCCGACGGCACGCCCTACAGTCCGCGCTTCGGCGACCGCTACCGCAGCGAACTCGGCGGGCTGGCGCAATCACGTGAAGTGTTCCTGCGCGGCTGTGGAATGCCCGAAGCCTGGGCACACCAGCCGCAGTGGCGCATTCTGGAGACCGGTTTCGGCCTGGGCCTGAATTTCCTCGTGACCTGGCAAGCCTGGAAGGCCGACCCGGCGCGGCCGCGCCTGCTGCACTTTGTCGCGACCGAAGCCTTTCCGGCCAGCGCGGACGATGTGCTGCGCGCCGCTTCCGCCCATCCGGAGCTGCTGCCGCTGGCGCGGCAGTTGCAGGCACAGTGCTGGGGCCTGCTGCCGGGCGTGCACCGGCTGGTGTTTGAAGAAGGCCGGGTGTTGCTGAGCCTGTGTATCGGTGACACCCAGGCCGTGCTGCGCGAGCAGCAATTCGAGGCCGATGCGGTCTACCTGGACGGCTTCAGCCCCGCCAAAAACCCCGGCATCTGGGACTTGCACACCCTCAAGGCGGTGGCGCGCTGCTGCCGCCGCGGCACCCGCATCGCGAGCTGGACGATTGCGCGCAGCGTGCTCGACGGCTTGACCCAATGCGGCTTTGTGGTGCACAAGACCCCCGGCCTGCCGCCCAAACGCGACAACCTGCAGGGGGTGTTCGACCCGCGCTGGGAACCGCGCAAGGCGATGTCTTTCAGCGCCGTCAATCCGACAAGTTGCGTGGTGATAGGCGGCGGCCTGGCCGGCGCGGCGGCGGCCGCCAGCCTGGCGCGGCGCGGCTGGCAGGTCGAGGTGCTGGACGCACACGCAGCGCCTGCCGGCGGCGCCTCGGGACTGCCGGCCGGTGTGCTGGTGCCGCATGTCTCGCCCGATGACAGCCTGCTGTCGCGCCTGACGCGCTGCGGCGTGCGCGCCACCTGGCAGCAGGCCGAAGCCCTGCTGCAGCGGGGCAGCGACTGGCAGGCCAGCGGCGTGTTCGAGCGGCGGCTGGACGGCAGCGCCGGCCTGGCCGCCGACTGGCCCGAAGCCGGGCGCGACTGGAGTGAGGTCGCCGGGGCGGCGCAACTGGCCGAGGCCGGACTCGCTGGCGATGTCGGCCCGGCCTGCTGGCACCAGCGCGCCGGCTGGATCAAGCCGGCACGCCTGGTGCAAGCCCTGCTGGCGCAGCCCCGCATCCGCTGGCGCGGTGGCCAACAGGCCGCGGCATTGCGGCGCAACCTGGAAACCGGCCACTGGACGGTGTTTGATGCGCAGGACAACAACCTGGCGCAGGCGGCCCTGGTGGTGCTGGCCGCCGGACATGCGAGCCGTCTGCTGGTCGCGGGCGGTTTGCCGCTGCAGGCGATCCGCGGCCAGATGTCCTGGGGTCTGCATGCAGATGCGCCGGCGACAGCCGCTTTCCCGCCTTTTGTGGTCAACGGCAGCGGCAGCTTCATCCCGGCCGTGCCTGGCGACGATGGCCTGGCCTGGCTGGCCGGTGCCAGTTTCCAGCGCGACCAGGACAGCACGGACCTCCGGCCCGGCGACCAGACGGAAAATCTGGCGAAGCTGAAAACCCTGCTGCCCGCCACCGCGCAAGTGCTGGCGCCGGTTTTTGAAGACGGCCTGGCACGGGCCTGGGCCGGTGTGCGCTGTGCCTCGCCCGACCGCCTGCCGCTGGTGGGCGCCGTCGACGCCGCGGGGCTGCCGGGCCTGTGGCTCAGCACCGCCATGGGTTCACGCGGGCTCAGTTTTGCGGTCCTCAGCGGCGAACTGCTGGCCGCGCGGCTGCACGGCGAGCCGCTGCCGGTGGAGTTGCGTCTGGCGCAGGCACTGTCGGCCTGCCGTTTCCGGCGCCCGTCCTGATTTGGTGTCTTTTTGGCCTCCAGCCCTTGCCGGGCAATGGCCAGCAGCTACAAAGTTTGTAGCAGGATGCGGAGTTTTTCGGGATCCAGCGGCTTGGGCAAATAAACCTGCGCACCGGAAAACCGGGCTTGCAGGCCGCGCCGCCAAACCGGTTCGTCACCGGTCACAAACATGTGGGCAATCGCCGGCCGGGTGCTGTCCACCGCCTTGACCACTTGCCAGCTGTCCATGTCGGTCAGGCCCAGGTCGACGGTGACCAGGTGGTAGGTCTTCTGGCCCAGCAGCGCCAAGGCTTCGGCGCCGCTGGCCGCCTCGTCCACTTCGTACAGGCCGGCGCCGGCCAGTTTGGCGCGCAGGTAGAGGCGCGCATCGCGTCCGGCGTCCACCACCAGCACGCGCCGCGTGGCGGCCGGCGCGCCGTCGAGGGCCATGGGTGCGGTGTCGTCCTCGCCGTCGAAATGTACGTCCATGTCCTGGTCGTGGGCCAGATCCAGATCGAGCGCGAGAGCCTGGGTGCTCACTGGCGAAAATTCGGCGTCCAGCGCCTCGATCACGGCCGACCATTTGACCGGCGCCGCAAACACCCGCCAGGCCTCGAGCGGCGGTCCATCGCCGACCCAGACCAGCCGGATGCCGTCGTTCACCGGATTGGCCAGTTCCAGCGCCGCTTCCCAGCTGTCGCCTTCCACCAGCAGCACCGCCGGCGCTTCGGCAGCGGCAGGCGTCCACGGCGCATAGACCGTCGCGCCCGATTCCGACAGGCGGAACACCGTGTCCAGCGCGTGACGTTCGGCCTCGCTGAACCCGAAATACTTGACGAAAATCCGCTTCACAGTCCCACCACCCTCATCTTGTTGCTGTGGATTATGCGGGGCGCCGGGCGCGGCTTCCAGCGGGCTTGCCCGCATGGCGCGGCGCGCACCATCGGCGGTCCGAATCCGCATGGAAGGCCAGCGGCAGCGCATGAACACAGGTAAATAAGCTTATTCGCATAAGCGAACAACAAATCTGTAGTTTGTTTTCATAAGGGATCACCCTAAAGTCCGTCCCTTATGCATGATTTCGCGTTTGTTTTCGCCGGTTTTGCGGTGGGCCTGGTGGTTGGCCTGACCGGGGTCGGCGGCGGCTCGCTGATGACGCCCCTGCTGATCTTCTTTTTCGGCGTCAAACCGCATCTGGCGATAGGCACCGACCTGCTGTTTGCCGCTTTCACCAAGATGGGCGGCACCATCAGCCTGGCGCGCGCGCGCATCGTCGACTGGAAAATCGTCGGCCAGACCGCCGCCGGCAGCATCCCGGCCTCCCTCGCCACGCTGTACGCCCTGCATCTGCTGGGCCCGGCCAGCCCGGCCGCCCATGCGGTGATGACCACCACGCTCGGTGTGGCCCTGCTGCTGACGGCCACCGCCACCCTGTACAAGGCGGTTTACGGCAAGGCCGCGCCGCGCCATATCGATGCGGCCGCACTCGGCGCTGCGACGCAGGCCCGGCACTGGGCCCTGCCGGTGCTGTTCGGCGCGGTGATAGGCGCGCTGGTCACCATCACTTCGGTCGGTGCCGGTGCCATCGGCGTGATCGTGCTGATGCTGCTGTATCCCGCCCTGCCCTTGCCGCGTATCGTGGCGGCCGACATTGCCCATGCCGTTCCGCTGACGCTGGTAGCCGGCCTGGGCCACGCCTCCATCGGTTCGGTCGACTGGATACTTCTTGCCAAGCTGCTGGCCGGCTCGCTGCCGGGCATCTGGCTGGGATCGCGCCTGGTGACACATACGCCCGACCGCTGGATA
>CALRTF020000201.1:0-7653 GCA_943370985.1 Paenacidovorax caeni
CGGCGCCGTGCCATCCCAGGTGTACACATTGGGAACCGTGAAGCTGTAGCCGGCGACGCTGGTGTAGCTGTCGGTGTGGGTGTTGGTGCGCAGGCTGCTGAAGCCCATCGTCAGGTCGTGCTGGCGGCCACCCAGAGCGAACTTGCCGGTCAGGTAGGCGTCGAGGGTGTCCTGCGTCTCGGTGCCGCCGCCGACACCGGCGTACAGCCGCACGCCGGCGCCGGTGGCGCGGTTGATGAATGGCGCGCTGGCCGTGGTCGCGCCATAACCATAGGTGCGCAGGCTGAAGTTTTTGCCTTCGGTGTGGTTGTAGCTGGCCTTGAGCGACCACAACTCGTTGAGCTGGTGGTCCACCGTGGCAAACAGGGTGCCCGATTCGCGCGACCAGCGTGTCCATTCCGGGGAGAAGTTGGTCGACATGGGCAGGTTGATCTCGCTGCCGTCCGTGGCAAAACGCGGGATCGTGCCCCAGATGCCGGCGATCGGCTTGTTGTTCTGCCGCTGGTAGCCCACCGACGCCACGGTGGCATTGCCGATGTCGGCCTCGACCACGGCCAGCAGGGCGTATTTGTCCTCCTGGTAGCGGTCACGGAAGCTTTCGCGCACTTGCGGCGCCACGACCAGCCGGCTGCGCACGCTGCCGTCGGCGGTCAACGGCACGTTCAGGTCGAGTTCGGCGCGGCGCAAGCCCCAACTGCCGGCGGTCAGCGCCACCGATCCGCCGAAGGTGCGCTGCGGCCGCTTGCGGATCAGGTTGATGGTGGCCGAAGGCGTGCCAACACCGGTCAGGATGCCGTTGGCACCGCGCACGATGTCGATGCGCTCGTACAGGGCGGTGTCGAATTCCTGATTGGTGTTGGCACTGTAGCTGGGCAGGCCGTCCACCTGGAAATCGGTGATCTGGAAACCGCGCGAGTAATACAGCGGGCGCTGGGTGTCGTAAAAACTCACATGGATGCCGGTGGTGCTGCGCAGCACGGTGTCCACGCTGGTGAGCGAGCGCTGCTCGATTTCTTCGCGGTCAATCGTGCTCAGCGACTGCGGCGTCTCGCGGGCCGTCAGCGGCAGGCGCGTGGAGGTGCTTTCGCGGGTGCCGGTGATGGTGATGCTGTCCAGCGCCGCAGGCTCCTTGTCCTGCGCCCAGGTGGCGCAACAAAGGCAGGCAGCGGCAGCGACAGGGATCCACCTGGCGATGAAGCGGGTGGCGTTTGATGCAGTACGGGCAGGGGCGGGCAGCTGATTTGACATGATCTTCGGTGGGTGGCCGGAGGTGCCCGCACGGCATGGCATCGCAACCGTCAGGGCGTGACGGTGACGGGCTGACCGTGGAAAGGGGGCGGCGGGCGCTGCTCCGGCGGTTGGGAGTTGGCTGCACCCGGGAGGCGGCCTTGCAGGGCAAAGGCTGCTCCACAGCATGTGGCTGGAGTCTTGAGTATACGATCCAAATGAGAAGTATTCTTATTCGTAATGCCAAACTGTTGCGTTTTGGCTGAATCCGTGCGGCGGGTGCCGGGGGCTTGCTGACCTCAGCTTGCCCCGCGCCGTTGCATGTGCCCAACGGTTGGGGCAAAACTGCTGATGTGTATGCATCGTCTTACACGCGCCGCGCGCCGGCTGGCTTAGCCTGTAGACCATCCGCCTTCAGGCGCCCATCCCCTTTCCACTGCCGCCTCGTGACCCGCAGCGATATTCAGCGCCTCTTTCGCCATATGCCTGGTCTGTTTCTGGTTCTGGAACCGGATGCGGATTTCACCATCGTCGCGGCCAGCGAAGAGTATTTGCAGGTGACCCGCAGCACGGATGCGATCTTCGGCCGCCCCCTGTTCGAGGTATTTCCCGACAATCCGGCGAGGCCGGACGCCGACGGCCCCAAAAACCTGGCGGCATCTCTGAACCGCGTGCGCGAGACGGGTGCACCCGACGTCATGCCGGTGCAGCGTTACGATTTACGCCTGCCACAGGATCTGGACGGCGGCTTCGAGGAACGTTACTGGACCCCTGTCAATGCGCCGGTGTTCGACGAGCACGGCACACTGGAATACCTGATTCACCGCGTCGAGGATGCGACCGCCAAGGCCAGCCGCGACGCCGTCACCATCCTGGAAAGCATTACCGAAGGCTTCTACACGCTGGACCGCCAATGGCGCTTCGGGTATGTCAACCGGGAGGCCTACCGCATCCTCGGGCGCGAGCCGGGCTCCCTGTCGGGCCAGCAGATCTGGGCGCTTTACCCGGGTCTTCAGGGTATCGAATTCGGCAGTAATTACGAGCGCACCATGCACCAGCGGGAGAAGTCCTCGTTTACTGCTTTTTACCCGGACCAGCAGCGCTGGTATGAGGTCACCACCTTTCCTGCGGCCGAGGGCATCGCCGTCTATTTCCGCAATGTGACCGACGCGAAAAACATGGAGGTGCGCCAGCAGGAACTGATCGCCGAGTCCGAAAGGCAGCGGCGCATTTATGAAACCGCGCTCGACAGCACGCCGGACTTTGTCTACGTGTTCGACCTCGATCACCGCGCCCTGTATGCCAACGGCGCCCTGCTCAAAACCTGGGGCGTGAGCGATGTGCGCGGCAAGACCTGGATGGACCTGGGCTACGAGCAGTGGCATGCGGACATGCACGACCGCGAGCTCGACCAGGTGATCACCACCCGCGCGCCGATACGCGGCGAGATCCCCTTCACCGGCACCGGTGGGCGGCGCATCTACGACTATATTTTTGCGCCGGTGTTCGGCGCCGACGGCGAGGTGGTCGCGGTCGCCGGGACCACGCGTGACGTCACCGACCGGCAGGTGGCGGAACAGTCCATGCGCGAGCAGGCGGCCCGGCTGGCCGAGTCGGACCGTTCCAAGGATGAATTCCTCGCGACGCTTTCGCACGAGTTGCGAAACCCGCTGGCGCCGCTGCGCAATTCGATCGCGTTGCTGCGCCGCAGCGCGCGCGGCGATGAGCGGACGGCACCCGTCCACGCGATGATGGAGCGCCAGGTCAACCACCTGGTCCGGCTGGTCGACGACCTGCTGGAGCTGTCGCGCATCAGCCGCGGCACGCTGTCGCTGCGCACCGCGCGGGTGGAGCTTGCCACGGTGGTGCGCAACGCGGTCGAGACGGCCAGTCCGCTGGTACAGGCCGCCGGCCATGAACTGGCGGTGGAGCTGCCGGCCGGGCCGGTCTGGCTCGACGGCGACGAGGTACGGCTGGTGCAGATCCTGTCCAACCTGCTGGACAACGCCGTCAAGTACACCGAATCCGGCGGGCGCATCGCCGTGCGGGCGCAGGTGGAGGGGGACACGGTGGCCATCAGCGTGTCCGACAACGGCATCGGCATTGCCGCGGATGCCTTGCCGCGCATGTTCGAGATGTTCAGCCGCGGCGAACGCGACAGCGCGCGCACCCAGGGCGGTCTCGGCATCGGCCTGGCACTGTCGCGCCGCCTGGCCGAGATGCACCGCGGCAGACTGGACGCGCGCAGCGGCGGCATCGGCCAGGGCAGTGAATTCACCGTGCGTCTGCCGGTGGCAGAAGTCGCGCAAAGCGGGGACAGCAGTCCCGCCGGCAGCACCGGGGAGCTGGCACAAACACGGGTGCTGGTGGTCGACGACAACCACGATGCCGGCGACAGCCTGGCCATGATTCTCGAGATGCTGGGCGCCGAGGTCCGGGTGGCGCGCGGCGGCGCGGAAGCGCTCGACATGTTCGCGGCCTTCCAGCCCACCGTGATGCTGCTGGACATCGGCATGCCCGGCATGAACGGCTACGACGTGGCCCGTGCGATCCGCAGCAAACACCCCGGCCATCCCGTGGTCATCGTCGCGCTCACCGGCTGGGGCCAGGACGAGGACAGGCGGCGCTCCGCCGAGGCCGGTTTTGACCACCACCTGGTCAAGCCGGCCGAGATCGATGCGCTGCAGGAGCTGCTGGCCGCGATCGAGAAATCGGCGCGGGCTTCTAGCTGAACCTCTCGTCTATGTTTGCAGAATTGGCAAATCCCTTACGATTTTCCATGATCAAAATTTTTTAGCGCTAACTCAGCCAAATTGAGATTAGACAATTCATATCTCATCTGATTGAAGGATGACAACATCTAGGCGAGGACGTAGAAAGAGATCCTGGCGCAGTGATGATAAATATTGCGCCTCATTTCTTAACTTTCATCTTCTGAGGGAAGATCGATGCAGGAATTGTCTAAAGACGTAGTCGCTTTACTGCAGTATCTCGTGCCTGGCTTTCTGGTTGCCTGGGTGTACTACGGCTTTACTCCGCATACAAAACCATCTCAATTTGAACGGGTGGTACAGGCATTGATATTCACTGTAATAGTTCAAGTTCTGGTTGGGGGTGAAAAAATTCTCCTTCAGTGGCTGGGTCGCTTTTTGGCGTTGGGAAATTGGACGGAGGATTCTCGGTTGGTTGCGTCGTTGGTTACCGCCCTTGTACTCGGCGTGGCGATAGCGGCTGCGACGAGACATGATTGGATACACGAGTGCGCACGTCGTTTCGGTCTCACCGGTCGATCAGGTTACCCTTCGGAACACTACGGAGCTTTTGCCGAAAAACCATGTTGGATAGTTCTACAGTTAAAAGATGGCACGCGCTTGTTTGGATGGCCGAGGAGATGGCCAACCGAGGGCGATAAAGGCCATTACTTGGTCACTAGAGTGGAGCGCTCGTATGTAGATAAGCCTGAAGAGGCAGGCGAAGACCTAAATACTCTTGACGGCATATTGGTTTCAGCCAGCGATGTGAAGTTAGTTGAATTTGTTAAATAGGAGGAAATATGGCAAGCAATCGACCAGCGACTCCCCCACCACCGCCAGCAACGCCGCCTCCAGGACGTAGAGAGCGAGCAAATGTTAATCCTCCGGCGACTGGCCCCCGCCCCGCACCGCCTCCGATGCCGAAGCGCTAGCGCTTGGAGATCGTTAGGTTCTACGGAAGATCGTTTTTGTGGTTGAAAGCGTACCCATCTACGGAATATTTCGTTCGTTGATTCGATGGCTTCCGCCATTTTTCCTGCGACGGTACTATTCCAGTGACCGCTTGGGTAAATTAATTTATTTGGATCTTCAGCCCCGTCACGAGGCTGCATTAATAAATCTTGGGGAGGCTGCGCAACTCCGAATTGCTCTTCACCTCATCAACCTTTCGCCATTTTCCGTGCAAGTTGATCGAGGAAGTTTTCGCTTTGTATACGCAGGAGCCACCGTCAAACTGTCGTATCTAAATCGTGTACAAGTCGAACC
Source organism: Paenacidovorax caeni (assembly GCA_943370985.1). Classification (GTDB taxonomy): domain Bacteria; phylum Pseudomonadota; class Gammaproteobacteria; order Burkholderiales; family Burkholderiaceae_C; genus Polaromonas; species Polaromonas caeni_A. The sequence goes on from CALRTF020000201.1 coordinate 5,247, forward strand.
AGGTGCTACCGTCGCGCTCTATTTGGAGGAAGCAGTTTCCGACGGGCACGCAAATCAAATTGCACGAAATTGGGAGGGCAATCAAGCATGGCTCGAAGGGAGCGTAGAGTTCAATTGTGGTGTTCGCTCATTTGCTAAGGATATAGGCAATCTTTCCGGCATACGTGTGGTGGTGATCAACGCAGTAACTCGAATACCAGTTAGGTAGAGGACAGATTTGCGCTTTTCAGGGCCTTCAGCACATGCTCCGCCGTCGCCGGCGCCTCCAGCCGCACCGGACCCGGGCGCGCCGCCGCAATGGCTTCCCTGAAAGCTTCCAGCACGCTGATCGCCAGCATGAAAGGCGGCTCGCCGACGGCCTTGCTGCCGAAGACGTTGTCCTCGCGGTTCGGCTCGGGCCAGAGGTCCACCTGGAAGTGTTCGGGGATGTCGCCGGTCGCCGGGATCTTGTAGGTGCTGGGCGCGTGGGTGGTCAGCAGGCCCTTGTCGTTCCACACCAGCTGTTCGGTGGTCAGCCAGCCCATGCCCTGGATAAAACCACCTTCGATCTGGCCGATGTCGATGGCCGGGTTGATGCTGGTGCCCACGTCGTGCAGGATGTCGACCTTGAGCACGCGGCTCTCGCCGGTCAGCGTGTCGATCGCGACTTCGCTGCAGGCCGCACCATAGGCGAAATAATAAAACGGCCGGCCGGTCAGTGTGGTCTTGTCGTAGTGGATCTTGGGCGTGCGGTAAAACCCGTCACTCCAGAGCTGGATGCGGTTGGCGTAGGCCAGGCGCACGACTTCCGGGAAGGGACGGCTGGCGCTGGGCGAGCTGATGTGGCCGCCGGCAAACCTCACGGCCCCTGCGCCGCAGCCATCGAGCCCGGCGACAAACTGCGCGAGGTTGTCGCGCACATTGCGCGCGGCATACTGCGCGGCACGCGCGTTGAGGTCGGTGCCGGCCGATGCGGCGGTGGCCGAAGCATTCGGGATCTTGCTGGTGTCGCTGGCGGTGGCGAGCACGTCGCCGAAGGCCACGCCGAGTTCATCGGCGACGATTTGCGCGACCTTGGTGTTCAGGCCTTGGCCCATCTCGGTGCCGCCGTGGTTCACCTGCACGCTGCCGTCGGTGTACACATGCACCAGCGCGCCGGCCTGGTTGAACAGCGTGGCGGTGAAGGAGATGCCGAACTTGACCGGCGTGATCGCGATGCCGCGCTTGATCACCGGGCTCTGCGCATTCCAGGCCGAAATGGCCTCGCGCCGGCGCCGGTACTCAGAAGTTTGCTCCAGTTTCGATAGCAGCGGATCGAGGATGTTGTCCTCGACCTTCATCTGGTAGTGGGTGGTGTTCCTCTCTTCCACGCCGTACAGGTTGCGCTTGCGCACATCGAGCGGGTCCAGGCCCAGGTGGCGTGCGATGTCGCCGAGGATGGTCTCGATCAGCACCACGCCCTGCGGCCCGCCGAAGCCGCGAAAGGCGGTGTGGCTTTGTGTGTTCGTCTTGCAGCGGTAGGAGGCGATCTCCACGTCTTCGAGGAAGTAGGCGTTGTCGGTGTGGAAAATCGCGCGGTCGGCGACCGGCCCGCTGAGGTCGGCGCTGAAACCGCAGTTGGCCGCCATCAGCAGCTGGAGGCCCTGCAGCCGGCCCGTGTCGTCGAAACCCACGCTGTAGTCGTAGGCAAAAGGGTGGCGCTTGCCGGTGACCAAAAAGTCGTCGTCGCGGTCCAGCCTGAGCTTGACCGGGCGCTGCAACTTGTGCGCCGCCACCGCGGCCCACACCGCCAGGTGGCCGGCCTGGGTTTCCTTGCCGCCAAAGCCGCCGCCCATGCGGCGGCACTCGACACGCACGGCGTGGTTGGCGATGCCCAGCGCATGCGACACCCAGTGCTGGACCTCGCCGGGGTGCTGGGTGCTGGAATACACCAGCCACTGCTGCTGCTCCTGCGGCAACACGTAAGCGACCTGGCCTTCGAGGTAAAAATGCTCCTGGCCGCCGACCTCGAGCTGGCCGGAAAGCCGGTGCGGCGCCGAGGCCAGCGCGCGCGCCGCATCACCGCGTTTCACGAACACCGGCTGCAGCACAAAACTTTCAGCCTTGAGCGCCGCGCGCACATCGAGGATGGCCGGCAGTTCCCCGATGTCGAGGCTGAGCTTGCGCGCGGCCCGGCGCGCCTGCATGACCGTGTCGGCGACCACCAGGCCGATGACCTGGCCGATGTGCTCGACGGTATCGAGGGCAAACACCGGCTCGTCATGCACAAAGGTCGCGAGCAAAGGGTCGCCTGGGACATCTTTCGCCAGGATCACGTCCCGCACCCCCGGCATCGCCAGTGCGGCGCGCGCATCCACACCGCGCAGCCGTCCGTGCGCCACGGTCGAAAGAATCGGCGCGGCATGCAGGGTGCCGCGAACCTCGGGAA
>CALRTF020000202.1:0-7642 GCA_943370985.1 Paenacidovorax caeni
GTGCTGGTCGAAAATGGCGGCACGGTCGTGATTGGCGGCATTTTTGAACAGACCGAACGCGAAGACGTGACCAAGGTCCCGCTGCTCGGCGACATTCCCGGGGTCGGCAATCTGTTCAAACAGCGCACACGCACGGCCAACAAATCCGAGTTGCTGGTATTCATCTCGCCCAAGATGATCAGCAACGGCGCTGCTCTGCGTTAAGCGGGCGGCCTGTGACCGGCGGCGCACCGCTGGCGCCGGGCAGATGCCCCGGACCGGCGGTTGCCGGCCATGGTTTCCGGCAGAGCGATACACGTCCTGATGAGCTGGACCCCTCCTGACCGGTGACCCCGTGAACCCTGATTCACCTGCCCATGTCGCGTTCGTCGGTCTTCCCGGCTCCGGGAAATCCACGGTCGGGCGGCATCTCGCACGGCGCCTCGGCCGGCCCTTCATCGACAGCGACCAGGTCATCGAACAGCGGATCGGCCAGTCCATCCGCGAGTTTTTCGAACGGGAAGGCGAGGAGCCGTTTCGCGACCTCGAGCAGGCCGTCATCGACGAATTGACGGCGGGCGAGCCCAGTGTGCTGTCCACAGGGGGCGGCGCCGTGCTCAGGGCGGCCAACCGCGATCACCTGCGGCAACGCAGCCATGCGATCTACCTGCATTCCCTGCCGGACGATGTTTTCCGGCGCCTGCGCCACGACCGCAATCGTCCCTTGCTTCAGGTGGCCGATCCACTGGCACGCCTGCGCGAGCTCTATGCACTGCGCGATCCCCTGTACCGCGAATGCGCGCGTCTGGTGGTTGAAACCGGCCGGCCTTCGGTACCGGCCCTGGTGCACCTGATCGCCGACCAGCTCGCAGACCTGGGCCTGGCGCCTGCCTCGCGGCCATAAGGCCCGGCGTCCGGGGCCTGAAGCGGAGCCTCTACACTTGAGCCATGGATGCAATTTCTTCTCCGGCGATGCAGCAGGTACGAATCGAGCTGGGTGATCGCAGCTACCCCATCAGCATAGGCGCCGGCCTGCTGGGTGATCCGGCTACCTACAAGGATTTGCCGCCCGCCAGCACGGCACTGATCGTGTCGAATGCGGTGGTCGCGCCGCTGTATGCCGGGGCGCTGCGCCAGGCGCTGCAGCCGCATTACCGGCGCGTGCTGCAGGTGGTCCTGCCCGATGGCGAGGTGCACAAGGACTGGCCCACGCTGCAGCTGATTTTTGACGCGCTGCTGGAAAACACCTGCGACCGCAGGACCGTGCTGTTCGCGCTCGGCGGCGGCGTGGTCGGGGACATGACCGGGTTCGCCGCAGCCTGCTACATGCGCGGTGTGCCTTTTGTGCAGGTGCCGACCACGCTGCTGGCCCAGGTGGACTCGTCCGTTGGCGGCAAGACCGCCATCAACCACCCGCTGGGAAAAAACATGGTGGGTGCGTTTTACCAGCCGGAACGCGTGATCTGCGACCTCGACGTGTTGCAAAGCCTGCCGCCGCGCGAGCTCAGCGCGGGCCTGGCTGAAATCATCAAGTACGGGCCGATTGCCGACATGGACTTTTACGACTGGATTGAAAACAACATCGGCGCGCTGCTGGCACGCGAGCCGGCCGCGCTTGCCCATGCGATCCGGCGCAGCTGTGAAATCAAGGCCGAGGTGGTGGGCCAGGACGAGCGTGAAACCGGCCTGCGCGCCATCCTCAACTTCGGCCACACCTTTGGCCACGCGATCGAGTCCGGCCTCGGCTACGGGCAGTGGCTGCACGGCGAGGGCGTGGGCTGCGGCATGGTGATGGCGGCGCGGCTGTCACAGCGCCTGGGCGGTGTCGATGCCGCGTTTGTCGAGCGCCTGCGCACGCTGGTGCAGCGTGCCGGGTTGCCGGTGATTGGACCGAAGCTGGCGCCGGACGACAGCGCCGGGCGTTACCTGGAGCTCATGCGCGTGGACAAAAAAGCCGAGGCTGGCGAACTCAGGTTCGTTGTCATCGACACGCCGGGCAGCGCCGCGGTGCGCGCTGCCCCGGACACGCTGGTGCGCGAAGTGATTGATGCCAGCTGTGACTGAACCGTGGCCGGATGCTATAAAAACAGTAGCTGCTTGCGCTTGTCGGTCGGGGGCTGGCGGCAGATTTGATGCATAAACCATGAGCTTGTTGGCCCCTTATGCCTGCGATCCGGCCGATTCCCGCGGCCGGCGCCATGCCGAGCCGGCCGCGCCCACGCGCTCGGCCTTCCAGCGCGACCGCGACCGCATCGTGCATTCCACCGCCTTCCGGCGGCTGGTCTACAAGACCCAGGTGTTCCTCAACCACGAGGGTGATCTGTTCCGCACCCGGCTGACGCACTCGCTGGAAGTTGCCCAGCTCGGCCGCTCGATCGCGCGCACCTTGCGCCTGAACGAGGACCTGGTCGAAGCGGTTGCGCTGGCGCATGACCTGGGCCACACGCCGTTTGGCCATGCCGGACAGGACGCGCTCAATGCCTGCCTGAAAAGCCAGCACCCGGACAGCGCCGGCTTCGAGCACAACCTGCAGAGCCTGCGCGTGGTGGACACGCTGGAAGAGCGTTACCCCGACTACAACGGGCTGAACCTGTCGTTTGAAACCCGCGAGGGCATTCTCAAGCACTGCTCGCGCCGCAACGCCAGGCGCATCGAGGCGCGCGAGCCCGGCGGTGTGGCACAACGCTTTCTGGCGACGGCAGAGGGACAGCCCGCGCAACAGCCCGGCCTGGAAGCCCAGCTCGCCAACCTGGCCGACGAAATTGCCTACAACGCGCACGACATTGACGACGGCGTGCGTTCCGGCCTGCTGGGTCTGGACCAGCTGGATCAGGTGGAGCTGTTTGCGCAGTACCGCCGTGAAGCGCTGCTGCAGCATCCCGGACTGCAGGGGCGCCGCCTGCTGTTCGAGACCATACGCCGCATGCTCAGTGCCCAGGTGTACGACGTGATGGACGCCACGCAGGCGGCGCTGGCGGCGGCGGCGGTGGACAGCGTCCGGGCGGTGCGGCTCTGCCCGCCGCTGGTGCGCTTCAGCCCGGACATGGCCGCGAAGTCCGCGATGCTCAAGCGTTTCCTGCTGCAAAACCTGTACCGCCACCCACAGGTGGTCGAGACCACACAAACCGCCCAGCAGGTGGTGCGCGAGCTGTTTGCTGTCTACATGGCCGATCCGGCCGAAATGCCGCAGGCCCACACCGACCGCTTCGACCGGCTCGAGATCAGCCCGCTGGCCGGACAGGGCGCCCCGGCAAAACCCGAGCGCGTGGTGGCCGACTACATTGCCGGCATGACCGACCGTTTTGCCGCCCGGGAACATGAACGCCTGATCGGCCGCGTGGCCTTTCCCGCTTGAAGCCCATGCGTCCCGCCGCCTGCGTGATTGCCGCCGGCGTGGTGGCCGCGCTGCATGTCGCCAAATTGCCGCCGGCGCTGCCGGTATTGCAGCACGCCATGGGCGTGACGCTGCTGCAGGCCGGTTTCCTGCTGTCGCTGGTACAGCTGGCGGGCATGGCGCTGGGCCTGCCGGCCGGCTTGCTGATCCAGCGCTGGGGTCCACGGCGCAGTGTGATGGCGGGCCTGCTGGTGCTCGCCGGGGCCAGCGCGCTGGGCGGCGCCGCGCAAACCCCGGCCGGGTTGCTGGCATCCCGCGCCCTCGAAGGACTGGGATTTCTGTGTGTGGTGTTGCCTGCGCCAGGCCTGCTGCGTGTGCTGGTGCCACCCGGCCAGCTGAGCCGGGTGCTGGGGGGCTGGGGTGCTTACATGCCGCTGGGCGCCGCGCTGGCCTTGCTGGCCGGCCCGGCGGTGATGGCCCTGGCCGATGACCCATGGGGCTGGCGCCTGTGGTGGTGGGGCCTGGCCGCGCTGGCCGCGCTGCTCGCGCTGCTGGTCTTTGTGCGGGTGCCTGCCGACATGCCGGTGCCTGGGCCGGCTGAGGATCTGCAGCAACAGGCGGCGAGGGCGCCGTCCTGGCGCAGCCTGCTCCGGCTCACCTTGCGCTCGCGCGGCGCCTGGGCGGTGGCCCTGAGTTTTGCGATGTATTCGGGCCAGTGGATGGCTGTGGTCGGATTTCTCCCCTCGATCTACGCGCAGGCTGGCGTGACGGCGGCGGACACGGCCTGGCTCACGGCGCTGGCCGCCGGTGTCAACATCATCGGCAACCTGGCTGCCGGCCGCCTGCTGCATCGCGGGGTGGCGCCGGTCGCCTTGCTGGCTGCGGGATTTGTGGCGATGTCGCTGGGCACCGCGGTGGCCTTTGGCATGGATCGCAGCCCCTGGCTGCAATACCTCGCCGTGCTGGTTTTTTCCATGGTGGGCGGCTTGATCCCCGGCACGCTGTTCAGCCTCGCGGTCCGGCTCGCGCCGGGCCCGCGGGCGGTGGCGACCACGGTCGGGTGGGTACAGCAGTGGTCGGCCGCCGGTCAGTTTTTCGGCCCGCCGCTGGTGGCCGGCGTGGCGGCCCAGGCCGGCCACTGGCACTGGACCTGGGTGGTGACCGGGGCCTGTTCGATGGCCGGGCTGGTGCTGGCCTGGCAGATCCAGGCCCTGCTCAAGCGTTCCTGACGGCTTCCGATGCCGGCGGCGCCTGCCGCGTGAGCAGCATAGCCTTATGACGTGTTGGCATCCCTTACCGTCCCGTTCACCGGGCGAAACCACTAACCTTCAGCCACTGTTCATTTGCTTACAAAAGACGGACTTACCGGGGATTCGGCACCCATCTTGCGTAAGCAGTGGTAACTCAACCAAGGCTTGTATGAAAATCCATCGTCGTGCACTTATTGCGAGCGCGTTGTCGGCCGGCGCAGCTGTCTGGAGCCCCGCCATCTGGTCCCAGACGGGCAGGGCGGCCCGCAAAATCGTGATCGGGCAGTCGGTGCCGCTGACCGGCGCGGCAGACCAGATCGGCCTGGCCTACCTGAATGGCGCCAAGCTCTATTTCGATGCGATCAATGCCAAAAATGGTGCGGCCGGTTACAAAATCGAGGTGAAAACGCTGGACGACGGCTACAACCCGGTCAAAGCCGCTGCGAACGCCAAACAGCTGATCGACGACGACGTGGATGCCTTGTTCGGTTTTGTCGGCACGGCCAGTTGTGATGCGGCCTTTGCCGTCGCCAAACCTGCCAATACGCTGTTCTTCGCGCCGTTCGCGGCCTCTGACAGCCTGCGCGAAGCCTCCTTGAGCAATGCCTTTCATATCCGTCCGGCGCTGGCCGATGAGGCCTACAAGATGGTGCGCCATTGTGCGACGCTGAACCAGAACCGGATTGCGGTGTTCGCCGAGGACGATGCCATGGGCCGCGCCGGGCTGGCGGCGGTCAACCAGGCGCTGGTCGACCTGAAGTTGCCGCCGCTGGTGGCCAGCGCCTTTTCCCCGGTCAACAGTGACAAGGTGGGCCCCGCCGTGGCCCAGCTGGCCAAGGCCAATGCCCAGGCCATCATCCAGGTCAGCCTGTTCAATACGTCCGCGGCTTTTATCCGGGCCATGCGCAAGACCGGCTATGCCGGCCAGTTCCTGAACTTTTCCGTGGTCGGTATCGACCCGCTGTTCACGGCGCTCGGCAAGGAGATCGGCGGCGTGGTCATCTCGCAGGTCGTGCCCTCGCCGCGCAGCGCCGGCACGCCCATCATCAAGGAGTACCTGGATGTGCTCAACCAGACCGACCAGAACCCGAGTTATGAAAGTGTGGAGGGGTATATTGCGGCCCGCACCTTTGCCGAGGGCGTGCGGCGCAGCGCCGCAGGCGGCAAGGTGGACCGGGCGTCGCTTCAGAAAGCCTTTGAATCCGTGACCGACTACGACGTCGGTGGATTCCGCGTGAACCTGCGCGCAAAAAAGTACGAGTCCGTGCGCCTGGTCGATCTGGTCACCATCACACCCGACGGCAAGGTGGTCCGTTAAGCCGAGGCGAAGGGCTTGCGGCGATCGGGGGACAGATCCGATTTATGATGCGCTGGCTCACAGCGCATCACACCATGGCCCGTCTCCCCCGTCTCAGTCTTCCGGGCTATCCGCAGCACATCATCCAGCGCGGCAACAACCGGCAAGCCATCGCGACCTGCACGGCCGACCGCCAGACCCTGCTGGCACTGATCGACGAAAACGCCCGAAAATTCTCGGTGGCCATCCACGCCTACGTGCTGATGGACAACCATTTCCACCTGCTGGCAACGCCGGAAACGGCAGACGGGGTGCCGCAGCTGATGCAGGCCACGGGCCGGCGTTATGTGCGCTATTTCAATGACAGCCAGGGACGCACCGGAACGCTCTGGGAAGGGCGCTACCGGTCCACCGTGATTCAGGCTGAGCGCTACCTGCTGGCCTGCATGGTGTCTATCGACCTCAATCCGGTGCGCCATGGCCTGGTGGCCCAGGCGCGCGACTATCCCTGGTCCAGCCACGGCCACTACGCCGGCTTGCGCGTCGACCGGCTGGTGACGCCGCACCCCCAATACTGGTCACTCGGGAACACGCCTTTTGCGCGCGAAGCGGCCTATGTGCAAATGGTGCAAGAAGGCTTGCCGCCGGAGCAGCAGCAGGCATTGACGCAGTCCGCACTCAAGGGCTGGGCCCTCGGCGATGCGGCTTTTATGGCGGATTTGCAGACCCAGACAGACCGCCGGGTCAGCAAGGTGCCGGCGGGCCGGCCACCCAAGAAAGCCGTGCTGCCCTAGGGCATGGCAGGGCATCAAACCTTGAATATGTCCCCAATTAAATTTTCAACCGCAGCATGAATAATTAATGGGAATCTGACCCTATTTATTTGGCTTGGCATTGTTGTTGCACTGCACTATGCTCTGTTTCCCCCGCGACATATCAAGAACCCAGGAGGGCAGGGTCGGTGCGCATGATGCCGCCAATGCTGTCCTCCCATTGACCAGGAGTGCGCCATGACCACGGCTGCTGAAATCAGGCATTTTCAAGACTACGGCCTTTACAGTCCGGCTAACGAACACGATGCCTGCGGCGTTGGTTTTGTGGCACACATCAAGGGCCACAAAAGCCATGCCATCGTGCAGCAGGGCCTGAAAATTCTTGAAAACCTCGACCATCGGGGTGCCGTCGGTGCCGACAAGCTGATGGGTGACGGCGCCGGCATCCTGATCCAGCTCCCTGACGCCTTGTACCGCGAAGAAATGGCCAAACAGGGCATCACGCTGCCGCCGCCCGGCGAATACGGCGTGGGCATGGTGTTCCTGCCCAAGGAACACGCCTCCCGCCTGGCCTGCGAGCAGGCACTGGAGCGTGCGGTGCGTGTCGAGGGCCAGGTCCTGCTGGGATGGCGCGATGTGCCGGTCAACCGCGACATGCCGATGTCGCCGACCGTGCGCAAGAAGGAACCCATCCTGCGCCAGATCTTCATCGGCCGCGGCAACGACGTCATCGTGCAGGACGCGCTGGAGCGCAAGCTCTATGTGATCCGCAAAACCGCCAGCGCCGCGATCCAGCGCCTGAAGCTCACCCACAGCAAGGAATATTACGTTCCAAGCATGTCCAGCCGCACCGTGGTCTACAAGGGCCTGCTGCTGGCCGACCAGGTGGGTACCTACTACATGGACCTGACCGACCCGCGCTGCGTGTCGGCCCTGGGTTTGGTGCACCAGCGCTTTTCGACCAACACCTTCCCCGAGTGGCCGCTGGCCCACCCCTACCGCTATGTCG
>CALRTF020000203.1:0-7558 GCA_943370985.1 Paenacidovorax caeni
CGACCGCACACCGGCCTGGCAGGCGCTGCACGCGCACTACGCCGCCGCCGGGAAAAATGTCGACCTGCGCCAGGCCTTTGCCGCCAACCCGCAACGTTTTGCGGAGTTCAGCCAGGATGCGCCGCATGTGTTTTCCGACTTGTCGAAAAACCTGATCGACGCGCCAGCGCAGGCGCTGCTGCTGGAGCTGGCGCGGCAGTGCGGTCTCGAGCAGCGACGCGACGCGATGTTTGCCGGTGAAAAAATCAACCGCACGGAAAACCGTGCGGTGATGCATTTTTTATTGAGAAATCCGGCCCCAGCCCCCGGCGGACGGGGGGATAGTGCTCCTGAAAACATAGCGAGCGAGCTCGCCGAGGTGCACCAGACGCTGGATGCCATGCTGGCTTACGCCGGGCAAGTGCGGCAGGACGAGGCCATCACCGACATCGTCAACATCGGTATCGGCGGGTCTGACCTGGGCCCGCAGATGGCGGTTCTGGCGCTGGAAGAATTCCGCCTGCCGGGCAAGCGCCTGCATTTTGTCTCCAACATCGACGGCCAAGAACTCGCTGGTGTGCTGGCGCAGCTCAAGCCGCAGAACACGCTGTTCCTGATCGCCTCCAAGACTTTCACCACCATCGAAACCATGACCAACGCCGCGTCGGCGAAACAGTGGTTCGAGGCGCAGGGCGGCACCGACATTGCGCGCCACTTTGCCGCGCTGACCACCAACGTCGCGGCCGCGAAGGACTTCGGCATCCGCACCACCTTCGGCTTCTGGGACTGGGTGGGCGGGCGTTATTCGCTGTGGTCGGCGATCGGGCTGCCGCTGGCCATCGCGATCGGCGCCCAGGGTTTTCGGGACTTCCTGGCGGGTGCCCATGCCATGGACGAACACTTCCGCAAGGCGCCGCTGGCGCACAACCTGCCCGTGCGCCTGGGGCTGCTGGATGTCTGGTACCGCAATTTCCACGGTTTCACGAGCCGCAGCATCGCGCCCTACAGCAGCCCCCTGCGCCGCCTGCCGGCCTACCTTCAGCAGCTTGAGATGGAAAGCAATGGCAAACGTGTCGACCTGGACGGGCAGGCCCTGCCCTATGCGACGGCGCCGGTGCTCTGGGGTGAACCCGGCACCAACGGCCAGCATGCCTACTTCCAGATGTTGCACCAGGGCACTGAGGTGGTGCCGGTCGAATTTGTCGCCGTCAAGCGGGCTGCGCGCAGCCTGCCCGGGCACCACGAAAAATTGCTGGCCAATGTGCTGGCCCAGGCCCAGGCACTGATGGAAGGCAAGGAGGACGCAGGCGGCCACAAACATTTTCCCGGCAACCGCCCCAGCACCTTGCTGCTGCTCGAGGCACTGGACCCGGCGAGCCTGGGCGCCCTGATTGCGCTGCAGGAACACCGCGTGTTTGTCAGCGGCGCGATCTGGGGCATCAACAGTTTTGACCAATGGGGCGTCGAATTGGGCAAGGTGCTGGCCAGGGACCTGGAGCGGCGGCTGGCAACGGGCGATGTCGCAGGACTGGATGGTTCGACATCGGGACTGTTGCAAAAAATCAACCGGGGCTGAATCCGGCCGCTTGTGTGAAGTATTCCGTTGCAGCGCCGTGGAAGTTCAGGTCAACTGCCGGCATTGACCTGTCCACCGCCACCCATCATGCTGCCTCCCGTCCCACCCGCCTTGCAGATCCCGCGCTTGCCCTCAGGCCGGCGATCCTTCCCGCTGCGCTGTTTCAGCGGCCTCGCTGCCCTGTCGCTGGTGCTGGGACTCGTGGCTGGCTGTGCGACAAGCCCCGGGCCGGATGCCGAAGCAGACACCGACGAACCGGTGTCCCAGGGCGGGACGCTGGGGCCCGCGCCTGAGGTCACGGGAACCGCCTGGGCCCAGCTCAGTGTTCCGGCAAAACAGGGCGGGCTCAGGGAAAATGACCTGGTGTGGGAGATTTTCCGCGTGCCGGGCAAACAGCCCACACGGTACAGCTATGTGCGGCACGAAGGCCGCGACTCGGTCCGCGCTGTGGCTGATGCGGCAGGCAGCATTCTGCGGCACCGCCACCGCATCGAACCTGCCGACCTGGGCAACATCAGTTTTTCATGGAATGTGCCGCCGCCCGGGGCCGATACCAATGCGTCGCTGGAGAAACTGGAAGACGTGCCGGTGCGTGTGGTGCTGGCCTTCGAGGGCGACCGGTCACGTTTTTCCATCAAGAATGCCTTGTTGTCGGAGCTGAGCCTGCTGCTGACCGGCGAGGAATTGCCTTTTGCGACGCTGATCTACAGCTGGTCGCGTGTGAACAAGCCGGGAGACGTGGTGCTCAATGACAGGACCGACCGCATTCGCAAGCTCGTGGTGGATGCGGGCGACCAGGGCTACAACCAGTGGTTGAGCCATGAGCGGGACATCCGCGCGGACTACCGCAAGGCCTTTGGTGAAGAGCCCGGGGCCCTGCTGAGCTTTGCGGTGTTTACCGAGGGGGAACGCAACGAAGGCCAGCTGCAGGCTTTTTATGGCCCGCTCCGGCTGTTGCCTGCGGGCACGATGGCCCAAAAATAGCGCAGCGCCGGCCACTGCCGGCTGCCACCAGGCGGCCTTATCATGGCCCGGGGAATTTGCCCTGCACACTCCTGAGGAGGAGAACACATGAACTTCGGTCAAGCCATCTCGACCTGCTTTTCCAAATACGCCACCTTTTCCGGGCGCGCATCGCGTCCCGAGTTCTGGTGGTTTTTCCTGTTCCAGATCCTGGTCTCGGTGGCCGCCTCGATGCTGGGCGACGTGATCAACGGCCTGGTGGGCCTGGCCCTGCTGCTGCCGGCGCTCGCCGTCGGCGCGCGGCGCCTGCATGACATCGGCAAGAGCGGGTGGTGGCAACTGATCATGCTGACGCTCATCGGTTTCCTGCTGCTGATCTACTGGTGGGTCCAGCCCGGCAACAACGACGAACCGGTCTGAGTTCAGGCGCCCATAAAAAAACCCGCAAGGCGCAAGCCCTGCGGGTTTTTTGTTGTCCGGAATGTCCGGACGGCGTAGCGAGCAGGTGCCAGGCTATGCGGACGGAGCGGAGGAACCGGAGCGTACCTGGGGGTACGTGAGGATTCCGAGCACCGCCCAACGACGCATGGCGCCTGCGCAGTAGCCGGATTACATGCCCATGCCGCCCATGCCGCCCATGTCACCCATGCCACCAGGCATGCCGCCACCGCCGGCGCCGGACTCGTCTTTCGGAGCCTCGGCCACCATGCACTCGGTCGTCAGCATCAGCGAGGACACGGACGCTGCGTTTTGCAGGGCAGTGCGCGTGACTTTGGTGGGGTCCAGGATACCCATGTCGATCATGTCGCCATAAGTCGCGTTGGCGGCGTTGTAGCCGTAGTTGCCCTTGCCGGCCAGCACGGCATTGACCACAACGCTTGGCTCTTCGCCGGCGTTGGAGACGATGATGCGCAGCGGCTCTTCGATGGCGCGCAGGATCAGCTTGATGCCGGCATCCTGGTCAGGGTTGTCACCCTTGATGGTGCCTGCAGCCTGCTTGGCGCGCAGCAGGGCCACGCCGCCGCCGGCCACAATGCCTTCTTCCACAGCAGCGCGGGTGGCGTGCAGGGCGTCTTCCACGCGGGCTTTTTTCTCTTTCATTTCGACTTCGGTGGCAGCGCCCACCTTGATCACGGCAACACCGCCGGCCAGCTTGGCCACACGTTCCTGCAGTTTTTCGCGGTCGTAGTCGCTGGTCGCTTCTTCGATCTGCACACGAACCTGCTTGACGCGGGCTTCGATGTCAGCAGCCGCGCCGGCGCCGTCGATGATGATGGTGTTTTCCTTGCCCACTTCGATGCGTTTGGCCTGGCCGAGGTCGGCCAGCGTCACTTTTTCAAGGGTCAGGCCGACTTCTTCAGCGATCACCTTGCCGCCGGTCAGGGTGGCGATGTCTTCCAGCATGGCTTTGCGGCGGTCGCCGAAACCAGGGGCCTTGACAGCCACCACCTTCAGGATGCCGCGGATGGTGTTGACCACCAGCGTGGCCAGGGCCTCGCCTTCGACGTCTTCCGAGATGATCAGCAGCGGACGGCTGGACTTGGCGACTTGCTCCAGCGTGGGCAGCAGGTCACGGATGTTGCTGATCTTCTTGTCGTAGAGCAGCACAAACGGGTTGTCCAGAATCGCGGACTGCTTTTCCGGGTTGTTGATGAAGTAGGGCGACAGGTAACCGCGGTCGAACTGCATGCCTTCGACGACGTCGAGTTCGCTGTTGAGCGACTTGCCGTCTTCCACAGTGATGACGCCTTCCTTGCCGACCTTGTCCATCGCTTCAGCGATGATCTTGCCGACTTCTTCGTCGCTGTTGGCGGAAATCGTGCCGACCTGGGCAATTTCCTTGCTGGTGGTGGTGGGCTTGGAAGCTTTTTTCAGCTCTTCGACCAGGGCCGTGACAGCCTTGTCGATGCCGCGCTTCAGGTCCATCGGGTTCATGCCGGCGGCGACATATTTCATGCCTTCGCGGACGATGGCTTGTGCCAGAACGGTAGCGGTCGTGGTGCCGTCACCAGCGATGTCGGAGGTCTTGGAAGCAACTTCCTTGACCATCTGCGCGCCCATGTTCTGCAGCTTGTCCTTGAGTTCGATTTCCTTGGCGACGGACACGCCGTCCTTGGTCACGGTGGGGGCGCCGAAAGAGCGCTCGAGCACCACGTTACGGCCTTTGGGGCCCAGGGTGACCTTGACTGCGTTGGCCAGGATGTTCACACCCTCGACCATGCGTGCGCGGGCTTCGCCGCCGAAAATGACGTCTTTTGCTGCCATGTTAATTCTCCAGATTCAGTTAAATAGGTTTGCTGCGGGTGTGCGAGAACTTACTTTTGTCTCCGGCCGGGCTTTCAGCCCTTAACTTCGCGTTGCGAAGTTAGCCTCGACGAAAGTAAATCGCTGGCGAGATTTACTTTTCAACCACAGCGAAGAGGTCGTCTTCTTTCATGACCAGCAATTCGTCGCCATCGACCTTGACGGTCTGGCCGCTGTATTTGCCGAACAGGACGCGGTCGCCGACCTTGACGGCCATGGCGCTGACTTCACCCTTGTCGTTCTTCTTGCCAGGGCCCACGGCCAGGACTTCGCCCTGATCGGGCTTTTCCGCAGCGCTGTCCGGAATGACGATGCCGGATGCGGTTTTGGTTTCGTTTTCGACACGTTTGACGATCACGCGGTCGTGCAGGGGGCGAAGTTTCATGGAGGGCTCCTGATAGTGAAACAGTGGTTTTTGAATCAAAAAGCAGCCGTGCCGGGGCGCGACTGCAGTGATAGGCTGGATCAAGTGGCTGTTAGCACTCAATACCATCGAGTGCTAATCATAAGGCTGTTTGTCAGCCGTTTCAAGCTGGGCCGCCAAAAAATGCGTTCCGGGGCTGGGCAAGGGGTTCTGGCCCATGCTTTGGCCAGCCCGGGTCGGCTGTCCTACAAAGAAACCGCCGACGTCTGACACGGCGCACCGGGGCTCCCCGCTAAAGTCCGCTGAAGGTCATTTTCAGGCAGCGCAAGCCACCTCCGGAGGATTTTATGAACCAGTTTGTAATTGACATGACAGCCGGCCAGTCGGGTCTGCGTTCCGGCTATACGGTCCCTGGCGACAGCCGCTTGCCCGCAGCCGGGCGTGCCGGTCCGGTCCGTCCCGCCTGGCCTTTTTTGGTCAACGCCAACCGCCAGGATGACAAGCGGGCGCTCGCGCAAGAGTCTGGCGGCCCGTCCGGCTTTGCAAGCTGAGCCCGGTTTTCAAGGTAACAGCAAAGGAGCACAGCATGGGTGACGCAAGCATCGGGCAGGGCAAGCCGAGTGACAACAATGAAAACGCGGTCGACAAAAAAACGCCCCCCGCGAAAACTTTCGGTGAAGAAGGTACCAACAAAACGCAGCCCAAGCCCGACCCGAACGCCGAGCCCTCGGATGTAGGTGCTGGCGGGAAATTCATCGAGTCCACGCCTTTTACGCGCTGACGCCACGCCGACAAAAAAGCCACCGCTCGCGGTGGCTTTTTGCTTTGCGCGAGTAGTTGACATCCAGCGCGCCGGCGGGCGCGCCTGCCTGAACGTCGCCATGGCCAGCGGCAAACGGGTGATACCGAATCGGCACACAGTCCTACAGCAGCCTGAGGCCGGAAAACTGGCGTTTGGATTTGCCGCTGGTTATTATTTTTCAAAGCGCGATGAACGGCCTCGAGATTTGATGGGTTTGCTGCTTGTCCTGCTTGACGCCATTTGGCAGACAACCTTGCTTATTTGTACACATGAAGATTCAGGACAATCTCAAGCCATCCCTTCTCTCCACCGGCATTCCCGGCCTCGACAACATCCTGGGCGGCGGTCTGACCAAGGACCGCATTTACCTGATTGAGGGCGAGCCCGGTACCGGCAAGACGACCACCGGCCTGCAATTCCTCGTGGAAGGCGCCAGGCACGGCGAATCTGTCGTTTACATCACGCTGGCCGAGACCGAAGGCGAGTTGCGCGGAGTTGGCGAGTCGCATGGCTGGGACATGGGCGGCATCCATATCCAGGAAGTGCTGCCGTCCGAGAACCTGCTGCAACCCGAGGCGCAATACACCATGTTTCACCCGTCCGAGGTGGAAATGGGCACCACCATGCAACTGATTCTTGCCGCCATCGAGGAGCGCAAGCCCACCCGCGTGGTGATTGATTCCCTGTCGGAGTTGCAGTTGCTGGCCGATACGCCGCTGCGTTACCGCCGCCAGGTGCTGGCGCTCAAGCAGTTTTTCGCCAGCCGCTCCTGCACCGTGATGATGCTCGACGATCGCACCGCAGCGGGCATCGACCTGCAGGTGCGCAGCATTGCGCACGGTGTGATCACGCTGGAGCAGTCGGTCAAGGAATATGGCGCGGAGCGGCGCCGGGTGCGTGTGGTGAAGTACCGCGGCATCGCTTTTCGCGGCGGCATGCACGACTACGACATCCAGTACGGCGGGCTCTGTGTCTACCCGCGGCTGGTGGCGGCCGATTCGCGTGTCATGGAAAAACGACGCCAGCTCACCAGCGGCCTGGCGCCGCTCGATGCCCTGCTGGGCGGCGGGTTGGAGGAGGGCACCAGCACCCTGATCGCCGGTCCGCCAGGCACGGGGAAGTCTTCGCTGGCTGCCCAGTTTGTCTCTGCGGCGGCGGAGCGCGGCCAGCACAGCGCCATGTTCCTGTTCGAGGAGGCGGCCAACAACCTGCTCAACCGCGCAGACGGCCTGGGCATGGGGGTGCGGGAAGCCTATGACAAGGCTTTGCTGACCATCCAGCAGATCGATCCGGCGGAACTGTCTCCCGGTGAATTCGCCACGGCGGTATGCCGGGCGGCAGACCAGGGCGCGAAGGTGGTCGTGATCGACAGCATCAACGGCTACCTGAACGCCATGCCCGATGAACGTTTTTTGACCACCCACCTGCACGAGTTGCTGACCTACCTGGGGCAGCGCGGCGTTGTCACCATTCTTGTCGGTGTCCAGCAGGGCATGCTGGGCGGCCAGATGTCCACCACGGTGGATGCGAGTTACCTGGCCGACAACGTGCTGATGTTGCGTTATTTCGA
>CALRTF020000204.1:0-7494 GCA_943370985.1 Paenacidovorax caeni
CTGCCTACCTGGCCGGCTCGATGGTGATCAACAAGCTGCTGGGCCCGAAGCCGATTTCAGCAAAGCCGCCTCCGGCGTTGGCCAACAATGCGAACAGTCCGAGTTACAGCCTGCAGGCGGGCAAGAACCGGGCGCGCCAGTTTGAGCCCATGGGCCTGGTGCTGGGCCAGCCTTATTGCGTGCCGGATCTGGCCGCGCAACCGTACACCTTTTTTGCGAACGGCGAGCAGTACCTGTGGCAGCTGTTTCACTTCGGCCTGAACTGCGCCAGTGTGGGGAGCCTGCGCATCGGACAGACGCCGTTGGCCAACTACCAAGGCGTGCAGATCCTGCGCGACGGCTTTGCCACCGGCAACACCGGCCTGCCCGGGCTGGCCACCAACGTAGACAGCGTGCCCGGTGGCGTGCTGGAAGCGCCAGTGGGATCTGGTCCGTATGTAACGCGCACCAGCAGTACCGACACGATCGTGCTGGCTGTGGATATTGAGGCGACCCTCTATTCGGTGAGCAAGGAAACCGGTGCCTACGGCGGAAACCTGTGCGATATCGTTATCGAGTTCCGCGCTGTGGGAGATGTGAGCTGGCAGCCTTTCCCGCTCAACGGCAACGCATACGTCACGCTGTCCAACTCGACCAGCAAGCCGTTGCGCGCGACATACCAGCGTACCGTGGAGGCCGGCCAGTATGAAGTCCGCATCAGCAAGAACACGGCCGATGAAAACAGCGACGGTGTTGTCAACAACGTGCAGTGGGCGACGCTCAAAAGCTACCAGCTCGACACTGGCAACTACAAGGGACAGTCGCGCCTGGCGGTGCAGATCCAGGCGACCGGGCAGCTGAACGGCGCGATTGACGAACTGAACGCTATCTGCACGGCCCTGCCGATGCCTTTTTGGAATGGCGAGGAGTGGGTGACGGCGACAGACCGCAGCAACGGGCTGAGCAACCCCGGGGCGCTGATGCTGCTGCTGTATCGCGGCATCTATGACGAAGATGACCGGCTGATCGCCGGCATGGGCGCGCCTGACGATGAAATTGACATCGAGGGCCTGCAGGGCTTCATGGAGTTTTGCACTGCGCACGACTTCACCTTTGACCTGTTCCTGCAGGAGAACACGTCCATCGGGGATTTGATCGAGTCAATTGCGGCCGCAGGCTTGGGCAGCCGCAGTGAGCACACGGGCAAGTTGGGCGTGATCTGGTTCAGCGACGACCAGCCGGTGGAAGCGGTGCTGAACATGACGACGATGAAGGCCAAGAGCTTCAGCGTGGAATACAACACCCAGGAGACGGCTGACGAACTGGACTTCCAATATTTTGACCGGGAGCGCAACTACACCTGGAAGTCGGTGCGGGTCAAGGCCCCGGGGGTGGACACGCCCCAGCGCACAGCAAGGCAGCAGCTGCAGGGCATCAACACCGAAGCGCACGCGGCGATCGTGGCGCGCTTCAGCATGGGGCAGAACGCCTATCACCGCAAAACGGTATCGTGCGACACGGATCTGGAGCACCTGACTTTTCACCGTGGCACGGTGATGGCCATCAGCCACGACCTGACGCAATGGGGCTATGGCGGCCGCGTGCATGCCGCGGTGGACAACGCCGGGCTGTTGACCCTGAGCCTGGATGACCTGGTGCCGGCGACGTCGCCGACCGGGGCGGTGACGCGGTACATCGGCCTGCGCATACCTGGTGAGGCGCAATACCGGGTCTTCCCTGTGGAGGCCTTTGTCGGCAGCACCAGGACTGTTACGTTGGCCACGGCCTGGCCGGATGGCGTGCCCGTGCCGGGCGACAGTGCCGGCAACCCAGCGCACGACACGATCTGGATCTATGACTTCAAGGCCACGCCGGGGCAGAAGTTGCGGGTGTCGGATGTGAGCCCGCAGGGCAACATGGACGGCGCCAAGGTGCAGATGGTGCCGGAGTCGGCCGAGTTCTGGGACTATGTGTGGAACGGGGCGTACACCCCGCCGGCCAACGGCTCGCTGATCGGGCGTGGTCCGCCGGTGGTGACCCGGGCGGTGGTGACCGAGCAGCTGGGGCGGCAAGGGAATACCTTCTACGTTGAGCTTACGCTGACATATGACGTGACTGGCAACTTCGAGCGGGCGGAGTTGTGGGGCGCTGTGGCAGATGGCGCGCTGCAGCTGCTCGGTAGCACCCGTGCGCAGTCGATCAGCTGGCAAGGTGGCTTGAGCCAGATCTGGAGTCTCGAGCTGCGCACCTTTAGTGCCACGCGGGTAGGAACGCCATTCAGGCGGCAGTACACCGTGATCGGCCTAGATGCGAACCCGGAAAAGCCCGAAGGCGTCTCTCTGACGCAAAAAAGCGTGTATTGCCGCCCAACACCGTTCGCGGTGGACGTGATCGGATTCCTTGTGCGCTCTATCCCGGGGGTAGTCGCGGCAACGATGACTGACTTCCTGCGGGGTACTGAGGCCCACGCAGGATATGTGGCCGGGTTCCCTTGGGACTTCACGACTCAGCTGTACGGCATGCAGACCGTGATGGTGGTGTCCGAGGATTCCACGGGCAACTGGAGCGAAGTGGCGTATGCGTCTCTGGACTTTGGACAGCCGTCGAGCCAGAACATCGGGCAAACCGTGGACTACCGCGCGGCGGGATGGCCAGGCACGCACGATGACTGCACCATCGTGGGCGGCGATTTGTTGTCAGATCCGGACCCCGTGAGCGACTTGAACCTTTTGCAAGACTGGAACGGTGAACCCGACTTGAACGCGACCGCGCGGTTGGCTCTGGTGTACGAAGCCTTGTTTGTGCCGCAATACGGTGGGGGCACGCTGGTCCTGGACATTGAAGCTGCCGGCCCGCAGGTCACTGTGGAATACCGGATTCTCGGGTCAACCACCAACGATCTGAACGTGCTTGCTGACCTCAACACCGAAGCCGACCTGAACGGCGGGGGCAACCAGTGGGCGATCTGGCCGGGTGCATTGCAAGTCACAAAGGGGATTGGGTACGCGCTGCGCGTCTCGATTGCCGGCGGGTCGGAGCAACCCAAGATGATCAAGCTGATCGCAATGCTCGCGCTGCAAAGCATCACGCAAAGCTTCCCGGCGATGAATATCTCGGCCGCAGGCACACGCCTGTCGCCCGAGGACGGAGATCCGCCAGTCACGTGGGTCCGCGTGCAAGGAGTGACCATGCTGCCGGAGGCCGATGGCTCTGGGGCGGTCGGCGGGCGATTTCTTGACCTTTCCCCGCTCCTGGGTCCGCTGGTGGACCAAGTTGATATTTCTGGCGTGCCGGTAAACAGCCGCTCGCTCCCAACCGTGAAAGGACTGATCGATGCCAACTAAATTTGTTTCGAGGATTGCGTACTTCGCAGAAGCGCTCTGCCCGGGCGCTCTTGCCATGGCGCATAGGGCTCGCCTCTGGGATGCGCTCAAGGCGGCCGTCGGCCTGACCGATGTTGACAGGGTGACCATTACCGCGTCTGCAGCGCTCACCGTGACGCAGTGCGGAACGCTGCAGGTCGACGCCACGGCCGGCAACATCGTGCTGACGCTGCCAGCAAGTGGCGTTGACACCGATGAAGCACTGTATGAAGTTGACCGGTTGGACGGCACCGCCAATACAGTGACCTTTGCGGCTGCGGGCGCCGACACAGTTGAAGGAGGCGCAAGCGTCGCGGTCCTTGGCACCATGCGACTGCGATTGCCGGCAGGGAAAACGGACTGGCGTGTGCACGGAATCAGCGGGGGGACCCCCGCAAAAGCCAGGGCAGCGCTGGGCATCACGTCTGTCAAGCAGATCCAGCCGCTCACGGCCGTGGCCAACACCCCTGCCAACGGTCTGACGATCACGCTTGCGCCTACCCGTCTGGACTTTCGTTCTGCCACGCTGAACGATGGCACGGTTACCAGCGTGGAAAACGCTGCAGCCCTGACGCTGGTGGTTCCTTCGGGTGCCACTTTGGGCTCGCGCGCAGCGACGCTTGAAAACTACCGTGTGGTGGTGCTCCTCAATGCGGGCGTCATGGAGCTGGCGATCGTGAACATCGCCAGTGGCAAGGACCTGAGCGAAGAGGGCGTAATAACCACTATCGTGCTCGATGCCGCATCTGACTCTGCTGGCGTGATCTACTCGGCGGCCGCGCGCGCGGGAGTGCCTTACCGGGTGGTGGGCGGCATCGCCGGTACCCAAGCCGTGCCGGGGACCTGGGTAACGGCACTGACGCTGGTGCAGGGCATTGGCGGCAAGGCGCTCACAAAAGCGGCCGGCCGCACCATGCAAAACGTGACATCGCCCAGGTCTGTGAATGTCACGCAATACAACACCACTGACGACGAAATCGATGTTTTCTTTACGGGAACCAACACGGTTGCTGGTGGTGGCTGCATTGCTTACGTTGACGGCGTGGCGCTTGGGCAAACAGGCGGCCCGTATGCCAACGGGCAGAACGTGGATGTGCAGTTTGTAGTGCCACCAGGATCGTCCTACTCCATTGGTCCGGCTGCCGGATCTGTGGCGAAAAGCACCTGGTTTGAATATCGCAAACCTTAAGGGAAACTTTTATGACGATTCAATCCAAATATTTTGTTCGGCCAGACGGTTCACGCCACTGTTTTGATGCGGGCTACACCGGGCCGCTCATTACGGGCGACATGACGCCCATCACCAAGGAAGAGCTGGACGCGCTGGATGCGCCAAGCCTGGCTGATCGGAAAAGTGCGGCTGTCAAACAGATTGACGCTGACACGGATGCAGTCATCGGCGCCGTGATCGGCAACCGTGCCTCGGAGTACGAGCGCGCGGAGGCACAGGCCACCGCCTACGTTGCGGCAGGCTATAACGGCCCTGTGCCGGCATGCGTGCAGAGCTGGGCCGACGCCAAGGTGGCCCAGGGCTGGACGGCGCAAACGGCCGCCGACGACATCCTGATCACGGCCAACGCCTGGCGCCCAGCCCAGGAGGCCATCCGGGCCCAGCGTTTGCTGCGAAAAGAGCAGGCGCGCAATGCTGTGGACACTGCCGGCGTCGATGCCGTCCTGGCGCAATGGGCGGGTTTCCTAGTCGCCATCAAGGGCCAGCTGGGCGTGTGATGAAGCTGGCCAGCTACAAAGCCACAAGGCCCGGGCTGCAGGGTCTCTTTAACCGGCTGATCCGCTGGCGATTCAGCGGGCTCTACAGCCACAACGAGGTTGTGTTCGAGCCGGGTGACGGCGTTGATGCGCTGATGCCTGATGGCAGCTGCGCGCCTGACGTTGACGGGGCGCTGTGGTGCGCGTCGAGCGTGGCGATGGAGCGCCTGCCGGCGTGGTCACGCTACAGGGCAGAAAAGCTGGGCGGGGTGCGCTTCAAGCGGGTTGTGCTGGACCCGGCGAAGTGGGACCTGGTGCCCTCATTTGCAGAGCCGATGGCCGCCGCGCAGTTTGCCGTCCGTAGCGAGGGTCAACCGTACAGCTGGCGGTTGATCGCAAAACTGGCCTCCTGGCTGGTGTCTTTCAGCGTGTCGAACCAGGTGACGTGCTCTCAATTTGCGGCCCGAGCCTTCGGCGTGCCGGATGGCGACGCCTGGCGCTTTGACCCTTGCGCGCTCCATGCCGCCATGCGCCACGAATGGGAAGTCGCCAACCCCTAACTAGTGGCAGGCGCCGATCGACGTGCTCAAGCACTCCCGCGTCCCGTCGGTCCACGTCGTGCGCGAGAGCTTCGCGCCCATTAGCTTCGCGCCCATAACGTTCGTACGGATCATCGCCGCGCCGGTCAGGTTTGCGCCCTGAAGATTGGCTGTGTACAGGACTGCGTCGTGCAGCAGAGAGGCTGTCAGGTTCGCGCCGCTCAGGTTGGCCCCGATGAGGTTGGCGCCCTTCATGTTTGCGTTGCTGAGATTGGTGCCTTTCAGATTGGCAAATCTCAGCCACACGCCGGGCATCACGGCGAGCTGCAGGTCAAGGCCGCTGAGGTCCTTCCCGTCGGGAAATACGCAACCCGTCCAGTCCACCTTCGCTGCCGGCGGGTCGATGCAGGCCGCGTGTGCGGCCGAGGAAAACATCAGCAGTGCCGTAAGAATGTGTTTCATTGATCGGAATGTATCACCAGGGCGGTGATCTATTTCCTGTGATCTATTCACGATGAGAGGGCAACGGGGATAGGGGGGCGCCGCTTCTGAGGTGGTGGCGGAAGGTCCGGACGCGGCCTGCACAGCCACTCCTGGTATTCGGAGTGGCTGTACCTAGCCTTGGGGCGGCCGCTGGTCTGAATCCCGATGATCTTCACCCGGCCATCGGCGCGCTCAAACCGCTGCGCGTTGTCCAGGCATGGGATCAAGTAACGGCCGTCTGGACCGGTGAGCGCGGCGAAATGTTTACCTGTGTGCAGCCGCTCGAAACGCAGGGTGCCGACCAGCTTGCCGCGAGCCACGATCGCGGCATTGGGCAACCGGGTGCTGCCGGCGCAAAGTTGATATACCTCATAAATCACTGTAAAAATATACAGTGTGCACACGCAAGCGCGCGTGACTACTTGATCAGCGAGTGCAACGCGAGCTGCTTTTCGGGGGACAGCTTTTTGTACTGGCTGAGCAGCGCACGCTCGGCCTCGCTTAGGCCGGGCTCTGGCCATCGTGCGCCGGGGTCATTTACCACCGTCAAGCCCCTGTGGGCTTCGCGCCCCAGGTCTGCATCCATCGACGCCTGCAGGCGGTGATTGATCTCTGCGTGCAGGGAGCGGCCGTTGATGTGCGCTTCGCGGACCAGGTGTTTTTTTAATTCTGAGTCAAGCCTTACCCCGGTGGGCGGGATGTCGCGGACTTTGACTTTGGTCGGGGTATTCACTGACTGCATTTTATTGCCGGCAGTGTTGCAAACCGTGTAGTCATCGTGTATCGTGTAATACACAGTATTAAAACGTAATACACGGAGTGACATGAAAACTGAAGAAAAAACGATGTTGTCCGCCCGGGTTCCTTTGGCCCTGGTGAGGCAACTGGAACGAGCTGCAAAGCAGTCGCGGCGCAGTAGGAGCGGCGAACTGGAGCACCGCCTGGCGCAGAGCTTTCCGAAAGCGACGGCCAAAAGGGGTACGGCATGACCGGGCAGAGTTGTGTAGTCACAACGGCAGTGTGTGTTACATCTATCGCGCTGAAAAGTGACCAGCGGCCGCGAGGTCACCAATGAGCGGCAAAGGCGCAGTGGCACCGGCCACTTTCGTACCGCTCAGCCCGCAGGCCGCATTCCGTGAAGTCTGCCGCTCCTACGGCGTCAAGGAAATGGCTGCGCAACTGCTGATGGCAGAAGGCGTGCTGCAAAACAAGTGTCACACCGATGAGGACAGCCACCACAAGCCGACGATGGCTGATGTGGTGGCCGTGACCCGAATCAGCGGCGACACCCGGATCCTGGAAAGTCTGGACCGCATGTTCGGCAGGGCCGGGTACGAGGTGGTTCCGGGCCCGGTGGATGACACCGCGCTGATGGAGCTGCTGTGCCGCATCGGTACGGAGAAGGGCGCAATGTATGCCGCCCT
>CALRTF020000205.1:0-7493 GCA_943370985.1 Paenacidovorax caeni
GGTGCGCTGGCCGCCATCTCGCGGCAGCAGCGCCTGCTGGCCTGCCTGGTGGTTGTGCCGCTGCTGTTTTTTGCGCTGCTGTCCTTCAAGAAGGTGGTGGGCCTGCACTGGGTGCTGTCGTTTTACCCCTTTGGGTTTGCGCTGCTGGCCCTGGCCCTGCCCCAAGACAAACTCAGGGCCTGCGCGCTGGGCATGGCGCTGTTTGCCGGCCTGCATGTGCTGGCCGCTGCCGGCCTTTATGCCACGTCGCTGAACGACTGGAAAGACACCAGCCTGTATCCGCGCATCATCCGCAGCTACAAAACGAACGAGATGCTGGCGCAGGTCGCTGCGCCCGGCGTGGTGCTGATGGCCAATGCCTACACACCGGCGTCGATTTACGGGTACGCGCTCAGGCAGTACGTGCCGGTGTTCGGCCCAGGCAACTTCCATGCGCGGCAGGACGACATGCTGGTGGACTTCTCGCTGTACCAGGGCAAAACCGTGCGCATCGTCCGCACGGATGCGCCGCAGCTTGAGGACTACAGGCCTTACTTCGACAGCGTGCAGCTGCTCAGCTACACCCAGGACGGCGTGCCTTTTTACGCTGTCGAGGGCCGGGGCTTCAACTACGCGGCTTACCGGGACGGTGTGCTGGCCGTCATTTACCAGCGTTACTACAACATCCCGGCCTGGCTGCCCATGACCGGTTGCCCGTTCTGCGAGCGCCTGTGCGGGCAGGTCCGATGCCAGAAATAGCGCCATCGTCCACTGCGGGCGCGGCGCCGCTGGAAGTGGCTGCCTTCGATTTTGACGGAACCCTGACACGCCGCGACAGCCTGTTGCCCTATCTGCAGCGCGGGCTCGGCTGGCCGCGTTTTGTGTGGGCGCTGGTGCTGAGCGCACCCTGGCTGGCGGCGTTTGCGCTGCGCCTGATGAGCAACCACCGCGCCAAGGCGCGCCTGCTGAAGGTGGCCCTCGGTGGACGCAGCGATGAAGAGATCGCGCAATGGACGGCTGCTTTTGTGCAGCATTACCTGCCCGCGCAGTGGCAGCCCGGGATGCTGGCGCGCCTGCGCGGGCACCAGCAGCTGGGCCATTGTTGTGTGCTTGTGAGTGCGTCCCCGGGTATTTATTTACACGAAGTCGGCCGCGTGCTCGGTCTGCAGGGTGTGCTTTGCACCGAACTGGTGACCCAGGCTGGTGCACTGACCGGCGAGATGGCGACGCCGAATTGCCACGGGCAGGAGAAGGTGCGGCGCCTGCAGCACTGGCTGGCTGCGCGTGGCCAGCCGCAAGCGTTTGTCCTGCATGCGTACGGCGACTCAAGCGGCGACGTGCCCCTGCTAAATCTGGCAGACTATGCCCACTACCAAGGCCAACCTTGGGTTCGCAAGCCGTCCGCACACCGCGCCGCGCCGCGGGCCTGACCATCAAGAGGTTTTCATGAAAGTCATCGACTCCATCGTCACCCAGGCCGCAGGCATTGCCGCCGTGCGCCGTGACATCCATGCCCACCCCGAACTGTGTTTCGAGGAAGTACGCACCGCCGACGTGGTGGCGCAAAAACTCACCGAGTGGGGCATCCCGATCCACCGCGGCATGGGCACGACCGGCGTGGTCGGCATCATCAAGGCCGGCACCTCGAGCCGCGCGATCGGCCTGCGCGCCGACATGGACGCGCTGCCCATGCAGGAGTTCAACACCTTCGAACATGCCAGCAAGACCGCCGGCAAGATGCACGCCTGCGGCCACGACGGCCACACGGCCATGCTGCTGGCGGCTGCGCAGCATTTTGCGAAGAATCGCAACTTCGACGGCACGGTTTACCTGATTTTCCAGCCGGCCGAGGAGGGCGGCGGCGGTGCGCGCGAGATGATCAAGGACGGGCTGTTCGACAAGTTCCCGATGGACGCGGTGTTCGGCATGCACAACTGGCCGGGCACCCAGGTCGGCAAGTTCGCCGCCAGCGCCGGCCCGGTGATGGCCTCGACCAACGAGTTCAAGATCACGATACGCGGCAAGGGCGGGCATGCCGCGCTGCCGCACAACGGCATCGACCCGGTGCCGGTGGCCTGCCAGATGGTGCAGGCCTTCCAGACCATCATCAGCCGCAACAAGAAGCCGGTCGACGCCGGTGTGATCTCGGTCACCATGATCCATGCCGGCGAAGCCACCAACGTGATTCCGGACAGCTGCGAGCTGCAGGGCACGGTGCGCACCTTCACGCTGGAAGTGCTGGACATGATAGAACGCCGCATGAAGCAGGTGGCAGAGAACATCTGCGCCGCGCATGAGGCCGAGTGTCAATTCGAATTTGTGCGCAATTACCCGCCGACCATCAACCATGCGAAGGAAACCGAGTTCGCGCGCAAGGTGATGGCCGAGATCGTTGGCGAGGCCAATGTGATCGCCCAGGAGCCGACCATGGGCGGCGAAGATTTTTCCTACATGCTGCAGGCCAGGCCCGGCTGTTATGCCTTTATTGCCAACGGCGACGGCGCCCACCGCGAGATTGGCCATGGCGGCGGACCCTGCATGCTGCACAACCCGAGTTACGACTTCAACGATGACCTGATTCCGCTGGGAGCGACCTTCTGGGTGCGGCTGGCCGAGAGCTGGCTGACCAAGGATGCCGCATGACCCGGGTCAACGACGCATTCTCAGCAAGTTACGCCGAAGCCCGCGCCAAGTTCCTCGAAGCTGCGGCGGCCGCCGAACTGACCGTCGACACCCACCTGCATCCCGAAGCCGGGCGCGACGGCGAGGTGCTGGCGATGGACGTGGTGCGTGACGGCCCGGCCGATGCACGCTCGCTGCTGATCGTCAGCAGCGCCTGTCACGGCGTCGAAGGCTACTGCGGCTCGGGTGTGCAGGTTCATGCCCTGCGCGACGCCGAGTGGCGTGCCAAGGCCGCGGAGCAGGGCGTGGCGGTGCTCTACATCCATGCGCTGAACCCCTACGGTTTTTCGCACGTCCGGCGCACCACACATGAAAACGTGGACCTGAACCGCAACTTCCACGATTTCTCGCAACCGCTGCCGGTCAACGAGGCCTATCGCGAGCTGCAGCCGCTGCTGCTGCCCGAAGAGTGGCCGCCGACCGAAGCCAATGCTGCGGCCACCGGCCAGTACATCCAGGAACGCGGCATGGACGCCTACCAGGCGGCCATCACGCGCGGGCAGCACGAGTTTCCCCAGGGCCTGTTTTTCGGCGGCACCGGGCCGACCTGGAGCAACCTGACGCTGCGCCAGGTGATGCAGACCCACGCGCGTTTTGCGCGCCGCGTGGCCTGGATAGACATCCACACCGGCCTGGGCCCCAGCGGCGTTGGTGAGCGCATCTGCGCCTGCCGCGACGACAAGGAGGCGCTGGCGCGTGCGCGTGCCTGGTGGGACAACGGCGGCAAGACGCCGGTGACCTCGATTTACGACGGCTCGTCGAGCTCGGCCTTCCTGACCGGCCTGATGTGGAACTCGATCTACGAGGAGTGCCCGGACGCCGAATACACCGGCATCGCCATGGAGTACGGAACCCTGCCGCCTTTCGAGATGATGCAGGCCCTGCGCGGCGAACACTGGCTCAATCTGCACCCCGAAGCGCCCGCTACGCTGGCCGCGCAGATCAAGCAGCAGATGATGGATGCGTTTTACGTCAACACCGACGAATGGAAGCAGCAGATCATCACGCAGGCACGGCAATCGCTGTTCCAGGCGGTGGATGGCCTGAGTTCATAGCCTTTTCGGGCTCCAGCCCCCGTCCAACAGGCGCGGACAGCTATGAAAACCATAGCATCTGCGCCGTCTTTTTGTCCTAGTCTTCCAGCTCGGCTTTTGCCATCTCCACATCCAGCCGCTCCATCGCATCGAGCGGCTGGCTGGCGGCGGCCTGTTCGTACAGCCTGGTGGCTTCCTTCATTTTCTTGTCGCCTTCGAGCATGACCATGCCGTTGGCGTATTCGATCATGGCGATTGCTGACGTCGGGTTGAGCTTGAGGGCTTCCTTGAACAGCGCGAGGCCCTGGTCCTTCTTGGCGCCGTAAGTCATGCCACCAATCAGCGAGCCGACCTTGTCGATCACCTCGGCATGAAACGCCGCCAGCGCAATGTGGGCATCGGCATGTTTGGGTGACAGCTTGATGGCCTGCTCCAGCGCGTTTTTGACCTTGGTGCCCAGGCCCTGGGCCAGCGCCTTGGCGACGCTGATGCCCTGGCCGTAACGGCCCAGCGCATAGGCCTGCCAGTACCAGGCATTGGCGTTTTTGGGTTCTGCCGCCTGCTGCGCCTCGGCGCGTTCGGCCACTTCCATGAACAGGTCCAGCTTGGCCTTCTCCCTGGTTTCGAGGTAGTTGGCGTAAATGCTGGTGGCCTTGTTGGCGACCGTGATGCCGGCGCCGCCCGCCTTCAGGCCCGCTTCCGCCGCCTTCTGGAACTCGCCGTTGTGAAACAGCACCCAGGCCTGCAGCACCCCGGCCTCTTTGGGCAGCGGCTCGCAATCGCCCTGGTGCAGGCGGGCCCAGCTCTTTTTGAGGCTGGTCGCGTCGAAGGCATAGTCGCCCGGGTGGGGGAAGGCGGTCCATTTGGCCATGGGGTCTCCTTGGGTGTTATTGCTTGTTGAATGGGGATCAGGTCGGCTGGGTGTAGGCGCCGACCAGGGCCTGCAGGTGCATGCGCTGCCCCTGCTCCAGGTAGGGGATCAACAGGTTGAGCACATGGTGGGCGCCGCGCAGCAGCGCGGATTGCGCATTTTCAGGCTCCAGGGCATTGCGCGGGTCGCGCACGTACTCGAAGCTCAGCCAGTAGGTCAGCACCACCACCATGCTGGTGGCGGTGGCCTCGACCTCGCGCGAATCGATGCTGACGGCATTGGCCCGGCTCATGCTGTCGAGCATGGCCTTGACCGAACGCGTCTTGTTTTTGAGGATCCACTGGAAATGGGTTTCGAGCCGGCGGTTCTTGCTGAGCAGGTCGTTGAGGTCGCGGTAGAGGAAGCGGTATTGCCAGATCAGCTCGAACAGCGAGTGCATGAAAAACCAGGCGTCCTCGACATCGCGCACGCTGTCGCTGGCATTGAGCAGCTCGCTGAGGGAACGTTCGTAACGGTCGAACAGCGAGTTGATCAGTTCGTCCTTGGCCGGGTAGTGGTAGTAGAGATTGCCGGGGCTGATGCCCAGCTCGGCCGATATCAGGGTGGTCGACACATTGGGTTCGCCGAAACGGTTGAACAGGTCAAGCGTCACCTCGAGGATGCGTTCAGCAGTTCGGCGCGGCGCTTTTTTCGCCATGGTGTCTACCTCGTGTTTTTTTCTACTCTAACGCAGGGATGCAGGCCCTGGAACCGGGGCAGATGAGCGGCAGCGCTGCAGCTCATGCCAGGCGCCCCGCCGCCGGCTCCAGCGCGCGGCTGACATCTTCCATGATTTCCTCCAGCGAACGGATGGCCCGGCCGATCCGGGTCGGTGCGGGTGCCGGGCTGACCAGATGGCGGCGTGTGTCTTCCAGCGCGGCCATGTTCAGCGACACCCCGTGCCGCGCCAGTTTCGCCGAGAGGCTGGTCTTGCGCGAGCGCAGCATGTCGCGGGTCGTCTGGTAGGCGTGTTCGGCGAGCTGGCGGCGCTGGCCGTAGCTGAAGGTGTTGGCCAGGAACATGGCCGTGTCGCGGGCATCGGGCTCGATCAGCACGATGTCGGTGCCGGGGTAGGCGTGTTCATAGTGTTTCATGCCGAGCTCCAGGCGCGAGTGGATCATGGAGCGGAAGGTCTGGCTCAGCACCGCCGGCAGGCCGCCGTCCACAATGCGCGGGATCGCCTGGCGTTCCCGGGGCAGGCCGCGCCGCATCACGCGTTGCGCCATCGACAGCGCCGGCACCTGGGTCGCGTCAAACGGCACCAGCGGGTTCAGGCACAGCATCAGGTCGATGCCGCCATCCATGGCGACGCCGGCGTGCAGGGTTTTCTTGAGGGCGCCGTCCACGTAGTAGCTGTTGTCGATTTCCACCGGGGGAAACAGCCCTGGCAGCGCCGAACTGGCCTGCACCGCCCGGGAGATGGTCACATGGTCCCAGCCGGGCTGGCCGAAGGGCGCGGCTTCGCCGCTGTCGAGGTTGGTGGCCACCAGCGTGAGCCGTGTGCCGAGCTCGCGGAAGCTGTTGGTGCGGCCGTTTCTGGAGAACAGGGCCGCCAGGCGCCGGTCCACCTCCTCATTGGAGAACATCCCCGTCGGCAGCGCCGGGCCCAGGGTTTCCAGCGCATGCAGCAGCGACTTGCGTCCCAGGGTGGCTCGCCACAGGGCCGACGCCGCCAGCCCCGGCAGCATGACGCCGCGGCGCAGGAACTCGCCATAGGCCGGCATCAGCAACCAGGCCGGATCGAAGACTTCGGAGGCCTGGTGGTCGTTTTCAATGAAGGCGGCACACAACTCGCGCGGCGTCATGCGGTTGGCGAGTCCCGCGGCGATAAACCCGCCGGCCGAGACACCCACGTAGTGATGCAGGCTCGTGAAGGACAGGCCCTGCAGCGCCTCGTCGAGCGCGCACAGGGCGCCGATTTCGTAGATGGCGCCCAACGGTCCGCCGCCGGCCAACGCCAAAGCGATACGCGGTCCTGAACCAGAACGTGTGGCCTTTTTCGCCGCAGTGTCTGGGCGGCTTTTTGCTGAACGCGGGGCAGAGCTCATGTGTCGGAAGTGTAGACGCGGGCCATTGGCGAATTTGCTGCTATGCAGCAATGCGGCCATGGGAAGGCAGGCATAAAAAAAGGACGTCAAGCGTCCTTTTCAGGGAGAGGCACAACCTCAGGCGGATTTGCGTGCCGGTGCACGCTTTTTGGCGGCGGGTTTGGCTGCAGCAGATTTTTTTGCAGCGGCGCGGGGCGCTGCTTTCGCGGCCGGCTTGCTGGCCATCTGCTGCACGTTTTTGTTGAGTTCGTCGATGCGGGCGATCAATGCTTCCACATCCTTGGCCGAGGGCACGCCCAGCTTGTTCAGGGCCTTGGCCACGCGTTCTTCAAAAATGCTTTCGAGCTTGTCCCACTGGTGGCCGGCCTTGGAGCTGATGTCGGTGGCCATGGTGGCCATCTTGTTGGTGGCGGTGGAGATTTTTTCCTCGGCGACAGCCTGGGTCTTGCGCTGGATGGACAGGCCTTCCTTGACCAGGGTTTCGAAGACTTTGCCGCCTTCTTCCTGGGCCTTGGAGAAGGCGCCGAGGCCGGCCAGCCAGATCTGCTGGGCAGATTCCTTGACGGCGCCGGAGAGCTGGGGTGCCGACTTTTTGTCGGCACTCATTTTTTGCAGTTTTTTGACCATGGTGGAACTCCTGGAGGGGGTGTTGGGTGAAGCCGCACGCGCATGCGGCACATGGCCAAAATATAAGCCCGTTTGGGTGCCCAGGTTTAGGCATGGGCTCCTAGACGCCGGCCGTGCGCGGGTTTCTGCTGACCAGGGGGCGGCGGGGCTTGCGCAAGAATCGGTGCTGGTCCAAAGTTGTCTAGCGGAGAACACAATGCAGTATTTCGTCAC
>CALRTF020000206.1:0-7472 GCA_943370985.1 Paenacidovorax caeni
CCCGGCTGGACCGAGCACCGCAGCTTGCCCGCAGCGAAGCGGAGGGACGCAGACAGCAGGGTCGCCTTTTTCTTTGCTTACTTTCTTTTGGCGAAGCAAAAGAAAGTGAGTTGCCGCCGGGCAACCCCCGGCCAACAGGCGCCGGCACACCAAGCCAGGTGGAGCAAAGACGACTTCGACAAGCTCAGCCCGAACGGTGGCAGTGCCAGCATGGATCCCGGATCAAGTCCGGGATGACAAGCGAAGTGCTTGCCGCCGGGCAAGCTCCTGCCAACAGGGTGGAGCCTAGGCCACGCTGCGGGGCGCCGGCACAGCCGGCACCGAGCGTGGCAGGCGAACGGTAAAGCGTGTCCCGTCGGCCGCCGTGGAGCTCACATCCAGGCTGCCGCCGTGGGCCCGGACAATCTCCTGGCAGATGAACAGGCCCAGTCCCAGGCCCGACGTTTCGCGGCGTTCACCCTGGCCGGGGGCCATGCCGCGGACCAGCGGCCGGAAAATCAGCTGCTGTTCCTGCAGGGGGATTGGCGTGCCGGAGTTGTGCACTGAAAAGGCCACGCCTTCGGCGTTTTCCCAGAGGCGGACCGTGACCGGCTGGTCCGGCGCCCCATGGGTCAGCGCATTGCCCAGCAGGTTGGACAGCAACTGCCCCATGCGGCCCTCGTCCCAGAAGCCCCTGAAGTCGCCGGCGCTTTCCAGGCGCAACTGGCTGCGCGGATACCGCACCCGCGTTTCCGCCAGCACCTTGGCGAACTGGGCCGCCAGGTCGCCGGGCACCGGCTTGATCGGCATCATGCCCTCGGATTGCACGCGCGTGAAATCGACCACATGTTCGATCACGCTGTTGATGCGGACCACGCTGTTGATGATGGTTTCCGCGGCGCTGGCGGCCAGCTTGCCGGAACGCACGAGGTACTGTGCCGACATCGAAATCGTGCCCAGCGGGTTGCGGATGTCGTGGCCGAGGATGCCGATGAACAGCTCGGTGGACTTGCGCGTCTGGTCGGTGTAACGCGCCACCGATTCGGCAATCGCCTGGTCCATGGCTTCATGGAAACGGACCAGGTCTTCCATGTCGCGCGGCTGGTCCAGCCCGCCGCCGGCGGCCAGCCAGAGCCGGACCACGCTGGTGCGGAAGGCCCGGTATTCGGTGATCATGGTGTCGATGGCAAAACCCGAGACCATGCGGGTATCGGCATGGGTGCCGGCAGCGGCCTCCAGGTCTTGCGGCGCGCTTTCGCCGGCAGGTTTGGGTGTGTCGGTGTTTTCCACGGCCGGCGGGCGGTCGAGTTCGTCGGCAATCGCCGCGAGGATTTCACCGGCATGGTCGCGCAGGGTGGCGTGGTCCAGCATGCTGCCGTCATGCACCAGCGTGGCGGCAAAGCGGTCCCAGGCCGAGAGAATGTCCCCGGCGTTGCTTCGCAGGTGGGTCGAAAGTCGCATGGTGAGCCTTGGGTGTGGTGGCCGCAGGCAGGCAGCGCCTGGCCGGCAGAAAGCAGAAAACAAAAAACCCCCCGGTTGCCCGGAGGGTTTGTCGTGTATGTCCCCGGAAACCCGTGCCGGCGGTCAGGCCGTGCGCGGTGGCGCCAAACTCAGTCGGCGCCGGTTTGCACCGGGGGTGTTCGCAGCTATCAGCGTGCGGCAGCCTGGACCGGCTCAGCCACGTAGATCTCGACGCGGCGGTTCTTGGCGCGGCCTGCGTCGCTGCTGTTGTCAGCCACGGGCTGGCGTGAGCCGGCGCCGTCGGTGCCGATGCGGTTGGCGGCGACGCCACGCTGCACCAGGTAGTTGCGCGTGCTGTTGGCACGGTCCATGGACAGCGGGTTGTTGATCGCGTCGCTGCCGGTGCTGTCGGTGTGGCCGATGATGGTCACGGTCGTCACCGGGTTCTGGTTCAGGCTGGTGGCGAACTGGTTCAGGATGGGCGCGAAGCTCGAATTGACGTCCGAACGGCCGGTGGCAAACGAGATGTCCGAAGGGATGTCCAGCTTGAGGCGGTTGTCGGCGGTCTGGGTCACGGCCACGCCGGTACCGACGGTGGCCTGCTCCATCGCGGCTTTTTGTTGCTGCATGCGCTGCGACCACAGGTAACCGCCGCCTGCACCGACAGCGCCGCCGAGCACCGCGCCGGTCGCTGCACCCTTGGAGCCGCCGGTGGCCGCGCCGAGGACCGCGCCGGCAACCGCGCCGATGCCGGCGCCTTTGGCTGTGCCTTGCTGGGTTTCGCTCATGTTGGCGCAGCCGGTCAGGAAGAGGGCGGCGCAAGTGAGGGAAGTAAGGGCGAGTTTCATGGAGTTTCTCCTGGAAGTTGTTGTGTCAAGCACGCGGACTGCGGCTTGGGTGATGGGATGTTAGTTTCGCCGGGTTCAAACGGCTGTAAGGCAAACGCCCGACTGCCTGAGCGGCAAGCGCCTGTCCGGACGCTAAACTATTCGGGATGCGCGCCATGCGCTGTTTGTCCCACCCGTTTTGAACCCATCCATGAACAAAATCCAACTCGGCGGCAGCCCGCTGCAGGTCACCCCCATTTGCCTGGGCACCATGACCTTCGGCGAGCAGGTCGATGAAACCACCGCCCACGCCATTCTTGACCGCTCGCTGGAGCGCGGCGTCAACTTCCTCGACGCCGCAGAAATGTATTCTGTGCCGGCCCGCGCCGAAACCTTTGGCGCCACCGAAACCATCATCGGCAACTGGTTGGCCAGACGGCCCGGCGCGCGCAGCAAGATGGTGGTGGCGACCAAGGTCGCCGGACCGGCGCGCGGCATGGACTGGATACGCAACGGCAGCCCGGACCTGACGGCCAAGGACATCGTGCAGGCCTGCGAGGACAGCCTCAGGCGGCTGCAGATCGAGACCATCGACCTGTACCAGATCCACTGGCCGGCGCGCCATGTGCCGGCCTTCGGCATGATGTATTTCGATCCGGCCAGGGACAAGCCGGTCAGCAGCATAGCCCACCAGCTCGAGGCGCTGGACGGCCTGGTCAAGGCCGGCAAGGTGCGCGCCATCGGCCTGTCCAACGAAACGCCTTACGGCGTGCACGAGTTTGTGCGCCTGGCCGGTGAACTGGGCCTGGCCAAGGTGGCGACGGTGCAAAACCCGTTCTGCCTGATCAACCGCACGGTGGAAAACGGGCTGGACGAAAGTTTGCACCGCCTCGGCGTGTCGCTGCTGGCCTATTCGCCGCTGGGCTTCGGGCTGCTGACCGGCAAGTACGACCAAAGCGGGACCACCGGCCCGGACGCGCCCGCTGAAGGGCGCATCGCCAAATTCGAAACCGTGCGCAAGCAGCGCTGGGGCCGGCCCGAGGCGCTGGTCGCCGCGCGCCGCTACAACGCGCTGGCCCGCGAACACGGCCTGACGCCCACGCAACTGGCGCTGGCCTTTTGTTACGGCAAGTGGCAGGTCGCCTGCACCATCATCGGCGTGACCTCGGTGGCCCAGCTCGACGACAACCTCGACGCCTGGGGAACCAAGCTGCCGCCTGAATTGCTGGCCGAGATCGACAAAATTCGGTGGGAGCTGCGCGACCCGGCGCTTTGAACGCCTGGCCAGGCTCAGCCCGAACGAAGGATCATGGCAAAAAAAGACCACGTTTCCGAGACCCCGGCCACGCAGCTGCTCAAGGCCCACAAGGTGGTGTTCACCGAACACCCTTATGAGTACCTCGAGCACGGCGGCGCGCAGCACAGCGCCGAGGTGCTGGGTTTTGATCCCTTCACCGTCGTCAAGACGCTGGTGATGCAGGAT
Source organism: Paenacidovorax caeni (assembly GCA_943370985.1). Lineage (GTDB taxonomy): Bacteria > Pseudomonadota > Gammaproteobacteria > Burkholderiales > Burkholderiaceae_C > Polaromonas > Polaromonas caeni_A. Next base: position 3,751 of record CALRTF020000206.1, read on the forward strand.
CAGGATGCCAGGCCTTTGCTGGTGCTGATGCACGGCAACCGCAAGGTCTCGACCAAAAACCTGGCGCGCCAGATCGGCGCCAAGTCGGTGGAGCCCTGCAAGCCGGAGGTGGCCAACCGCCACAGCGGCTACCTGGTCGGCGGCACCTCGCCCTTTGGCACACGCAAGGCCATGCCGGTGTACATCGAGGAAAGCATCCTCGCGCTACCGCTGATTGCCATCAACGGCGGACGGCGTGGTTACCTGGTGCGCATCGCGCCGCAGGTGTGTGTGGACCTGCTGGGTGCAAAATCCGTCAGCTGCGCGCTTGCCGATTAAAAGATACAACACCCGGAGATTCCCATGGACTACCTTTACCCTGTGCTTGCCGTCGTGGCGGCCTACCTGATGGGTTCGCTGTCGTTTGCCGTCATTGTCAGCCGGCTGATGGGCCTGAATGATCCGCGCAGCTACGGCAGCAAAAATCCGGGCGCGACCAATGTGCTGCGCTCAGGCAACAAGGCCGCTGCCGTCGCCACGCTGCTGCTGGACGCGCTCAAGGGCTGGCTGCCGATGGCGCTGGTGGGCTGGTTCGGTCGCGATTACGGCCTGCGCGAAGGCACGCTGGCGGCGGTCGGTCTGGCGGCCTTCCTCGGCCACCTGTACCCGGTGTTCTTCAGGTTCGAGGGCGGCAAGGGGGTGGCCACCGCCGCCGGCGTGTTGTTCGGTGTGCACTGGGTGCTGGGGCTGGCGACGCTGGCGACCTGGGTCATCGTCGCCTTCTTTTCACGCTATTCGTCGCTGGCCTCGCTCGCCTGTGCGCTGTTTGCGCCCTGGTATTACATGGTTGGCGACCGCAGCTTCTGGTACGTGGACAAAACCGTGGCGCTCGCGATATTCGCCATGAGTGCCTTCCTGGTGTTCCGGCACCGCGAAAACATCAACAAGCTGCTCAAGGGCAAGGAATCCAAACTCGGCAGCAAGGCCGCCAAAGGCTGAGCCTCAGTAACGCCGGACCAGGATCATCTGCTCGTTTTCGCGCAGCATCTGGAAACGGGTCAGGAAACTGTTGCCGAGCAGCATGAAGGGCATGGGCTGCGGCGAGACCACCGCATCCACGTCATACACCTCGACATCGCCGACGCGGACCGAAGCGAGTTTCACGCGGTAACCCTGGGTCACGCCGTTGGCGGTGCTCATGCGCACCGGCTGCCCGTCCTTGTATTTGATGCCGGTGCGTTCGGCATCGGCCGCGCTCATCGCGACGCTGGTGGCACCGGTGTCCACCATGAACTGCACGGCGCGCCCGTTGATCTGTCCGGCGGTCATGAAGTGGCCGCCACTGCCGGCGTTGAGCACGATGCGGTTGCCCTTGCCGCCCCCGCCGCCGCCCGCACCGACGCTGACCGGCGCATCGCCGACCCGCAGCGTGTGGCGCGTGCCGTTGAGCTCCAGCACGGCCTGGTCGCCGGAGGCGGAAATCACCTTGACGTTCATGTGGCTCTCACCGGCGGCCACCGACTTGGGTGGCGCGCCGTTGACCACCAGCAGCGCCTTGTTGCCCAGCATGCCGGCCAGGGCCACGCTTTGGGCGTGTGCCATCGCACTCAAGGTCAGTAAGGCGATGAAAAAGAGCGTGGGGGCGATGTTTTTTCGCCGGGCCGCCCCCAGAAAAAATGCGCCCCCCCGGGGGGAAGCGAACCACACGCAGTGGGGAGCGTGGGGGCTCATTTTTCTAGTCTCTGAAGTTGTTGAAGCTCAGCGGCATGTCGGGCAATTCGGCCTTGATCATGGCCATGGCTTCCTGCAGGTCGTCGCGGTTCTTGCCGGTGACACGCACCGCGTCGCCCTGGATCGAGGCCTGCACCTTGACCTTGCTGCCCTTGATCAGCTGCGAGATTTTCTTGGCCTGTTCCGTCTCGATGCCGTTGCGCACCTTGGTGACCTGCTTGACCTTGTCGCCACCGATTTTTTCGACCTTGCCGGCGTCGAAAAACCGCACATCGACGCCGCTTTTGGTGGCCTTGTTGCGCAGGATGTCGGTGATCTGGTCGATCTGGAAGTCGCTGTCGCCGATCAGGGTGATTTCCTTGTCCTTGAGTTCGATGGCGGCGGCCGTGCCCTTGAAGTCAAACCGGGTGCCGATTTCCTTGGCGGTGTTTTCAACCGAATTCTTGACCTTGACGAGGTCGGCTTCGAGGACGGTGTCAAAAGAGGGCATGGTGCGTGGCTTCCTGGTGGGCCCCTGGCGGGTCCGGGTGAGACAATCTCCGGATGTTAGTCGAGAAAAACGTTCCCCTCCAGTTTTCCAACACGTTTGGCATCATGGCCAAGGCCCTGACGCTGGTGCGCATCGCCAGCGAAGAGGACGTGGCCCGGGTGCTGGCCGACCCGGCGCTGCGGGATGCGCCCAAGTTCGTGCTGGGCGGCGGCAGCAACATCGTGATCACCGGTGACGTCAAGCCGGTGGTGCTCAAGGTCGAGATCAAGGGCAAAAAGCTGGTCGGCGAGACCGCCAGGGCCTGGATCGTCGAGGCCGGCGCCGGCGAAAGCTGGCACGACATCGTGGACTGGACCGTGCACCAGGGTTACCCGGGCCTGGAAAACCTGGCCTTGATCCCCGGTACCGTGGGCGGCTCGCCGGTGCAGAACATCGGTGCTTACGGCGTCGAGCTGCAGGACCGCTTCGATTCGCTGGACGCGGTGGACCTGACGACCGGCAAGACCTTCACGCTGGACGCCGCGCAATGTGCCTTCGGCTACCGCGACTCGGTGTTCAAGCACAGCAGCACCGGGCCCAATGGTTTGGGCCTGGCGGGCAAGGCGCTGATCACGCGGGTCCGGTTTGCGTTGCCCAAGGCCTGGAAGGCCGTGCTCGGGTATGCCGACCTCGAGAAAAAAATGGCCCAGTCGCCCGGCGTGTCGCCCGATGCATTGCAGATTTATGACTGGATCTGCGAGATCCGGCGCGCCAAGCTGCCGGACCCGCAGGTCATCGGCAACGCTGGCAGTTTTTTCAAGAACCCGACGGTGTCGCCCGAGCAGTGTGCCGACATCATCCAGCGCGAGCCCAAGATCGTGCATTACCAGCTGGACGACGGCTCGGTCAAGCTGGCCGCCGGCTGGCTCATCGACGCCTGCGGCTGGAAGGGCAAAAGCATAGGCAATGCCGGTGTCTACGAACGCCAGGCGCTGGTGCTGGTCAATCGCGGCGGCCGCGAGGACCCGGTCACCGGCGGCGAGGTCATGACCCTGGCCAAGGCGATCCAGACCAGCGTGTATGAACGGTTCGGCATCCTGCTGGAGCCGGAACCAGTGGTTGTCTAGGGCCGAACCGCATGTCGCTGTTCCAGAGCGTCATGGGTGAGGCCTTCGGGCGGCTGGCGCCGCCGCTGCAACATTTCCACAGCCTGCAGGGGCGGGTGGCACTGGGCGGACGGGTGCAGACAGAAGCGCCCGCCACGCGCGCGGCGCGCTGGCTCGCACGCTGCCTGGGCGCGCCGCACGCGGCCATGGACGGGGCGATCCGGTTCGAGCTCGATGCCGGGCCGGACCTGGAAATCTGGACCCGCCATTTCCCGCAGCATTACATGCGCTCGCAGCTGTCCGGCGCCGGCGCGCACCTGGTCGAACAGCTGGGCATGGTGCGCCTGTTTTTCACGCTGGTCGAACAGGACGGGGCGCTGCGCATGCAACTGGACGGACTGCGCTGCTTCGGTGTGCCTTGCCCGCGCTGGCTGCTG
>CALRTF020000207.1:0-7418 GCA_943370985.1 Paenacidovorax caeni
CCCGGCTACCTGACCAAAATCGGCCTGGACACCTACGCCGATCCGCGCCAGACCGGCGGCAAGTTCACCACCCTGGCCAAGGACGACCTCATCAAGCGGGTCGAGTTCGAGGGGCAGGACTACCTGTTCTATCCGAGCTGGCCTCTCAACGTGGGCTTCATCCGGGCCTCCACCGCTGACGAGTTCGGCAATCTCTCTTTCGAGGATGAGCCCATTCATTCGTCGTCCCTGCAAATCGCGCTGGCCGTCAAGGCCTGCGGCGGCACCGTGATCGCACAGGTGCGCCGCATCGTTGAGCGGGGCAGCCGCCCCGCAACCATGGTCAAGGTCCCCGGCGTGCTGGTGGACAAGGTGGTGGTGGACGACCAGCAGATGATGACCACGCAGGTCGCCTACGACGAAAGCTACCTGGGCGGCGTACCCTGGGACGGCCAGACCCCTGATCGTCTGCCTTTCGGCACCGACAAGATCATTGCGCGCCGCGCCGCGCTGGAGGTGCGCCCGGGCGTCACTTCCATCTTCGGTTTTGGCGCCTCTTCAGACGTTCCCACGGTGCTGCTCGAAGACGGGCATTTCAAGGACGGCGGCTACCGCGACTACCAGTTCACCACGGAACACGGGCCCTTCGGCGGGCTGGTGATGAGCGGCTGGCAGTTCTCCGCCAACAAGTACCCGGAGGCTTTGCTGGACGGTGTGACCCAGTTCGACTTCATCGACGGCGGTGGCTGCCCGTTTGCCGCCCTGGCCTTCGCGCAATTCGACAACGCCGGCAACGTCAATGTGTCGCGCTTCGGGGTCGCCAATCCCGGCGCCGGCGGTTTCATCGACATCGCCTACAACGCGACAGAATTGCTGTTCACCGGCACCTTCACCACGGGCGGACTGGAGGTCGAGTTCAAGGAGGGCAAGCTGGTCATCCTCAAGGAAGGCAAGGTCAGGAAGTTTGTGCAGTCTGCCGACCACATCACCTACCCGGTTCGGCGCAACGTGGCAGAGCGCGGCCAGCAGGCCAAAATCATCACGGAGCGGGCTGTTTTCGAGGTACGCGCCGAGGGCCTGCTGCTCACGGAAATCGCGCCCGGCATCGATCTGCAAAGCCAGGTGCTGGATCTGATGAACGGCGTGAGCGTTCGTGTCGCACCAGCGCTGCGCGAAATGGATCCCGCGCTGTTCCGCTAGACGCCGCTGCCAGCAGCTAGTCCAGCCAGGTCGTGATGCCCTGCACCGCCTCGCGCGGTGTGTGCAGGGTGTTCACGACGGCTTTTTCGTCCAGGTACCCCAGCGCCATGCCGCAGACGATCATCTCGTTCGGCCCAGCGCCGATGTGGGGAAGGATGATGCTGGCAAAGCCGTTCCATGCCGCTTGCGGACAGGTGTGCAAACCGCGCGCCCTGGCGGCAATCATGATGTTCTGCAAAAACATGCCGTAGTCCAGCAGGCTCCCCTGCCCCATGATGCGGTCCACCGTGAACATCAGGCCTACAGGCGCATCGAAAAACCGGAAGTTGCGGTTGTGCTGCGCATGCATCTTGTCCTTGTCGCTTTTGGTGATGCCCAGCAGGCCATACAGGCTCCAGCCGTTCTCACGCCGGCGCTCGATATACGGGCTGATCCACTGGCGCGGGTAATAGTCATATTCCTCGCGGTAGTCGGCAGCCAGCGCCGGATCCGCATACACCGCGTCATGGGCGCTGCAAACCTTGCCAACCAGACCGGCCAGACTCTGTCCCTGCAAGACATACACCTTCCAGGGCTGTGCATTGTTGCCCGATGGCGCGCGGCTGGCCACACGAAGGATGTCCTCGATGAGCGCACGCGGCACTGGATCTGGCAAAAAGGCGCGGGCGGAGAAGCGGCTTTCGATGGCTGCGTCCACGCTGGACGGATCGCCTGTTTGCTGGCGCGAGGGAGCTTGGTTCACTTGAGTTTTTCCAATGCGGAAAGGAGTCGTGAAGGCAAGGCGACGGGCCGGCGCGTCTGCTTGTCAACGTAGACATGGATGAAATGGCCCCTGGCCGCGGCCAGTTCGGCCGCCGGATCTGCGGGGTTTCCGGAAAACAGGCCCACCTCGTAACGCACACTGGACGAACCCACCTGCGCCACACGAATGCCGGCGTGCACCGGGTCGGGAAAGGCCAGGGGCGAAAAATAATTGCACTGCGTCTCGACCACCAGACCGATCACCGCGCCCTCATGGATGTCGATGGCGCCTGACTCGATCAGGTAGCCGTTGACGGCGGTGTCGAACCAGCTGTAATACACGACGTTATTGACGTGGCCATACACATCGTTGTCCATCCAGCGCGTGCCTATGGGCCGGAAAACGGGATAGGCACTTCGCGCTTCGGGCCGGGGTCGGTTGTCGGGCTTCGGCTTGTCTGGCATGCCCCCGATTCTGCCAGTTCTCAGCAGCGGGCAATCACAGCGACGGGACCCCCGCCGGCCGGTCCCTGGTGTTCCGCGCCGCCCGAGACATAGACCATGCCATGGCCAACCACCGAGGCAATCACGGCGCCCACGGCGGCGCGGGCATGGCGGGTGGGGTTGATGTCGGAGTCACCCAGCATGGTGTGCCGCATGCCGCGCACCTTCCCGCCGGGGCTGGCTTCAGCCTTGGCAAACACGTTGACGATCCGGTTCGGGGGATCGCCTTCAGTGATTCCCAGCGCCGCCATGGCGCGCCGCAGCGCAGCGGCGTCGATGGCGTCGGCCATGACCTCATGGGCGATGACCAGATCGCTGCAGGCCTGCGCACTCATGCCCATCACGATGACCACGTTGTGCTCGATCTCGATGCCGGCCGAGGTCGAGGCCACCGACGAACACAATGACCAGTCGTGGAGCACGGCGGCATCGTCCGGCGTCTGCGCCCCAGCCTCCCCGGTGGCGAGCGCCACGCCCAGCGCCGAGGCCCCGCGTGAATAAGCCATGGACTCGTAGGTGTCGGCCGTGACCGGCTCCTGACCGCGCGACCGGGCATCCGCTATCTTGGCCGCCGTGAGCAGCGGGCATTTGACCTGGACGAAGTGCACATCGTCCACAGAGCCCATGCCTCCATCCTGCATGGCACGCCGGACAGCGGCAGCGGTTTCCTCCACCTGTGCGCGCCGGCCCATTTCCTCGGGCAGGAAGTCGCGCGTGAACGCGATGCCAATCGACAGGCGTTTCTGGCCGGCCGGAGCTCCGTGCGCCGCAGCCTGGCGCGTGAAAACACTCAGGTGCGGCGACAACACACCTTCGGTGCCGCCCGACATCACAAAAGCCACGCGCTGCCCGACGGCCTCCGCCGCCAGTCCCAGATGGCGGCCCAGCAGGGCCTGCAGCATGGCCGTGGCGTATTCACGGGTGTAGTCATTGACGCAGCCGTTGCCTTCGGTTTTGCCCATGACGGCGACGATGTGCGCCGGATCCACTTGGCCGGAAGTGATCAATTGCTCGAGCCCGGAAGTATCTCCCGGCCCTTCGCACGGAACCCTGAAAACGTCGATCTTGTACATGGGGTCAGCTGGCCTTTTGTGGTGTGAAATGGCGGTTGATCTTCAGGCGCAGATGCTCGCCGGAGGTGATCGGTGAATAAAGCGGCGCCTGCCCTGCCACGCAGCAGGTCGGGATGCATTCGATCAGCGCGTCGTCGTTGGGCTGGTGAAAAAACACCAGGGCCACTCGGCGGCTCTGCGCGCCTGCGCCTGCGGGCGGATTGCCCACGCGGTGCAGGGTGGAAACCCAGCGGTCGTTGGTCCACTGGGCCATCAGGTCGCCGATGTTGACGACAAACTGCCCCTCGGCCGGGGCCACTTCTATCCACTCGCCGCCCTGGGTGCGCACCTGCAGGCGTCCCGGCGCCGCGCTGGGCGCCACAATCGTCAGGGAGCCATAGTCGGTGTGTTCACCGGCGCGCAATTGCCCCGGCTCGGGCGGCGACTGCAGCGCCGGATAGTGGTTCAGGCACAGCGACGAAATATGCCGGTCGATATGGCGGTCAAAATACGCGGGCGGCAGGTCCAGCGCCAGCGCGAACAGGCGCATCAAATCGTGGGCCAGGCCCTCCATGGCCCGGTAGTAGGCCTGCAGCGCCTCCCGGAATCCCGGCAGGGCCTGCGGCCACACATTCGGCGCGAACCAGCCGCCGGCGCGTGACCGGTGGTACTCGTCCGCCGGCAGGTCAAAAGGCCCCATGCGGAAACGTTCGAACAGATCCGGCGGGGTTTCGTTCTGCAGGCTGCGCGCCAACTGCTGGTGCAGCATCGGTGTGTAACCGCGCACGCGGCCGTCGCCAGGCATGGCGCTGTGCCTGACGGGCTCGGGGGCGTCGAAAAATCGAAAGGCTGCATCAAACGCGCCCTGCAGGACGGCGGGCGGCACACGGTGGCCCCTGACCACGACAAAGCCGATGTCGCGGCAGGACTGGTCCAGCAGCCGGGCAAGTTGGGCACGGCGCGCGGCACCGCCGCTGCCCTCCCCGGAAAAGTCGCGCAGGTCGATGTCGGGGAGATGTTGGACAGGCAAGGTCATCACCCTTCCCACGCAAAGCGTGTGCCACCAGGCGCTTGTTCATGCACCTCATTCAGTCACGCTGCGTTGCCGTTTCGGCATCACTCTTGCTTTCACCTCCCGCATGCAACACCTGAAGTTTCTCGACTATGTCGACGCCGTTTCGCGCTGTGGCTCCATACGTGCCGCCGCAGAGCAGCTGCATGTCGCGGCATCCGCCGTCAACCGCCGCATCCAGGATCTGGAGCGCGAACTCGGCACCCCCCTTTTTGAGCGCAGACCACGCGGCGTGCGGCTGACGGCCGCCGGTGAACTCTTCGTCAGTTACGCGCGCCGGCGGGCCGCCGATCTGGCCCACGTGCGCTCCGAAATCGAGGCCTTGCGCGGCCTGCGCCGCGGTCATGTGGCCATGGCAGGCAGCCAGGCGCTGGCTTCGGCCTTTCTTCCGCAGGCGATTGTGGATTTCCAGGAGTTGCACCCGGGCATCAGTTTCGACATCAAGATCCTCGACCGCGAAAAGGCCGTGCAGTCGGTGCTGGAGTTTGAGGTCGACCTGGCGCTGGTATTCAACCCTCCGGCGGCCAACGGGCTGCGTGTGCTGGCCCAGGTGCAGCAGCCCACCTGCGCGATCATGGCGCCCGACCACCCGCTGGCCGGCAAAGCGAGTGTGCGGCTGAAAGACTGCCTGAAATATCCACATGCCTTGCCCGACCGCAGCCTGTCGGGGCGCAGTGTGCTCGACGACCTGCTGGACAAGTCCTCGGTCAAACCCGACGCCATGGTGGTGTCCAACTCCTTTGAGCTGATGCGCGGCTTCGCGCGTGAATCCGGCGGCATCAGCTTCCAGATAGGCCTGGGCGTCGATGCCGGCACGGTGGCGGTGCCGATCAATGAGCGCAACCTGCCCACCGGCCGCCTGGTGCTGATGGCCCTGCGCGGCCGGGTGTTGCCTGTCGCATCGGCGCTGTTCTCGGAATTTGTTGCGGAACGCCTGCTGGCACTGAACCAAAACAGGGAATGACACGACCACTTCCGTGCACACGCCGCTGCCGCGCACGCTTTTGGAGTGATGCCGAACCGGCACCGCTGTGCAGCAAAAAAGTGTGCGAACGGCTGCATAACTGCGCCCCGGGCCGGGTCTGAGGCCACAGCCTCGCGCACGGCAGCACCCGTGCCCGTCATGGCCTGCTTCTTGCGAAAACCAGGGTACTTTCAAAAGGAGTTTTTCATGCCTACCCTGCACCGCACCTCCGCCTTCCCCCGCCTGGCAGCCGCACTCATGCTGGCGAGCGCCAGCCTGGTGGCAGCCCCCACAGTCCTGGCCCAGGGCAAGGTCGCCATGCTGCTGCCCGGCTCCATCAACGACCAGAGCTGGAATGCCAACGGCTTCGGCGCCATCACCAAACTCAAGAGCAACGGTGCTGAAACCGCCTACTCCGAAAACGTTGCGCCGTCCGACCACATCGAAACCATGAAAGACTATGCGCGCCGCGGCTTCAATCCGGTGATCGGCCACTCGGGCCGCTTCCTGTCTGCCGCACAGCGGGTCGGTCCGGAATTCGAGAAAACCAGCTTCATCGTCGGCTCGGGCGCCAGCGGCATGGGCAAAAACGTGACCTCGGTGGACTACGACAACGCCCAGGTCGGGTATGTGATGGGGGTGCTGGCGGCACGCATGTCCAAAACCGGCAAGATCGGCTCGGTCAACGGCCTCGAAGGCCTGCCCAACGTGGTCCAGCAGGTCGGCGGCTTCCGCCAGGGCGTCAAGAGCGTCAAGCCCAACGCCGAAGTGCGGGTCATCTACATCAAGGACATGGAAGACGCGGCCATGGCCAAGGAAGCGGCGCTGGCGTTGATCGCCGGCGGCGCTGACTTTGTCTTCGGCAAGCTCAACGCCGGCCAGAACGGCATCGTGCAGGCGGCGAAAGAGAAAAACGTCTACACCAGCGGCCGTTCCTTCGGCCACGTGGAGGCAGCCCCGCAGCAGGTGCTCGCCGCGATCATCGAAAAGTGGGATGACATGTACGTGGCGGCCGCGGCCGAAGCCCGCGCTGGCACCCTGAAACCGGCCTTGCTCACCTATGGTTATGAAGCCAAGGCCGGCCCCGGTGCCGACCTCATGTATGCACCCGGCAAGCCCTACGGACCAGCCGTCCCGAAAGAAGTGGTCGCCGAAATCGAGGCGCTGAAAAAGAAATTCGCCAGCGGCCAGCTGACCCTCACGATTGCCAAGGACGACGCGCGCGGAGGTCTTTGAGATGCCGGCTTTGCTCGAGATGCGGGGCATCTCGAAGTCCTACGGCAGCGTGCGGGCCAACCGCGGCATCAACTTCACGGTCCAGCCCGGACAGATCGTCGGCCTGCTCGGCGAAAACGGCTCGGGCAAAAGCACGCTGATGAAGGTGCTGTTCGGCATGGTGCGCGCCGATGAGGGCGCGATTGTCTACCGCGGCCGCGAACTCGATGCGGGCAGCCCGAAAGCGGCCCTGCAGGCGGGCATCGCCATGATCCACCAGCATTTCACGCTGGTCGAGGCCATGACCGTGGGTGAGAACCTGATGCTGGGCTGGAGCGCTCGGGGCGGGCCGTGGCTGGACCCTGCGGCCGTGGCCGGCCAGGTACGCGACGCGGCGCAGCGTTACGGCCTGGACATTGACCCGGCGGCACGCGTCGAGCGGCTGGCGCTGGGCGAAAAGCAGCGCATTGAAATCCTCAAGGCCATCCTGCGCGGGGCCGACCTGCTGATTCTCGACGAGCCGACCTCCATCCTGTCGCCGCCTGAAATCGCCCGCCTGCTGGAATTCCTCCAGCGTTTCCGGGCCGAGGGCCACTCGGTGGTGTTCATCACCCACAAGCTGGGCGAGGTGCTGGCGGTGGCGGACGAGATCGTGGTGCTGCGCGACGGCGAGGTGGTGGGCATGACGCCG
>CALRTF020000208.1:0-7404 GCA_943370985.1 Paenacidovorax caeni
AAGGCAAGGAAATGGTCATGCCAGGCGACAACGTGTCGATCACCGTCAAGCTGATCAACCCGATCGCCATGGAAGAGGGTCTGCGTTTTGCGATCCGCGAAGGCGGCAAGACCGTCGGCGCCGGCGTCGTGGCCAAGATCATTGCGTAATTCTGTAAACACCAAGGAATTACCATGGCCACCAAGCAAAAAATCCGCATCCGCCTGAAAGCGTTTGACTACAAGCTGATCGACCAGTCGGCAGCCGAGATCGTCGATACCGCCAAGCGCACCGGCGCGATCGTCAAGGGCCCCGTGCCCCTGCCGACCCGCATGAAGCGTTTTGACATCCTGCGTTCGCCCCACGTCAACAAGACGAGCCGCGACCAGCTGGAAATCCGCACGCACCAGCGTCTGATGGACATCGTGGACCCGACGGACAAAACCGTTGACGCCCTGATGAAGCTCGACCTGCCCGCGGGCGTGGACGTCGAGATCAAGCTGCAGTAAGCGAAATCGGGGTTTCGGCAACAGCCGGAATCCCCAAAACCGGGGGAAACAGCGCGGATTTGCCATAACTGGCAGTCCGCGCTATACTCTCGGGCTGTCCTGAACTTGCGAAAGCGGGTTCAGGGCGGTTTTATTAACAGTCTTCCACACCAAAACGTCTGCGGCCAATTGAAGTCGCAGCGGTGGAAGTTACGAAAGAACACATCATGAGTCTGAGCAACTCCCTCGGGTTGCTGGGCCGCAAGGTTGGCATGATGCGTCTGTTCACTGATGATGGGGACACAGTTCCTGTCACGGTGGTGGATGTATCCAACAACCGCGTGACCCAGGTTAAAACCGAAGCAAATGACGGCTACGATGCCCTGCAAGTGGCATTCGGTGCGCGCAAGGCGTCGCGCATCACCAAGCCGGCCGCTGGCCACCTTGCGAAAGCAGGCGTTGAAGCCGGTGAAATCCTGAAAGAATTCCGCGTGACGGCTGACGTCGCAGGCAAATACGCTGCCGGCACCGTTGTGCCCGCCGCTGATGTGTTTGTCGTGGGCCAGAAGGTGGACGTGCAGGGCACTTCCATCGGTAAAGGCTACGCCGGCACCATCAAGCGTCACAAGATGAGCTCGCAGCGCGCGTCGCACGGTAACAGCCGTTCGCACAACGTGCCCGGCTCCATCGGCATGGCGCAGGATCCCGGCCGCGTGTTTCCCGGTAAACGCATGACGGGTCACCTCGGTGATGTCACCAAGACCACGCAAAACCTCGACATCGTTCGCATTGACGAAGCCCGTCAGCTGCTGATGATCCGCGGCGCCGTGCCTGGTTCCAAAGGTGGTTTTGTGACGGTTCGCGCCGCCATCAAGGCCAAACCAACCGCTGCCAAAGGAGCGAACTGATGCAGGTCGAACTCCTGAATGACCAGGGTCTGGCTTCGTCCAAGGTGGACGTGCCCGATACCGTGTTTGGTCGCGAATACAACGAAAGCCTGATTCATCAGGTGGTCGTGGCCTTCCAGGCCAACGCCCGTCAAGGCACCCGTGCCCAGAAAGACCGTGAGCAGGTCCGTCACTCGACGAAAAAACCGTTCAAGCAAAAGGGCACCGGCCGCGCTCGCGCCGGTATGACTTCCTCCCCGCTGTGGCGCGGCGGTGGTCGTATTTTCCCGAACATGCCTGACGAGAACTTCACGCAGAAAATCAACAAGAAGATGTACCGCGCCGGCATGGCCTCCATCTTCTCCCAGCTGGCCCGTGAAGGCCGCCTGGCTGTGGTTGATTCGCTGACTGTGGACTCGCCCAAGACCAAGGTCCTGGCCGACAAGTTCAAGGCCATGAACCTCAAATCGGTGCTGGTGATCGCTGACGAAGTCGACGAAAACCTGTACCTGGCTTCCCGCAACCTGACCAACATCCTGGTGGTTGAGCCCCGTTACGCCGATCCGGTGTCGCTGGTTCACTTCAAGAAGGTCCTGGTCACCAAGGCTGCCATGGACAAACTCAAGGAGATGTTCGCATGAGCGCCGTGAACACCAAACCAAAATTCGACGAAGGCCGCCTGATGCAGGTGCTGGTCGCTCCCATCGTGTCTGAAAAGGCAACCATGGTCGCGGACAAGTCCAATGCCGTGCTGTTCAAGGTGCTGCAGGACGCCACCAAGCCTGAAATCAAGGCTGCCGTGGAGCTGATGTTCAAAGTGGACGTCAAGGCCGTTTCCGTACTCAACCAAAAAGGCAAAACCAAGCGTTTTGGCAAATCCACAGGTCGCCGCGACAACATTCGCAAGGCCTATGTGACGCTGAAGCCGGGTCAAGAGCTGAACATCGGTGGGGAGGCTGCGTAATCATGGCTGTCATCAAAATGAAACCCACCTCTCCCGGCATGCGCGGGATGGTGAAGATTTCCCGGGATCACCTGCACAAGGGTGAGCCTTACGCGCCGCTGCTGGAGCCACAATTCCAGAAGTCCGGCCGTAACAACAACGGGCACATCACCGTTCGCCACAAGGGCGGCGGTCACAAGCACCACTACCGTGTGGTGGACTTCAAGCGCAACAAGGATGCCATTCCGGCCAAGGTCGAGCGTATTGAGTACGACCCCAACCGCACGGCCCACATTGCGCTGATCTGCTACGCCGACGGCGAGCGCGCGTACATCATTGCCCCACGCGGCCTTGAAGTCGGCGCCACGCTGGTCAGCGGCGCGGAAGCCCCGATCCGTGTCGGCAACACCCTGCCGATCCGCAACATCCCGGTGGGCTCGACCATCCACTGCATCGAGATGCAAATCGGCAAGGGCGCGCAGATCGCACGCTCGGCCGGTACATCGGCGACGCTGCTGGCCCGTGAAGGTACTTACGCCCAGGTGCGCATGCGCTCCGGTGAGGTTCGCAAGATCCACATCGAATGCCGCGCCACCATCGGCGAAGTCGCCAACGAAGAACACAGCCTGCGCCGTCTCGGCAAGGCCGGTGTCAAGCGCTGGATGGGTATCCGCCCGACGGTTCGCGGTGTGGTCATGAATCCGGTCGATCACCCACACGGTGGCGGCGAAGGCAAGACCGGCGAAGGCCGCCATCCTGTCGATCCATGGGGTAACCTGACCAAAGGCTACCGCACCCGCAACAACAAGCGCACGCAAGTGATGATTGTTTCGCGTCGCAAGAAGTAAGGCTAACCCATGACACGTTCACTCAAAAAAGGTCCCTTTGTCGACCAGCACCTGGTAGCCAAGGCCGACAAGGCTGTTACCAACAAAGACAAAAAGCCGATCAAGACCTGGTCGCGCCGCTCCATGATCCTGCCCGAGTTCATCGGCCTGACCATCGCCGTGCACAACGGCAAGCAGCACGTCCCTGTCTACATCACCGATCAAATGGTTGGCCATAAGCTGGGCGAGTTCGCACTCACCCGGACTTTCAAAGGTCATCCGGCTGACAAAAAAGTTGTGAGAAAGTAAGGAAAGACCATGGAAACACGTGCAACCCTCCGGGGCGTTCGTCTGTCGGTCGACAAGGGCCGCCTGGTCGCTGACCTGATCCGCGGCAAAAAAGTGGATCAGGCGCTCAACATCTTGAACTTCACGCAGAAAAAAGCTGCTGGAATCATCAAGAAGGTGGTTGAGTCCGCCATCGCCAATGCGGAACACAACGATGGCGCCGACATCGACGAGCTGAAGGTGAAAACCATCTACGTCGAGCAAGGCACCACGCTCAAGCGTTTCTCGGCGCGCGCCAAGGGCCGCGGCAACCGTATCAGCAAGCCCACGTGCCATGTGTACGTTGTGGTTGGCAATTAAGAAGGCAGACAGGATATGGGACAAAAAATCAACCCAACCGGGTTCCGCCTCGCGGTCAGCCGCAACTGGTCCAGCCGCTGGTACGCAAGCAACCGTGATTTCGCCGGCATGCTGGCCGAAGACATCAAGGTTCGCGAGTACCTCAAAGCCAAACTGAAGAACGCCGCGGTGTCGCGCGTTCTGATCGAGCGTCCTGCCAAGAACGCCCGCATCACGATTTTCTCGGCACGTCCGGGCGTTGTGATCGGCAAAAAAGGCGAAGACATCGAAGCGCTGAAAAAAGAACTGAGCCGCCAGCTGGGCGTGCCGGTCGCCGTGAACATCGAAGAAGTTCGCAAGCCTGAAATTGATGCCAAGCTGATCGCAGACAGCATCACCCAGCAGCTTGAAAAACGCATCATGTTCCGCCGTGCCATGAAGCGCGCCATGCAAAACGCCATGCGTCTGGGTGCCCTGGGCATCAAGATCATGTCGTCGGGCCGCTTGAACGGCATCGAGATCGCACGTTGCGAGTGGTACCGCGAAGGCCGCGTGCCCCTCCACACCCTGCGCGCCGACATCGACTACGGCACCTCTGAAGCCAAGACCACCTATGGTGTGATCGGCGTCAAGGTCTGGGTCTACAAGGGCGACAACCTGGGCCGCGGCGATTCGCCAGGCGCCAAGCTGGATGCCGCTCCTTCCGACGAAGAACGCAAGCCACGCGGCCCCCGCCGCGACGCGCGTCCTGGCGACCGCACGGACCGCCCGTCCGCACCCCGTGGAGCCGCACGCCCAGCGCGCGGCCCGGTCGGTGGTGTGAACACGGCCCCTGCAGACGGCAGCGACAAGCCTGCTGAAGCAACCGGTGCCGCACCTGCGGCAGCGGGTGCCGATGCACCGAAAACCACCGTTAAGCGCGTCCGCAAAGCCGCGCCAGCTGCAGCAGCTGACGGTGCCAAGACCGAGTAATCGGTCTAACTACGGAGAATACAAATGCTGCAACCCGCTCGCAGAAAATACCGCAAAGAGCAAAAAGGCCGCAACACCGGCATCGCCACCCGAGGCAACTCGGTGGCGTTCGGTGACTTCGGTCTCAAATGCACCGACCGTGGCCGCCTGACGGCCCGTCAAATCGAAGCCGCACGCCGTGCGATTTCCCGTCACGTCAAACGTGGCGGCCGTATCTGGATCCGTGTCTTCCCGGACAAGCCGATTTCCCAAAAGCCTGCTGAAGTGCGTATGGGTAACGGCAAAGGCAATCCCGAGTACTACGTGGCAGAAATCCAGCCCGGCAAGATCGTGTTTGAAATCGTCGGTGTGCCTGAAGAGCTGGCCCGCGAAGCGTTCCGCCTGGCATCTGCCAAGCTGCCGCTGCGCACCACCTTCGTCAGCCGCATGATCGGCCAGTAAGGGAATGACCATGACCAAAGCTACTGAACTGCGCAAAAAAGACGTTGCGGGCCTGCAAAACGAAGTGAAAGAGCTGCAAAAAGCCCACTTCGGTCTGCGCATGCAAAAAGCCACGCAGCAACTGACCAACACCGCCACGCTGCGTTCTGCACGCCGTGACATCGCCCGCGCCAAAACCATTCTGGCCGAGACCATCGTCAAACAAGGAGCGAAATAATGACGGAAGCTAAAAAATCCCTCAAGCGCACCCTGGTTGGCCGTGTGGTCAGCGACAAGCGCGCGAAAACCGTGACAGTGCTGGTTGAGCGCCGCGTCAAGCACGAGCTGTACGGCAAGATTGTTTCGCTGTCGAGCAAGTACCACGCCCATGACGAAAAGGGCGAGTACAAGACCGGCGACCTGATCGAGATCACCGAAAGCCGTCCGATCTCCAAGACCAAAAACTGGGTTGTGACCAAGTTGCTGGAAAAAGCGGCCATCGTTTAAGCCTTCCGGCTTGATTCCCCGCATCAAAAGCGGCCCCCTGTGGGCCGCTTTTGTTTTTGTCCCGCACTTTTGAAGGTCTGGCGACAATGGTTGAAAATGGCGGCTGATTTTCGTTTTTCCAACACACCCTGAGGAGCAGACACATGATCAAAGTAGGTGACACCCTTCCCGCAGCGACGCTGATGGAGTTTTCCGAAGTCGAAGGCAACGGCTGCAGCATTGGCCCGAATCCGGTGGACGTGGCCAAGGCCAGCGCCGGCAAGACGATTGCGCTGTTTGCCCTGCCCGGCGCCTTCACGCCGACATGCTCGGCCAAACATGTGCCCGGCTACGTCCAGCAGGTGGAGGAGTTCAAAAAGGCCGGGGTTGACGAGATCTGGTGCGTCAGTGTCAACGACGCGTTTGTCATGGGCGCCTGGGCGCGCGACCAGAAGACCGACGGCAAGGTGCGCATGCTGGGCGACGGCAGCGCCGACTTCGCCAAGGCCACCGGCCTGACGCTGGACCTGACCGCCCGCGGCATGGGCGTGCGCAGCAACCGTTATTCGATGCTGCTCAAGGACGGCAAGGTCGCTGCGCTGAACGTCGAGGCACCGGGCAAGTTCGAAGTCAGCGACGCGGCCACGCTGCTGGCGCAGGCCAAAGGCTGATGGTGTGATGTGGGTTGGCGCTCACCCGCCAGCCGCCAACAGCTCAACAAAAAGCCGCGGGTCGCGAGACCGGCGGCTTTTTGTTGCCCGCACGCCGCCGCCCGGTCGCCCTGCCCGGGGGTTGAATCTGCTATCAAAAAAAGAGCTGCTTCCCCCCGCCGGACGAGGGCTGCAGCCACTTTTTACTCGAGATCCACTTTCAGGTAGTGAGCGCCCGCTATGGGGTTATGGTAGTAGGGCGGGATGTTCTTGAAGCCGAGGTCGTCGTACAGCGCGCGCGCCGCCTCCATGTCGCTGAGCGTGTCCAGCAACACGCTGCGGTAACCGGCGACCCGCGCCGCATCCAGAATGGCTTCGGCCAGTTGCCGGCCCAGGCCGGAGCGGCGGTTCCCCTGGCGCACAAACAGGCGCTTCATCTCGCAGGCGTTCGGGTAGTCCACATTGTCCAGCGGCCGCAGCGCGCAGCAGCCGGCCACTTCGCCGCCCCGCATCGCCAGCAGCAGGCAGCCCTGGGGCGCGGCATAGTCGCCGGGCAGGGCGGCCAGTTCTTCGTCGAAGTTCTGGAAGCACAGGTCGATGCCGAGCTGGCCGGCGTATTCGCGGAAAATCTCGCGGGTCGCTTCCAGCAGCGCCGGCGTGTCCGGCGTGATGAACTCGAAGGCGGGCTGGGCTGGGTTCATGTCGGCCCAGTGTATCGGCTTTTATGAGCGGGCTTTTTGCGCTGCCACGCGCGCGGCGTGCCTCAGAAAGCCGGTGCGGCCAGCGTGCTGATCCAGTACACCACGCCCGCACATGCGGCCAGCACCACCAGCGCGGCGGCGCGCGAGGCCGCATCGTCACGCGAGGGCGGCACCCGTACCACCAGCTCCTTGTCGCCATGCAGCATGGCGCCGACGAGGTTGTGCTTGCGCCAGAGATAAAAAACAATCGCCGCGATGTGCAGCAGCACCAGCGCCAGCACAATCCATTTGCCGATGTTCTTGTGGTAATTGGTGGCCAGGCTGACCGTGGCGTTGGACACCAGGCTGGTCAATGGTCCGGCAAACGCAATCTCGTCGTCGCTGAGCAGGCCACTGCCGGCCTGGGCCAGCAAAATCCCCAGCA
>CALRTF020000209.1:0-7380 GCA_943370985.1 Paenacidovorax caeni
ACCTGAAGATAATCGAAGACGCATCACATGCCCAGGGCGCGTTCTGGCGTGGCCAGGCTTGTGGAACCTTGGGGGATATTTCGGTTTTCAGTTTGCAGGGCGGCAAGCTGGCCCCCGCCGGCGAGGGCGGCATGCTGCTGTGCCGCGACTATGCCTACTGGGAGCGCGCGGTATGCTTCGGTGACATCACCAGGATCATCGAACTGGAGACCGCAGCGCGGCGTTTCGCCGCTACAAGCTTCGGCATCAAGACGCGCATCGCCCCGGTTTCAGCAGCAATTGCGCGCAATCAACTGGCGCGCCTGGACGGAAACAATCGCCAGCGAAATGCAAATTTGCAGCACCTGTCGGCTGGCCTGGAAGAACTGGGCATTCACACCTTTTTGCCGCCGGCTCATATTGAGCGTGTGTACTTCGAATTCATGATCCGGCCCGATACCGAAATCATCGGCCTGTCCATCGACACCTTGATCACCGCGCTCAAAGCGGAGGGCTGCCTCGCCTCCTTGCCGCGCTACCCACTGTTGCACCAGCAGCCTTTTTTTACGGAGGGCGCGTTTACGCAAGTCATGCGAACACATGGCGAACCTGCCCCAGACTATGCATCGGTGTCGCTGCCCATCACGGAAAGCGCAAACGCCGAACTCATGAAATTGCCTTCCTTTCCGCACGCCTCGGCCGATCTGCTGGAGCAATACCTGTTGGCGTTCAAAAAGGTGATTCAAAACGCCCCGGCCATTGCAAGACAGGTCGGGAGCTGACCATGAATCGGCGGAAAGTTTACTACCGCGTGGTCAATGGCCTGTTCCATTCGGTGCATGTGCTCGTCATCCTGTTCGTGGCTACAGGCTGGATGGTCAGCGCCTTGTTACCCTTCCATCTGGCCCTGACCGGGCTCACCCTTGCGTGCTGGTTCATCCTGGGGCTGTGGTTTGGCTTCGGTTATTGCCCGATTTCCGACTGGCACTGGAGGTTCAAGGGTGTTCTGGGCGACGGGAAACCGCAAGGCTCCTACATCCATTTCGTTCTGCAGGGCCTGCTTGGCGACAAGGTGAATGCTGCTGCGGTTGACAAAGTGGTACTGGTGGGGACCGTGATGATCATGGGAATTTCCTTGTTCCTCAATTTGCGGGCGCAAGCATAGAGCCGTCAACCGGCCCCGGCGGGTAAAAGCCGTCCACGGACATCACTGTCGCGAACCGGCCCGATGACCATCAATTCGCAAGCAGTCCAGCTCTCAGACAGGAAATTCCTCGGTATCCACCTCGCTGGCGCTCTGGGCGCTGTAACGATTTCCGGTCACGCTCGCCTGGTTGATCAGCGCCTCCAGCCTGGCCAGCAGGCCGGCGTCCAGTTTCACCTCCGCCGCGCCCAGGTCTTCCTGCAGGTGTTCCACGCTGCCGGTGCCGGGGATGGGGATGATGTGCGGCGCCTTGTGCAGCAGCCAGGCCAGGGCCAGCTGGGCCGGCGTACAACCGGCCTCGGAGGCCAGCGCCTTGTAGCGCGGCAACAGCTTGAGGTTGGCCGCGTAGTTGTCGGGCGTGAAACGCGGCATGGCCGTGCGGATGTCCTTGGGTGCGAGCGTGCCCACGTCATGCAGCGCATCACACAGAAAGCCGCGCGCCACCGGGCTGAAGGCCACAAAGGCCGCGCCGATCTCGCGGCAGGCCTCGAGAACCGCGATCTCGGGGTTGCGCGTCCACAGCGAATATTCGGTCTGCACCGCGGCAATCGGATGCACTGCGTGCGCCTTGCGCAAGGTGGCAGCCGACACCTCGGACAGGCCGATGGCCCGCACCTTGCCCGCGCGCACCAGCTCCGCCATCGCGCCCACGCTGTCCTCGATGGGCACCTTCTTGTCCCAGCGGTGCAGGTAGTACAGGTCGATCACATCGGTCTGCAGGCGCTGCAGGCTGTCTTCGCAGTTCTTGCGGATGGTCTCGGGCCGGCCGTCGATGACACGTTTGACGCCGTCGTCGAACTGCACACCCGCCATGCCGCCCTTGCTGGCCAGCGTGAAGCGGCTACGGTGTTTTGACAACACCTTGCCGACCAGGGTTTCATTGGCACCAAAGCCGTACAGCGCGGCGGTGTCGAACAGCGTGACGCCGGCGTCAAGTGCCGCCAGCAGCACCCGTTCACCCTGCTCGGCCGATGGCGGCGTGCCATAGGCGTGACTGAGGTTCATGCAGCCCAGGCCGATGGCTGAAACATGGAAAGGGCCTATGGTTCGCTTTTGCATCTGTGAAGCTTAACTGGAAACAAAGCTGGAGCGCGGCGCCTTGAGCCGTTGCCCGGCCAGCAAGAGCCAGGCGGGTCTCCCATAAGCGGCGACCATGTCATGGGACGTTTCGGCCCATGCGGGATGGCGGGCGTCCAGGCCAAGCTCCGCGATGAAGTCTGCCTGGACCACCATGAACTGGCGCCGGTAAGGCAGTAAAAACGCCGCCGGATCCGCCGCCAGTGCAGCACGCGCCTGGTCGTACCTGGCCAGCCACAGGTTCAGCAGGATGCCGGTACGCGGCGCGTGCCAGAAGGTGCCCATGTCGTCCTCCCGGACCGCCATGCCCCCGAGCACGGTGCGTGCATGCTCCCAGTGCGCAAAACCCACGTCACGCGCCGCCTGGTTCAGGCAATGGCGCAGCTGAACAGCGCCGGCGCCGGACTCCGCGCGCCGGGCAGTGTTGAGAGCCAGCCGCGCGCGTATCTTCAACTCATCGAGCAGCGCTGTCATGTGAGCTCCAGCGCGCTGCTTCGGCACAGCTGCGACAACAAGGCCCGCATGCTCGCGCGCGCGACGCCATCCATGCCTGCCAGCGCTTGCGCACAAAGCGCTTCGGCGCTGCTGGCGGCCTCTGCCGCCTGCGCGCGCCCGGCCGGCCGCAGGGCCACCATGCGACCGGGCTCACGTTGCAGCTGGCCGGTCTTCTCCAGCGGCGCCAGCTGCCGAAGCACGGCCGACATGCGCAGACCCAGCGGCCGCATCAGCCCGGCCAGCGGCAGACGCCCGCCCTCGGCCTGCGACAGCAGGCGCAGCACGATGAAGTCGTTCAGGCTCAGGCCGTGGAAAGTACCCAAAACATCGTCCAGCTTCAGCGTGAGGCTGGCATGCGCGAGGCTGATGCGCAGGCAATCGTCAAGTGCGTTGGTGTTCATGCGCCCAGCTCCTCGCGCCACATGGCCAGCAGGCCTGCCAGCTCTGCCCTGGGGTCGAAGGCCGGATCCTCGCGCGGCTTGAGGATGTCGATGATCTCGAAGCGGCACTGGTCTGGCCCGAAGGTTGACCAGTCCTGTTGCAGTTGTTTGTCGCGGTGGCAATGACGGTCCAGCTCGAAGCGGGCGCGGTTCATCGCCGCGTGCACGTTCATGCTGGCCTCCACGATCACGCGGCCACTGGACAGGCAACGGATGGCGTAGACACCGATGGGCGGCGGGGTGTCGCGGTACTGCCTTTTCAGCTCGCTGCGGTTGCGCCCGGTGGCGACCGGCGCGGGAATATCAGGAAAAGATGGGATAGATGCCATGACAAGACTCCAGGGTCCGCAATACGCCAATCCCGCGCTTGGCCAGCGAACCCGTGATCTGTCAGGTTGAAAAAGACTTGAAGGAGGGTGAGAGCCTCTTGAGCGGGCAGGCGCCCCTCAGCGCCTGAGCCGCAATTATAAACGCCTGCTTCAAAAGCTAGTTCAGCTGCTGTTCCAGATCGTGCAGCACCTGGTAACACGGCAACACTTTGGCCACACTGCTGTTCGGCTCACGGCCTTCGCGGATGGCGGCGAAAAATTCGCGGTCCTGCAGCTCGATGCCGTTCATGGACACGTCGACCTTGCTCACGTCGATCTTTTCTTCCTTGCCGGTAAACAGGTCGTCATAACGCGCGAGGTAGGTGGCACTGTCGCCAATGTAGCGGAAGAAGGTGCCCAGCGGGCCGTCGTTGTTGAAACTCAGCGACAAGGTGCAGATCGCGCCGTTGGCCGCCTTGAGCTGGATGCTCATGTCCATGGCAATGCCCAGCGTCGGGTGAATCGGTCCCTGGATCGCATTGGCTTTGACGATGGGGCTGCCACACTGGTAAGCAAACAGGTCCACCGTGTGGGCCGCGTGGTGCCACAGCAAATGGTCGGTCCAGCTGCGCGGCTGGCCCAGCGCATTCATGTTGCTGCGGCGGAAGAAATAGGTCTGCACATCCATCTGCTGGATGTTGAAGCGGCCGGCTGCAATTTCCTTGTGCACATACTGGTGGCTGGGATTGAAGCGGCGCGTGTGGCCACACATCGCGACCAGGCCGGTCTGTTTCTGCAGGGCCACCACCTCCTGCGCGCCCTTGAGCGTGTCGGCCAGCGGGATTTCGACCTGCACATGTTTGCCGGCATTCATGCAGGCGATGGACTGCTCCGCGTGCATCTGCGTCGGCGTGCACAGGATGACGGCATCAACGTCCTTGAGCGCCAGGCTGTCGGCCAGGTCGGTGCTGACGTGGGCGATGCCGTATTTGGCAGCCACCTCCTTGGTCTTTTCCAGGTCGCGGCTGATCAGCGAGACGACTTCGACGCCGTCTATGTTCTTGATGCCGTCCAGGTGTTTGATGCCGAAGGCGCCGGCGCCTGCCAGTGCGACTTTGATGGTTTTGCTCATTGACTTGTTCTCCTTGAGATCGTTCGCCCTGAGCTTGCCGAAGGCAATGCTTCGACGGGCTCAGCCCGGGCGGGGGTATTACTGGTTTTCGAGAATCAAATGGCCTACTGCGGTGTTGCTGGCAGGCACATGGTAAAAACGATGGGCAACTTTGGGCGCCGGGCCACCGGCCACGTCGGCCATGGCGCCGCGCGCGATCAGCCACATCACGAGCTCGATCCCTTCCGATCCGGCCTCGCGCACATAGTCGATGTGCGGCTTCGATGCCAGGCCTTCCGGGTCGGCAATCAGCTGGTCGAGGAAGGCGTTGTCGAATTCCCGGTTGATCAGGCCGGCGCGTGGTCCCTGCAGCTGGTGGCTCATGCCGCCGGTGCCCCAGATCTGCACATTGAGCGGCTGGTCGAAACTCTCGATGGCCTTGCGGATGGCCTTGCCCAGCTCGAAGCAGCGCCGGCCCGAAGGCACCGGGTACTGCACCACGTTGACGGCAAACGGAATCACCGGGCAGGGCCAGGCCTGGGGCTGGCCGCACATCAGCGACAGCGGCACGGTCAGGCCGTGGTCCACGTCCATCTTGTTGACGATGGTCAGGTCGAAGTCCTGCTGGATCACCGACTGCGCGATGTGCGCGGCCAGCTCCGGGTGCCCCTGCACCACCGGCACCGGGCGCGGCCCCCAGCCCTCGTCGGCGGGCGTGAAGGATTCGGCGCAACCGATCGCAAAGGTCGGAATCATGTCCAGGCTGAAGGCCGTGGCGTGGTCGTTGTAGACCAGGAAAATCACGTCGGGCTTGTTCTCGGCCATCCAGTGTTTCGAGAAGTCGTAGCCCTTGAACACGGGCTGCCAGTAAGGCTCGCTGCTTTTGCCGAGGTCCAGCGCCGCGCCGATGGCGGGCACATGCGAGGTGTAAACCGATGCGGTGATTTTTGCCATGTTCATGAATTCCGTGTTGTGCCGGCCTTGCCCTGCGGCTGGCGATGCGCCTGGGCGGTGCCGTCTTCGCCGACCACGCGGTTGCCCTCGGCGGAGCGGCCGCCGCCAATCATCATGTCGCGGTATTCCTCTTCGGTCATGCCGGTCATGCTGCCGGCCATCTGCTGGAAGCTCTTGCCGTCGGTGGCACCAATCTTGGCCAGGAAGTAGATGTTGCCGCCGGCCTTGATGCAGCGGTTCAGGTCGCGTGCCAGCACGGCCTGCTTCTGCTCTTCGGTCATCGGCCATTCATCGAGGTAGGCGCGTTCATCGGCCTTGAAGCGCGCGCGGTTGTCTGCCTTCATCAGCGACATGCAGAACTGGTTCAGGTGATAACCGAGGCGCGATTGCTCGGCATCAAAAATGGTGGTGCCTGGAACGTCCAGGTAGGGTTTTTCAAGAGGCATGATGGTTTTCCGTTTTCCGTTCTCCCTGAGCTTGTCGAAGGGTGGCTTCGACAGGCTCAGCCCGAACGGTGTTCACTCTCAACTCCAGTACAGACGGGTCGGGTTATCGACAAGCAGCTTGCGCTGCAATTCAGCTGTGGGGGCGATATGGGGAATGTAGTCCACCAGCAGGCCGTCGTCGGGCATGTGGTCTTTCAGGTTCGGGTGCGGCCAGTCCGTGCCCCAGAGCACACGGTCGGGAAAGGTTTCGACCAGGCGCCGGGCAAAAGGCACGACGTCGCGGTAGGCGTTCTGCTCGCCGTTCAGCGCCGGCGGACCGGACACGCTCAGCCGCTCGGGACAGCTGACCTTGCTCCAGATGTTGTCGTGCTCGCGCATCATCTTCACGAACAGCTCGAACTCGGGGCCATCCACCGGTTTGCTGACGTCGGGACGGCCCATGTGGTCCACCACCACGGTGGTCGGCAACGCGGTGAAAAAGTCGTACAGCTCGGGCAGGTCCTGCGCCTCGAAATACACCACCACATGCCAGCCCAGCGGCGCGATGCGATGGGCAATCTCCAGCAGCACCTCGCGCGGCGTGAAGTCGGCCAGGCGCTTGACGAAGTTGAAACGTGTGCCGCGCACACCGGCCCCGTGCATGTCCTGCAGTTCGGCGTCCGACACATCGCGCCTGACCGTGGCCACACCGCGCGCCCTGTTGTCCGAATGCCTGAGCGCATCGACCAGCGCGCGGTTGTCGCTGCCGTGGCAGGTGGCCTGGACAATCACGTTTTTGTCGAAGCCGAGGTGGTCGCGCAATGCGAACAGCTGCTCCTTGGAGGCGTCACACGGCGTGTACTTGCGCTCGGGCGCATAGGGAAACTGAGCGCCCGGTCCGAACACATGGCAGTGCGCGTCCACCGCGCCGGCAGGCAGCTGGAAACGGGGTTTGGCGGGGCCGTCGTACCAGTCGAGCCAGCCGGGGGTTTTGGTGAATTCCATGGTGTTCAATCGGGTTTGATGTTGGCGTCGCGTACCAGTTTGGCGTAGCGCTGGCGTTCGCTGCTGATCAGCCTGGTGACCATATCGATGCTGCCGGGCAGCACCTCGCCGCCGACGGCGGTCATGCGCTGCTGAACCTCAGGCGTTCTCAAAGCCTTCTGCACTTCGGCATGCAACTGGGCCACGATGGCTTTGGGCGTGGCAGCCGGCGCCATCAGCGCGTACCAGACCGAGGCTTCGAAGCCCGGGAAACCGGACTCGGCAATCGTCGGCACGTCGGGGAAGATGGCCGAGCGGTTCGGGCTCAGCACGGCCAGCACCTTGAGCTTGCCGCTTTTGACATGCGGGCTCACCTCGAGCGCGTTCATGGCCAGCAGCGGCA
>CALRTF020000210.1:0-7309 GCA_943370985.1 Paenacidovorax caeni
CGTGCCAAAACTTCCCAGCCCGCCACGATGGCGACGAACAGGGCCAGGCTGGCGAGGCGGCTCAACATGAAACCACCCCGTCCATGGCTTGCCGCACCTGGGCGCACACCGCGTTGAAAGGCGCGCCGTAACGCAGCTCGCGCCGGCGCGGCCAGGGCAGGTCCACCACCAGGTCGGCGGTGATTTTTCCGTCGGCCATCACGGCCACGCGATCGGCCAGGTAGGCCGCTTCGCCGATGTCGTGCGTGACAAAAAACACCGTGGTCTGCGCGAGCCGGCAGATGCGCAGCAGGTCGTCCTGCAGTTCCTCGCGTGTGATTGCGTCGAGTGCCGCAAACGGTTCGTCGAGCAGCAGCAAGGGGGGCGCCAGCAGCAGCGCGCGCGCTATCGCGACGCGGCTCTGCTGCCCGCCGGACAGCTCGGTCGGGAAACGCCCACCCAGGCCGGACAGGCCCAGCAGCGCCAGCAGCTCCTCCGCGCGCGCGTGATCGGCCGGCTGCGGACGGCGCTGCAAGGCCACCGGCAAGAGCACGTTGTCGAGCACGGATGTCCATTCAAGCAGGGTCGGCGCCTGGAACACAAACCCGAGCTGGGGGCCCGGCTCGCGCAGGGCCTGGCCATCCACCGTGACCGTGCCGGCATCGGGCAGCAACAGGCCGGCCGCGAGTTTGAGCAGGGTGGTCTTGCCGCAACCACTGCGGCCGACCAGGCTGTGCACCTCGCCGCGCGCGATCTGCCAGTCGACCTGGTTCACCACCCGGGGATAGGCCGGGAAGCTGTAGCTGACCCCGCGCATGTCGAGGAAGGCTGGCGCTTCAGTCGACATAGGGCGCCAGGTTTTCGGCGGCGGCTTCGGCCGAGCTGTCGATGTCGACCATCTGCACCAGGTCGTGCAGGCTGCATCGCCCGTCATGGTGCCAGCCGGCTTCGGGCGAGGTCATCTGGCCCAGCGCGCAGATGCGTGTGACGCCGGCACGGCCGAGCTGCTCGGCCAGCTCAAACAGCTCGCGCGGCGCGGCCGCCACGCCGACCGTCTGCAGAAAAGCGCGGTGGGGCGCCAGGAGCGGCATCACGTCGGCCAGTTGATCCACCGCCACCACACGCACCGTGCGGTTCAGCGCGCCGGGCGCCAGGGCTTGCAGGCTGTTGTTGTAGACCACGGTCCAGTCGCCCTCGCCTGCGACTTGCGGGCCGTCGGTCGCCAGGCTGTTGATTTCTTCAGCGCCGCGCCATGCCGCCAGATCAGCCGCTTCACCCAGGCTCAGCGTACGCCGCGGGTATTTTTTTTCGAGGGCCGACAGTTCATGCGCGAGGTAACGCGAAAACCCGTCCGGGCTGATTTTTCCGCCGCGCGCCACGTAAAACACATGCGGCGAATAACAGCCCTGCTGGTCGTAACGCACCACGTCGTAAGCCGCCAGTTGCGCCGCGCGCGGCGCCTTGCGGGCATCGAGCGCCGAGGCTGCCACCAGACCAAAACTGAGCTTGTGGCCGAAGGGCAAAAAGCGCGTCGTGACCGGCACCTGGCGCCGCACATCGGCCAGCGTCGCCGTGCCGCCATAAGCCAGCACCAGGTCGGCATTGTTGAAGAAAACTTTTTCCTGCGACTCGTCGCCGCCCTTCCACCAGACCACGGCGAGGCAATCGGCGAGCTGGGGATCGATCTCGACCAGCAACTGCGCCATCCAGCCGGCCAGCAGCGGCTCGGCGCTGGCCACCTTGCCGATGGTGCCCGACTTGACCAGCAGGCCCGAGATCAGACTCCACAGGCACAGGCCGGGCACATTGCCGGCCCAGACATGCAGGGCCACATCGGGACCAAAGGCCTTGGACAGGCCGCCCCTGGCACGCGGCACAAAACCGTCGAGCACTTGCGGGTTGCCGAAATCCTCGGCGAGAAAGCGCAACAGCTGCGGCTTGCGGAAGGTCTTGAGGTAGCCGGTGAGGCCCAGACGCACCATCTCGGCGTCGTAACCGGTCACCATCGGCAACACGGCATCGGCCTTGCGCCGCCACGGGTCCTGCGGATCCAGCAGGCGGTGGATGGCCTGGTCGATGGTGTCGACGATCTGCATCACCGTCAGCGATTTGAGATAGCTGCGGCAGGCAATACGCACGCGCTGCGTCAACGCGACGATTTGTGTGTCGCTCAGTACCGGCACGGCCACCTCGACGACGCCGCCCTGGCCCTCGAAGCGCAGGGTCTGCCACGTCAGCTCGCCGGCACGCAGGCCCGGCAAATAGCCGGCGGTTTCGCGCAGCAGCAAACTCATGCCGCGGCCACCTGCAAAAATTCCTCGACGGCCAGCGAGCAGCCCTTGGCCGCGCTGCCCTGGGCCCGGCCCAGCAGCAAAAAGCCGCCGTCCACCGCGACGCCCACGTCTTCAGTGAGGATGGTCGTCACCGAATTGAAGTTGGCGAGGTCGCAATGCGCGAGGATGCCCTGCTGGCCGCGCGGCAGCTCCTCACCGCTGAGCGGCTCCACCACACGGCTGCGGATCCAGTGTGGGCCGGACTTGACCGAAGGCAGGGTTGCATTGCCGTCGTCGTAGAACTGTGTGCTCAGTTCGGTCATGCCGTACATGTTGATGCACTGGCGCGTGGGAATACACAGCGTGGCCGAAAGCTGCGCATAAAAGTCGGGCATGGACAACTCGCGCGACTGTCCCTTGAAACCCCCGGTGTCCAGCACGCGGCTGCCGGCCGGCAGGCTGAAGGTTTTGCCCAGGCGCTGCAGCTCGTCGAGCAGGTGCACAAAGCTGTAACTCGCACCCAGCAGCGCATAGGGCTCGCCGGTCTGTTGTGCACGCTCGAGTTCGGTGATCACACGCGCCGTGTCCAGGCCCTGCTGGGTGAGCAGGTAGTGGCTGGCCCCGGTGCCGAACTCGCGCACGGCCAGCGCCAGGTAATGCGCGAGCGAAGAGTTGGGCAGCAGTATTTCGTCCGGAAACAGAATGCCCATGCGAATGCGCTCGCTGCTCCCGGCCATGAAACGCTCACCGAAGTTGCGGATCATGGACGCGTCATACACCGCCAGCGTCGGGTGGTGGTGTTTGCCCTTGACTTCGGCCTGCGTGGTGCCGCTGGTCATGAAGGTCCGTTCGGCCTGGTCCGGCGGCATACAGCTCAGGGTCAGGGCCTTGAAAGCGCTGATCGGGACGGCGGGAATGTCGCGCCAGTTTTTGACGCTGCGCAGGGTTTTGCCGCGTTGCCGGCAAAAGCGCTGGAAAGGCAGGTTGTGCTGGAACTGGTGCGCGAACAGGGCCAGCGCCAGCTGGTCGAAAGCGTCGTCGGACGGGTCATCGCTGGCCAGAAAGGCCAGCAAGTCAGCAATCAACGGAGAAGGAGCCATTCGTCACGCTTTCGGTTGCCTGTTGTTCACAAGTGCTCCGAAAGATGTGACAGTCCCGCACCGGGTTGCTGACAGCTCTCCTTACGTCGGTATGAACCGATTCAAGTTCGCGGGTTTGGTTCTGACCATCTCAGCCACCCCTGCTGTTCCCAGCAGGGCTGCACCCCGGAGCAAGGCAAATTCTAGCGGAATGCGAAAAACGCCGGCAGCCCGGGCTCAGTCGCGTTTTTGCCACTCGACAAACTGCGGCGTATACCCTTTGGACTTCAGGAAGTCGGCCATCGCATAACCGGTGCCGGCCGGCCAGCATTTGACGTCCTCGTGGGCGTAGAGCTTGTAGTCGACCAGCTCGGGCGACAGGCTGACCTCACCATGGCCGACTGCGCTGTAGGCGATGATGATCTGGTTCATGCGCTGGAAATCGTAAACGCCGATCAGCTTGAGCTCGGTCACGTCGAGGCTGGTCTCTTCCTTGATCTCGCGCGTGATGCCGCCCTCGGGCGTTTCACCGGCCTCCATGAAACCGGTGATCAGTGCGTACATCTTCGCGGTCCAGGCGGCGTTGCGCGCCAGCAGGATCTTGCCCTGGTACTCGATCACCGCGGCCAGCACCGGCACCGGGTTGTTCCAGTGGGTGTAGTCGCAGGCCGGACAGCGCAGGCGCGCCTTCTCGCCGCCGTCCTCCATTTCAGTGATGCTTGCCAGCGGCGTGGCGCAGTTGGGACAAAACCTGAATTCATGGCTCATGGCGGCATTTCCGTTTTGCTACTTTATTGATAGCTGTCAGCCCCCGTCCGGCGGGGGCTGGAGGCACTTTTTCCTTGCGACACCGGCTCAGGCCGGGAACACGCCAGTCGACAGGTAACGGTCGCCGCGGTCGCAAACGATGAACACAATCACCGCATCCTTCACGGTTCTGGCGATCTCCTGCGCGACCCAGCAGGCGCCTGCCGCCGAGATGCCGGCGAAGATGCCTTCCTCGCGCGCGAGGCGGCGGCACATGTCTTCGGCGTCCTGCTGGCTGACCAGCACGGTTTCATCGACGCTGCTGGCATCGTAGATTTTCGGCAGGTATTCTTCCGGCCATTTGCGGATGCCGGGGATGCGTGAACCTTCAGACGGTTGCGCGCCGATGATGCGGATGGCCGGGTTTTTTTCCTTCAGGAAACGCGAAACCCCGGTGATGGTGCCGGTGGTGCCCATGGCGCTGACGAAGTGCGTGATCCTGCCCTGCGTGTCGGCCCAGATTTCGGGACCGGTGGTTTCGTAGTGGATGCGCGGGTTGTCGGCGTTGGCAAACTGGTCCAGCACCCGGCCCTTGCCCTCGCGCTGCATCTGGTCGGCCAGGTCGCGCGAATGCTCCATGCCGCCGCTTTTCGGCGTGAGGATCAGCTCGGCGCCAAAAGCCTTCATGGTCTGCGCGCGTTCTATCGACAGGTCCTCCGGCATGATCAGCACCATGCGGTAACCCTTGATGGCGGCGGCCATGGCCAGCGCAATGCCGGTGTTGCCTGAAGTGGCCTCGATCAGCGTGTCGCCCGGCTTGATGTCACCGCGCTCCTCGGCACGCTTGATCATGGACAGCGCGGGCCGGTCCTTCACCGAGCCGGCCGGGTTGTTGCCTTCGAGTTTGCCGAGGACCACATTGTTGCTTTTTGCATTGCTTTCAGCCTGGATGCGCTGCAGCGCCACCAGCGGCGTTTTGCCAATGGCGTCTTCGAGAGTCGGGTAGTTCATACCCTGCACTGTGCCATAATTCGCCTCTTCGCATCGCGCTGCCCGGGTGGTGAAATTGGTAGACGCAGGGGACTCAAAATCCCCCGCCGCAAGGCGTGCCGGTTCGATTCCGGCCCCGGGCACCACCTCCTCTGATGACCGAACACATGGTTCTCGCGAACCGGCACGCCTCTTGGCGTTATTGGACAAAGCGCACTTCGTACGCGGGTTCGATGCCGGCACCGGGCACCAGATACAGGCCCTTGCTTCACGGAAGGGCCTTTTTTGCTTCATGAATTCACACTTTCTGCGCACCGCGCTGATCCTCGGCCTGCTGTCGGCCATCGGCCCCTTTGCCATCGACATGTACCTGCCGGCGCTGCCGTCCATCGGCCAGAGCCTGGGCGCCTCGGTCGGCGCGGTGCAGGCCAGCCTGATGGCCTTCTTCATTTCGCTGGGCATCGGCCAGATCATCTACGGCCCGGTCTCCGACATGGTGGGCCGCAAGCCGCCGCTGTACTTCGGACTCGCGCTGTTTGCGGTGGCCAGTGTCGGTTGTGCGCTCGCGCCCGATGTCGAGACCCTGGTGCTGCTGCGGTTTGTCCAGGGCCTGGGCGCCTGCGCCGGCATGGTGATCCCGCGCGCCGTGGTGCGCGACCTGCACACCGGCACCGAGGCCGCGCGTCTGATGTCGCTGCTGATGCTGGTGTTCAGCGTGTCGCCGATTCTCGCGCCGCTGGCCGGCAGCCTGCTGATCGAGTCGCTGGGCTGGCGCAGCGTGTTCTGGGCCGTCACGGCTGCTGGCGTGGCCGGCCTGGTCCTGCTCGCGACCAGCCTGCCCGAGACCCGGCCGCCCGAACACCGTGTGGACAGCAGCGTGGGCAGCGCGCTCACCGCCTACGGCGTGCTGCTGCGCGACCGCCGCTTCATGGGCCTGGTGTTCACCGGCGCCTTCGGCATCTCCGGCTTTTTTGTCTACCTCGCCAATTCATCCTTTGTGCTGATCGACCACTACGGCCTGAGCCCGCGTCAATACAGCATTGCCTTTGCCGTCAACGCCGCCTCCTTCATCGGTGTCTCGCAGTTCACGGCCAGGCTGGCCGGCCGTTTCGGCATGGTGCCGGTGGTGAAAGTCGCGGTGACCGGTTATGTGGCGATGATGGTGCTGCTGCTGGCCTGCAACCTGCTGGGGCTGGACCAGTTGTGGCTGATGATTGCGCTGCTGCTGGTCGGCAACGGTTTTCTCGGCCTGGTGATTCCGACCACGGCGGTGCTCGCGCTCGATGACCATGGTGACATCGCCGGCACGGCGTCGGCGCTGATGGGCACGCTGCAGTTCGTGACCGGCGCGGCCATGATGGCGCTGGTCGGCCCCTTCACCGACGGCACGGCGCGGCCCATGGTCGCGGGCATTGCCGGCTGCGCGGTGGTGACCTTTGTGATTGCGCGCGCGACGCTGGGCGGCCATACGCGCAAGCCCGCCGCCTGAGGCGGCGGTCACCGCCACGTCCAGGCCCGCTGTGCCTTCAGCGCTTGTTCAACCCGCCTTGCCGAGCAGACGGCCGAGCACGCGGTAGGCCTGTTCGACTTCATCGGTGAAGCGCAGGGTGCAGCCCAGCCGCACAAAACCGTCGTAACGCCCGGTGTTGGAAAACATGGAACCCGGCGCGATGCGTATGCCTTCGCGCAGGGCCTGCTCGAACAGCACCGATGACGATGCGCCCGCCGGCAGCTCGACCCACAGGTTGAGTCCGCCCGGTGGAATGCCCAGGCGTGTCCCCACCGGAAAATGGCGCGCCACGGCGCGTGCTGCCTGCTCGCGCTGGCTGCGCAGGCTGGCGCGCAGGCGCTGCAGGTGGCGCGCAAACGCCGGCGCCGAAGCCCAGCGTGCCGCCAGCAGTTGCCCCCACTGCGCGGTGTTGCGGCTTTGTGCGAACTTCAGCATGTACACACGTTCATGCCAGCGGCCGGCGCTCATCCAGCCTTGGCGCAGACCCGGCGCCAGTGTCTTGTTGAAGGACTCGCAATAAATGACATGGCCGGAAACGTCCCAGGCCTTGGCCGGACGCGGTGGCGTGGGCGAATCCAGCAACAGGCGGTAGGAATCATCTTCCACCAGGGCCAGCCCCTGCGCGCTGCACAGCGCCACCAGCGCCGCCTTGTGGCTGTCGGGCATCAGGGTGCCCAGCGGCATTTGCAGGTGCGGCATGACCACCACCGCCTTGAGGCGCGGCTCGGTGC
>CALRTF020000211.1:0-7208 GCA_943370985.1 Paenacidovorax caeni
TGGCCTTCGGCACCACCGGCACCTATCAGCTGATGGGCTTCATCGATGAACAATATCACCGGCACCAGCGAAGCCTTGACTTCGGCGATCACGGACTTCAGGCGGTTCTCAAATTCTCCCTTGACACCGGCCCCAGCCTGAAGCAGCGCCAGATCCAGCGAACGGACCGCGACCTTCTGCAGGGCCGGTGGTACATCCCCCTGGACCACGCGCTGCGCAAAGCCCTCCACAACGGCGGTTTTGCCGACACCGGCCTCGCCCGTGAGGATGGGGTTGTTCTGGCGGCGCCTGAGCAGGACATCAATGATCTGCCGGATCTCCGCGTCGCGCCCGCGGATCGGGTCAATCTTGCCCTGTCTCGCCTGCTCCGTCATGTCGACGGTGTAGAGGTCCAGCGAAGGGTGTGAAGAGGCGCCGCGGCGCATGCTGGGCATCTGCAGAGGTGGCGCCTCCGCCCCCGCCGGGGCCGCCCCGGTCTGCCCGCTCCCCTGTGCAGATGCGGTGGACCGCACTGCCCCGCCAGCGTCCTCGGCCGAGCTGGCCAGCATGTCCGCCAGATTTTTGCGCAGGCTTTCGCGGGGTATCTGGAGAAGGCCCGGCGCTGATTCGATCAGGGCGCCCCGGAGGCTGTCTACCTCGAGCAAAGCCAGCACCAGGGTCCCGGACCGCACCTGCTGCTCGCCAAGAAGCATGGAACTGAGCAACCACGCCTCCTGGAACAGCGGGGCCAGATGCGGCGACAGTGCGGGAGTACGCCCATTGCCACGCTTGAACCGGTCCATCGCCTCCTGCAACTGGGCCAGGATGACGTCCATCTTGATGTCATATTCCGGCAGGATCAGGCCTACGTCCGGAGCTTCGGTTTCTATCAGCTTGAAAAGCAGATGTTCAACATCCACGTTGTAGTGGGTTTGCTGAACACACAGTTCCGCCGCCTTTTCGAGCGCCCGCTTGCACTCGGGGTTGAGCTTGCCAAGCAGTGTGCGAATGTCAATTTCCATTGTTCTTGCCGTTTCGATCAGGCCGCGCCCGGTATTGCGTCGTCGTGGAATTTGAGTCTTGCCGGCGGGAGGTCCCCCGTGTACGGCGAATGCCCCACCAGCCAGGACGTCCAGCCAAGGCGAAGCGGTTCTTTCTGCCCCAGAACGCTGGGCTTGATCTCCCTCGCCTCAACGCGCAGAACCATCTCGACACCGACATCCTGCTGGAGATACCGGCGAACCATCCATTTGACCAACTCGTGCTCTTCACCGCCCCGGAGCAGGCGGCGCAAACGGCGCAGGGACAAGCCAGACAGCACAATGGAAATGCCGGCGCTCTGGTCCCAGACGCGCCGGCCCAGTACGGCAGACCGCCCCAGGCGGGGTGCCCGGTGCGCTCCTGAAGCGCTGAGCCGGGCGACATCACGAGGCTCCAGATACCGCCATCCACCACAGAACTGCTGTCCGCTGGCGGTCACCCCCAGACGGTCTGACAACATCGCCAGCAATCCTGTCATCGATCTGGGTGCGCCCCCCATCAATCCGGCATGCCGCAGCCAGGTGGTTTCGCCCATCGGCGCGCGGATACCTGCCTTGAGGCCCAATGCACTCAGGGCATCCAGGCAGGCAGCCAGCGCGGAGGACTGTGGGGATTGCCAGTTCAGTCCCATGTGGTGTTTTTTGCGGCTGCGGTACAAAAACGCCAGAAAGCGATGGTTGAAGATATCGAGGAAGTCGGCTGTGGCATGGTCGCGGCCCGCCGTGCGCTCCAGAACCATCTCCGTGAAAGGCAGCGGGAGCGGGCCTTGGGCGCCCGCCAAGGACATCACCGCGGTTGACAGGGTGTAGGCTTCGCCATGCTGCCCGCTGGCGGTGACCCTGCTGACATCACTCGGCTGGAAACCAAGAGACACCACCGAGCTCAGCCGGACCGATTCGGTCTGACCCTCGCCCCTTCCCACCGGCGCCATTTCCGGCGACACCCGCTCCAGCAGGCTGACAGCCTGAAAGAGATTGAAGCCTTGCGGGCGGTCGAGCAAGCGCTCGACTAGAGCACCAGCTGGCGGCCGCTCATCGGTTCCCATTGTTTCCATACTTCATCGCCGCGATGTACCCCCAACTGAACAAACGAATTGACGGAGGTGTACATGGCAAAAAATCGTGCCAGCACCGCTGACATCAGCAGCTGTGAGCCGCCTACGAAAGCCTCCTCATCGAACTCGAGCGTGACCTCTGTCCCACGGCAATAACCACGCCAGGCGTCATTGCCCACCCGGCCCGTCACGCTGCGTGCCCGCAAGCCCCGAATACCGCGAATCTGCTCGTGATCCCGCGTGCTATCCGACGCGAACAATGTCAACATTTCCCGCAACTGATCCTTGCCGGTGGAGCCATCCACCAGGGACTGGTGATTAAGCGTCAGCAGCGACACCAGCCTCCAGAGGGTTTCGCTTCCCAAGGGGGGGCTCCGCTGCGACGTCGGCTCGTACAAACAGCGCACCGTGGCAGTGTTGGATATACCTTCGGCGATCAGGCGGGCGCCTATCGGCACCTGCTCCGCCAGCCGCCGGTTGGTGCAAAGCAGGTTGGCAAACACCACCGGTTCGGCAGGCGTCCTGAGCGTATTGGTTTGATCCACGAACGACAGAAACACATCGGTCCCCGAAATGTCCTTGCGCAGGCTGTGTTCGCGCCGCGACGACCAGAAACTGGTCTGCCCATCGGACCGGATGTGTCCCAGCGCTGAAAAACTGGGAACCAGAACAGGCCGTTCCGCGTTGGGGTCGGACGCCGTCACGGACACGATGGAATGCACCTCGGTCGTTGCCTCCCGTTGCCGGTCCGCCACCAGCAGGTACTCGTAGTGCCGGTGGTCAACCAAAATGGGTTCGCTGGTCTTGGGGAACAGGTTGACAACCGGGGTACAGCCCAGGCGGAAATTATCGGCCGAGATATTGCCCAGGCCCCGTGCCGGCTGGTCCAGCGTCAAGACCAGGTCGAACCGCGTGCACGAGCCCAGGCGCGCGCGAAGGTTGAGCAGATCAAAAAAGTGGAATTTTCGGGGGAACGAAAAATATTCCTGCATCAGGCCGTAGGCGGGCTGCGCGTTGCGCGGCAGGGGAAGAACATTTTCGTCCTCCGAATAC
Source organism: Paenacidovorax caeni (assembly GCA_943370985.1). GTDB lineage: Bacteria > Pseudomonadota > Gammaproteobacteria > Burkholderiales > Burkholderiaceae_C > Polaromonas > Polaromonas caeni_A. The sequence continues at coordinate 3,128 of CALRTF020000211.1, forward strand.
CCGACTTCCCGCCAGGACCCGGGGGGCAGAAACTGCGGCGCCCCGCCTTCCGGCACAAGGCTCGCGCTTACCACATCCGCAACCAGGAACTCGTACAGGGGCATCGTGGTCATCCAGTCCCCCTGGAGGTGGATGCGAAGGCGATCCATCTCCAGTTCCGAAAAATCGGTCTCCGGACTGCATTCAAAGGTCAAGCGCAAGGTGGAGCCACTTTCCAGCGCCGCCTTGCTGACGCTCACCGGCCACAGGACGGTATTCCAGGCGGTACGGAAGCGACACTGCTGGCCACCGGAAGCACTGGCGTACAACGCCGTGTGTTGCGGAATTTTGAAACCTGCCGTCACCTTGCCCTGTGTGGGATCCAGCTGGAATTGCGCCACCGTCATGGAGGGAACGGGCTGGATCAGGGAAGGGCACAGATTGTCCAGCAATGCAGCAGCGACCTGTGGAAACTCGCGGTCCAGGTCCTGGTGCACCCTCGCTGCCAGGAAGGCCACCGACTCGATCAGCCGCTCGGTATGCGGGTCCAGCGACTCGGTGCCGTGCAGGGACAGCATGGACGCGACCTTGGGGTATCGCTTGGCGAAGTTCGACCCCTGATCACGCAGGTAGACAAGTTCGCGCTTGTAATACTGCAGCAGGTCGTTGTGCAAAATTTCGGCCACGGTCAGGCCGCCTTCGCGCGACTGCCTTGTCGCTGATCAAGCTGAAGTTCGAAATTCAACTGCCGCAACTTCAGCCCTATCGTCACCGTGCCTCCAATCAGGAGCGCCGCAGCGCCGCCGCCATGCGCCGAGGGAAAGGCCTTGACGGTCACGTCCTTCAGGCGCGGCTCGTAATGCACGATGGCCTGCCTGACGGTGGCCTGCAGCAAATCGAGGTCCGGATGGGAGTTGGGGGACAGGGCAGAAATATCAGGAATTCCGTAGTCGAGGGCGGTGCCCGTGCTGTCTGCAAACTCGGAAGGCAGCAGACGCGAGCGCGTATTCATCAGGCGGGACAATTCCCGCCCGATGGACAATTCCAGCTGCTCCGGGGTCAGTAGCTGCTGCCGACTGCCGTCAGCGCCCTGCACCGACGCCAGCCTGTCGAAAAGGGGGACCGGAGAGCCTCGGACAAGTTCCGACATGACGGCTTCTCCCCCCTAACGGCGTGGCTGACATCGATGAAGATGCACGATGTATCAGGTAGGCGCGAGCGCCTTGCCCTCTTTCAGATCCCAGCCGAAAGGCGCAACACCCTTCTGGGTCGAATCAGGATTCTGCTGTGTCATCTGCGACGTGATCGTCGTGAAGTTGATGCTGAAACTTTCCTGAGGCAGTTCGCCGCCACCGGTGCCGGAGGTGCTGATGCCCGAAATCATGGCGTCACCAAGCACATACTTGATGGTCGACATGACCTTGGCGCCCTCGATACGGGTCACCGAAACCGTGGCCGTGCCGAGTTTCAGGTTGCCGGCGCAAGCCTGATACAGGCCCGGAGAGGAGGAGTCCAGCGTCTTGGTGAAGTTCATTTCCGAGAACTGCGGGCCATCGGACGTACGCTCCGTGTTCCCTGGCCGCGAGGTCAGTGCCTGGCTCAGGCCATGACTGAAGGAGTCCAGGATGATTTGCTCCTTGTACGGGTCTTCAGTGCAGTTGCCCTTGATGGAATCAATTTTGAGATAAATCATGAATCACTCCGTAGATAAAACCATGTGATGAGGGCCCGGCCAAACCGACCGGACCCTCTTTTTTTTTGACTAACGAACAATGCCGCGCATCAGGCAGCGGCGGCGGGCAATTCCGCCACCAGGCGAATCGAAGCAGTGAGCTCTTCCATCTGGAAATGCGGCTTGAGGAAACAGGTCGCCTGGTACGCGCCGGGTTTGCCTGCGACATCCGTCACATCGATACGCGCGGCGCCCAGCGGAAAGCGGGCCTTCATTTCCTGCGGCGCCGACTCGTTGAGGAGCACGTAGTCCGCAATCCAGTTGTTCAGGAATGTTTCAACCTGGCCCCGGGACTGGAAGCTGCCGATCTTGTCGCGCATGATGACCTTGATGTAATGCGCAAAGCGGGAGGCCGCCAGAACGTAGGGCAGGCGAGCCGACAGCTGGGCATTGGCGTTGGCCGCATCCTTGTTGTAGAGCTTGGGCTTGTTGACGGTCTGGCCGCCAAAGAAGGAAGCGAAGTCCGAACCCTTGGAATTGACGATGGCGATAAAGCCCAGGTCATTGAGTTCTTTTTCGCGGCGATCCGTGATCAGCACCTCGGTCGGACACTTCAGCGCAACATCACCTTCGTCGGTCTTGAAGGCGTGGGCCGTCATGCCCGTGACCTTGCCGCCGCCTTCCACGCCGCGTATCGCGGTGGACCAGCCGTACTTGGCATAGGCATCGGTGATACGCAGCCCCAGCTGGTACGCAGAGTTGGCCCACAGGTACTTGGAGTGGTCCTTGCCGTCGACGTCTTCCTCGAAATTGAAGTTGTCGACAGGAATCGTCTTGGCACCGTAGGGCAGGCGCGCCGCATAACTTGGCAACACCAGCGAGACATAACGCGAATCTTCCGAATCGCGGAACCCGCGCCACGTGGCCAATTCAGCGCTTTCGAAGATTTTCGACATGTCGCGCGGAACACCCAGCTCGGTGAAGGACTTCATGTCGAACATGGCCGGTGCGGCGGCGGCAATAAAGGGCGCGTGCGCCGCGGCGGCAACCTTCGACATGCGCTGGAGCAGCGCCATGTCCTGGGGATGGCGGCCGAATGTGTAATCACCGATCAGCACGGAATAAGGATGGCCGCCGAAGGTGCCGTATTCCTCTTCGTAGATCTTCTTGAAGAGAACGCTCATGTCGTGGTCAACGGCCGACTCGAGATCCTTGAGCAGCTCTTTCTTGGTCACGTTGAGCAGGCGCAACTTCAGGCGGCTGCTGGTTTCGGTACCGAAGACCATGTCATGCAGACCGCGCCAGGAAGCTTCGAGCGCCTGGAACGAAGGGTCATGCATGATTTCGTTGAGCTGGTCCGACAGGAGCTTGTCGATTTCAGCAACACGCTCATTGATCATTGCAACCACGCCCTTGTCGGGGCTGGCCTTCATGCCTTCGTCCAGGATTTGCGAAGCAAACTGGCCGATCAGCTTCTTGGCGTAGGTTCCCTGGGAGGGTTCGACAGCCATGTTTCCTTCAACAATGATGCGGTCAAGAAGACCCAGTTCACTGGTTTCACTGGTGGCAGCACCTGCTGCCGCTTCTGATTTCTTAGTAGCCATATCAATCACCGTTCCAAAAAATGAGGGATGTGCCGGGGCACAGACCGGGATGGTTGCTTACGCCGCCGGGGTTTCAGCGGCCGGGGCGTCTGCGGCTTCGGCGCCTGCATTCGCTTCGGTCTGCAGGGTTTTGAGCTCTTCGGTGCTCTGGACAATGTTTTCGAGCAGCGAATCCAGCTCGTCATTGCCGTCCAGTTTGGCCAGCAGGTCGCGCAGCTGCTGGCGGGCTTCGAGCAGTTTGGCCAGACGCGGCACCTGCTTGACGATGGCTTCGGGGTGAAAGTCGTCAAACTCCTTGAAGTTCAGCTCGACCTTGATGTTGCCCTCGCCTTTCATGGCATCGGGAACCGACAGGTCCAGGCGCGGGGCGATTTTTCCCATGATTTCATTGAAGTTGTCGCGGTCGATTTCCACCAGACGGCGATCCTTCAGCTTGGGCAGGGGCGTTGCCGGCTGTCCGGACAGGTCAGCAAGCAGGCCAACCACCATGGGAAGCTCTTTCTTCTCGACGGCGTCGCCGATTTCCACGTCGTATGTAATTTGAACGCGCGGTGGCCGGTTGCGGCCCACCCACTTTTGCAGGCTGTCAGACATAAATTCCCCTTGAAAAAAGGTTGTTAACAATGCAGCAAGGAGTCGCGACCAAGAAGCGAAGGGAACCCAAATCACAACTCTTACATTTACAGGTTTTTACAATATAAAACCTGACCGGGCAATAAGTAATTTCTACTGCCGTTGCGAATTCTGCACATCAGAAAGACGTAGTGATGACATCGCAATTGCCATTCACGGAGGCGTATTGTGAACATTTCGTGTGCGCGCAGTA
>CALRTF020000212.1:0-7160 GCA_943370985.1 Paenacidovorax caeni
AAGGCGCGCGAAGTCGTAGGTGACCTTTTTGCTGAGGATGGACTTCTCCATGCTGCTGATGATCAGGTCGGCGGCTTCGGTCCAGCCCATGTGGCGCAGCATCATCTCGGCCGACAGGATCTCGGAACCCGGGTTCACGTAGTCCTTGCCGGCGTACTTCGGCGCCGTGCCGTGGGTGGCCTCGAACATCGCGACGCTGTCGCTGAGGTTCGCGCCCGGGGCGATGCCGATGCCGCCGACCTGCGCCGCCAGCGCGTCGGAGACGTAGTCGCCGTTCAGGTTCAGCGTCGCGATCACCGAGTACTCGGCCGGGCGCAGAAGGATCTGCTGCAGGAAGGCGTCGGCGATGACGTCCTTGACGATGATGTCCTTGCCCGTCTTCGGGTTCTTGAACTTGCACCACGGGCCGCCGTCGATCAGCTGCGCGCCGAACTCGGTCTGCGCCAGGCCGTAGGCCCAGTCGCGGAAGCCGCCTTCGGTGAACTTCATGATGTTGCCCTTGTGCACGATGGTCACGCTGGGCTTGTCATTGTCGATGGCGTACTGGATGGCCTTGCGCACCAGGCGCTCGGTGCCTTCGCTGGACACCGGCTTGATGCCTATGCCTGAAGTATTGGGGAAACGGATCTTCCTGACGCCCATCTCGTCCTGCAGGAACTTGATGAGTTTTTTGGCCTTGTCGGAGCCGGCTTCGAACTCGATACCGGCATAGATGTCTTCGGAGTTCTCACGGAAGATCACCATGTTGGTTTTCTGCGGCTCCCTCACCGGCGATGGCACGCCCGCGAAATACTGGATGGGGCGCAGGCAGACGTAGAGGTCGAGTTCCTGGCGCAATGCGACGTTGAGCGAGCGGATGCCGCCGCCCACAGGTGTGGTCAGGGGGCCCTTGATGGACACCACATAGTCCCTGACGGCTGCCAGCGTCTCTTCAGGCAGCCAGACGTCGGGACCGTAAATCCGGGTTGATTTTTCACCGGCATACACCTCCATCCAGTGGATTTTCCTCTTGCCGCCATAGGCACGGGCCACAGCCGCATCCACCACCTTGAGCATGACCGGCGTGATGTCCGCGCCGGTACCGTCGCCTTCGATGAAGGGAACCACCGGCTCGTCAGGCACATTCAGCGAGTTGTCGGCGTTGACGGTGATTTTTTGCCCTTGGGCAGGCACTTTGATGTGCTCGTACATGTACGACAGTCTCCGGTAAGTGCTGGATCAGCAGTGAAAGCGGCCTGGGGCAGCCTGGGGCAACACCGAAATTCTAGCCGCAAAAAAATTGCGGCACGGGTTTCGGGGGGGCCTGTCAACCGTTTGCAAACGGCTGCCGTTACGGGAATGCCCCGGTAATTTCCGGGGACCATTACAAACGTATATCAAGAGGAACTCCCATGAACAAAGTTATCGCTGCGCTGATTGCCGGTCTTTTCGCCGCTGGTGCTTTTGCACAAGCCACCGCGCCTGCTGCGCCTGCCACGCCTGCGGTCCCCGCAGCGCCTGCTGTGACGGCTGCCCCGGCCGTGAAAGCCGAAGTCAAGGTCGATGCCAAGGCCGAGAAAGCTGCCGCTGCAAAGGCTGCCAAGGCTGAAAAAGCCGCAGCCGCCAAAGCCGCCAAGGCGGAGAAGGCTGCCAAGGCCAAAGCCGCCAAGGCTGAGAAGGCTGCCAAAGCCAAGGCTGCCAAGGAAGAAAAAGCCGCCAAAGCCAAGGCCATGAAGGAAGAAAAGGCAGCCAAGGCCAAAGCGGCCAAGGAAGCCAAGGCCGCCAAATCCGCCTCCAAGGGTTGAAATCAGAGCCGAAGCCAGGAAGTAATCCTTTCGGCTGAGGATCCATGCCCGCGCTGCGGGCATTTTTTTTTGACTGTCGTTTATGCTGACGGTCTGAGCAACCCCCGGTGATTTCATGCCTCTTCACATTTTCCTGACGGCAAGCCGTCTGCGCGCCATGGCCTGTGCCGGTTTCCTGGCGGCATGCGCGTTCCCGGCAGCAGCCCAGGACGCGCCCCAGATGAACCTGCAGCGCAGCACGCTGTCGGCCGGCATGCACCAGATCGACGTCCAACTGGCGACGACGCCTTCCCAGCGGCAGACCGGCCTGATGTTCCGCAAGGAGATGCCGCAGGGCGAAGGCATGCTGTTCATCTTCGAGGAGCCGGCGCAGCAATGCTTCTGGATGAAAAACACCCTGCTGCCGCTGACCGCTGCCTTTGTCGCCGATGACGGCACCATCGTGAACCTGGCCGACATGAAACCGCAGACCACAGACTCGCACTGCTCCGAAAAGCCGGTGCGTTACGTGCTGGAGATGAACGTCGGCTGGTTTGCGAAAAAAGGCATCAAGGCGGGGAGCCGCTTGCGCGGTCAGGTTTTTCAGGCCGGCCGCTAGGCTGACCGACACCGCGCAGCCAGCGCCAGACGCAAAAAAGGCGATCCGCGCTGGGTGGGATCGCCTTCGGGCGCCTGCTTCAGGCCGCCCCGGAGCCTTGTGCCGGACTCAGGCCGTGAACGCCTCGAGCGCCGAGTTCAAGGTCTTGCTCGGGCGCATCACAACATCCAGCTTGGCCAGATCCGGCTGGTAATAGCCGCCAATGTCCACCGCCTTGCCCTGCACGGCTTGCAGTTCGGCGACGATGGCCTGCTCATGGGTCGCCAGCGCCTTGGCCAGCGGCGCAAACTTGCCTGCCAGGCCCGCGTCCTCGGTCTGTGCGGCCAGTTCCTGGGCCCAGTACATGGCCAGGTAAAACTGGCTGCCGCGATTGTCCAGCTGGCCGGTCTTGGGCGACGGATTCTTGTTGTTGTCGAGCAGCTTGCCGGTGGCGGCATCCAGCGTCTTCGCCAGAATTTTCGCCTGGGTATTGCCGGTCTTGATGCCGAGGTCCTCCAGTGACACCGCCAGTGCGAGGAATTCGCCCAGGGAGTCCCAGCGCAGGTGGTTTTCCTCCACCAGTTGCTGGACGTGTTTGGGCGCGGAGCCGCCGGCACCGGTTTCGTACATGCCGCCGCCGGCCATCAGGGGCACGATGGACAGCATCTTCGCGCTGGTGCCCAGTTCCATGATCGGAAACAGGTCGGTCAGGTAGTCACGCAGGATGTTGCCGGTGGCGCTGATGGTATCCAGGCCGCGCACAACGCGCTCCAGCGTGTAGCGCATGGCGCGCACCTGGCTCATGATCTGGATGTCCAGGCCCGAGGTGTCGTGCTCGTGCAGGTACATCCTGACCTTGGTGATCATCTGCGCTTCGTGCGGGCGGTAGGAATCAAGCCAGAACACCACCGGCATGCCGGAGTTGCGCGCGCGGGTCACGGCCAGCTTGACCCAGTCGCGGATGGCCGCGTCCTTGACCTGGCACATGCGCCAGATGTCGCCCGCTTCGACGTTCTGGCTCAGCAGCACCTCGCCGGTGGCCAGGTCGGTGATGTTGGCGACGCCGTCTTCAGCGATTTCAAACGTCTTGTCGTGCGAGCCGTATTCTTCGGCCTGCTGCGCCATCAGGCCCACATTGGGCACCGTGCCCATGGTCTTGGGATCAAACGCACCATGCCACTTGCAGAAGTTGATGATCTCCTGGTAGATGCGGGCGAAGGTCGATTCGGGCATCACGGCCTTCACGTCCTTGAGCCGGCCGTCGGCACCCCACATCTTGCCGCCGTTGCGGATCGCCGCGGGCATGGAGGCGTCGACGATGATGTCGTTGGGCGAATGGAAGTTGGTGATGCCCTTGGCCGAATCGACCATGGCCAGCTCGGGCCGTCCTTCGTGGCAGGCGTGCAGGTCGCGCTTGATCTCGTCCTGCTTGCTCTGCGGCAAGGTGGCGATCTTGTTGTACAGATCGACCATGCCGTTGTTGACGTTGACACCCAGTTCTTCAAAGAGCTTGGCGTGTTTTTCGAAAGCTTCCTTGTAGAAGATCTTGACGCAGTGGCCGAACACGATGGGATGCGAGACCTTCATCATGGTCGCCTTCACGTGCAGCGAAAACATCACGCCGGTGTTGTGCGCGTCCTCGATTTCCTTCTCGTAGAAGGCCACCAGCGCCTTCTTGCTCATGAACATCGAGTCGATGATCTCGCGGTCCAGCAGCGCGACCTTGGGCTTGAGCACGATGGTCTTGCCGCTTTGGGTGATCAGCTCCATCTTGACGTCGCGGGCCCGGTCCAGCGTCATCGATTTTTCGCCGTGGTAGAAGTCGCCGGCATGCATGTGCGAGACGTGCGAGCGCGATGCCTGGCTCCAGTCGGCCATGCTGTGCGGGTTCTTGCGCGCGTACTCCTTGACAGCCCTGGGCGCGCGGCGGTCCGAGTTGCCTTCGCGCAGCACCGGGTTCACCGCGCTGCCGGTGCACTTGTTGTAGCGCGCGCGGATGTCCTTTTCCTCGTCGGTCTTGGGCGCTTCCGGGTAGTCCGGGATCTTGTAGCCCTTGCCCTGCAGTTCCTTGATGGCGTCCTTGAGCTGGGCCACCGAGGCGCTGATGTTGGGCAGCTTGATGATGTTGGCCTGCGGCTTGAGCGTGAGTTTGCCCAGTTCAGTCAGGGTATCGCCCACCCGCTGCGCTTCGGTCAGGCACTCGGGGAACTGGCCCAGAATCCGGCCGGCCACCGAGATGTCGGCAGTTTCGATCCTGATGCCTGCGGGCGCAGTAAAGGTACGGACGATGGGCAGAAAAGCGCTGGTCGCGAGCAAGGGGGCTTCGTCGGTCAGCGTGTAGATGATGGTGGGTTGCTCGGTGCTCATCGCTTATCTCCAGAACTGTTGTGGGAACGCCACCGGCTGGGTCACAGACCGGCGGGCTTGGTCGGATGGTGCCTGATTCCTTGAGGGAACGGGACCTGCCCTACCCTGCATTTTATGCAACGCATTGCCACGATACGAAATTAACCCGCCTGCAGTGAACTATTTTTTGTCGGGACGAAAAAAAGCCCGAAGCAGGCCTCGGGCTTTTTTTTTGACTTCAAGGCGCATGGGATGCGCCGGGCCATCAGGCGAAGTTGGCAGCCGCAAAGTCCCAGTTCACCAGCTTGTCGAGGAAGGTCTCGACAAACTTGGGGCGCATGTTGCGGTAGTCGATGTAGTAGGCGTGTTCCCAGACATCCACCGTCAGCAGGGCCTTGTCGGCGGTGGTCAGCGGGGTGCCGGCCGGGCCGGTATTGACGATGTCGACGCTGCCGTCGGCCTTTTTCACCAGCCAGGTCCAGCCCGAACCGAAGTTGCCGACGGCCGACTTGACGAAGGCCTCCTTGAATGCGGCATAGGAGCCGAACTTGGCATTGATCGCGTCAGCCAGCGCACCGGAGGGCTCGCCGCCGCCGGCAGGCTTCATGCAGCTCCAGAAGAAGGTGTGGTTCCAGATCTGGGCCGCGTTGTTGTACACGCCGCCGCTGGATTTCTTGACGATCTCCTCGAGCGTCATGGATTCGAACTCGGTGCCCTTTTGCAGGTTGTTGAGGTTGACCACATACGCGTTGTGGTGCTTGCCATGGTGGTACTCGAAGGCTTCCTGGCTGTAGTCCGGTGCCAGGGCATCAATCGGGTAAGGCAGCGGGGGCAGTTTGTGTTCCATTGTTTTTTCCTTGTGGGGTTTGGTGGGGATGTTGCGATGATAAGGGCGGCTTGTGACGCCCATTGTAAAAAACTAAATCAGCCGCGGTGCCGAAACGGTCAAATCGACCTCGCCGTCGGCGAGGGTAGCGCGCAGCGCCTGGCCGGGCGCCGTGTCGGCCGCATGGGTCACGGCCTGCCCCTGCATGTCGGCCAGCCAGGCATACCCGCGCTGCAACACCAGGTGAGGGTCCAGCGGCTCAAGCCGCAGTTGTGCGCGCTCCAGCCGGCGTTGCTGATGCGCCAGGGCCTGGCCCAGCGCCTGCGGGAAAGCCAGGCCCAGCGCCTGCAGGGCGCTTTTTTCCCGCTGGATGCCGCCCTGCAAGGCGTGCCGCAGCGCCTGCGCGTGGCCCGCCAGCCGCGCATGCTGGCGCGTGACCAGGTGCGAAGGCCGGCTGACGCGGGCGGCCGCCCAGTCCAGCCGCTGGTTGCTGGCCTGCAGTTGCCGCTCGACGCCGTAATGCAGCCGGTCCTGCAGGTCATCGAGCTCGCCCAGCCAGACCTTTTGCGGCTGGGCGCACAACTCGGCCGCCGCGGTCGGGGTGGGCGCGCGCAGATCGGCGCAGAACTCGGCGATCGTGAAATCGGTTTCGTGGCCGACACCGCAGACCACCGGCATCGGCGAAGCCACGATGAGGCGGGCCAGTTGTTCGTCGTTAAATGCCCAGAGGTCTTCCATGGCGCCGCCACCACGCACCAGCAGCAGCACATCCACCTCGGCGCGCTGATACGCCAGTTGCAAGGCCTGGCGCAACTCCGAGGGGGCCTGCGCGCCCTGGACGCTGGCCGGGTAGATCACCACCGGGATGTGCGGCGCGCGGCGCTGCAGGGCGGTGACCACGTCATGCAGCGCAGCAGCCCCCAGCGAAGTCACCACCCCAATCGCCTGGGGCAGCAGGGGCAAGGCGCGCTTGCGGCCGGCGTCAAACAGCCCTTCGGCCTCGAGCTTGTTCTTGAGCTGGACAAAACGCTCGAACAGGTTGCCCTGGCCGGCCTGCTGCATGGCCTCGACGATCAGTTGCAGCTCGCCGCGCGGCTCGTACACCCCGAGCCGGCCGCGGACCTCGACCAGCTGGCCGTCGCGCGGCGCAAAATCCAGCAAACCGGCGGCACGGCGAAACATGGCGCAGCGTATCTGGCCCTGCTCGTCTTTCAGCGAAAAATAACAGTGGCCGCTGGCGGCACGCGAAAAGCCGATAAGTTCGCCCTGCACCGCCACCGGGTTGAAACGCGCTTCCAGGCTGTCGGCGATGGCGCGCAGCAAGGAGCCGACGGGCCAGATACGCACACCGGGGCGGGCGCTGCTTGCCGGTTCGGACGCAAAAAAGGGCTCAGACACCCGCAAACCCCCTGATTTCATGCGGGTAATACTCCACAGAGGCCGATGGAGCCGGGCTCAAACCCGCGGTTTGCCGGGGAGACACACAAATATTCGTGCAAGCCATTGATTTTGAATAACTTTATTCTGCCCAATTTTTCATCGTTTTGTCACAAGCACCATTTGGCGCGGCTTCGGAGCGCATGGCACGGCACTTACTCACAAAGTTATGCACATGTTCTGTGGGTTA
>CALRTF020000213.1:0-7119 GCA_943370985.1 Paenacidovorax caeni
TGGTCACCACCGGCGGCGCGACATCCAGGCTCAGCGCGGCGGCGCTGAGGCTGCCCTGGTCACGCACAGCCAGCACCAGTTCGAGGTCACTGCGTTCCATTCATGCCTTTTTGGAAATAATAGCTTGCCTGATTATTGCTTGAATCGGCAGTGCCGATTGCGCAGAATCAGCCCACGCATGAACACCACAATGACTGTATGTATGCTGTCCGGGGCCGCCTGATGTTTGAAGGATTTGCAGCTTTGGATATCCAGGGGCCGGCCTGTGCCCTGCGCACGCTGCGGGGCGGGCAGGGCGCGCCGCTGCTGCTGATCCATGGCCACCCGCAAACCCATGTGATGTGGCACCGCGTCGCAAATGAGCTGGCGCGGCATTTCACGGTCATTCTGGTGGACCTGCGGGGTTATGGCGATTCGGGCCGTCCCGGTGCAGACCCGGCCCACATGATGTATTCAAAACGCGCGATGGCGATGGATGCGGTCGCGGTGATGCGCCATCATGGATTTGAGCACTTCCAGGTGCTGGCCCACGACCGCGGCGCACGCGTCGCGCATCGCCTCGCGGCCGATCACCCGCAAGCCGTGCAGCGCATGCTGCTGCTGGACATCGCGCCCACGCTGGCCATGTACAGCAACACCTCGGAAGCTTTTGCGCGCGCCTACTGGCACTGGTTTTTCCTGATCCAGCCGCCACCCCTGCCGGAGGCGCTGATCGCCGGCGACCCGGTGCGATATATCCGCAGCGTGATGGGAAAGCGCCATGCCGGCCTGGCCGCGTTTGCCGCCGAAGCCATGGCCGCGTACGAGCGCTGTGTGCAGATCCCGGGCAGCGCCGAAAGCATTTGTGAGGATTACCGCGCCTCGGCAACCATCGACCTCGCGCATGACCGCAGCGACGTGGCCGCCGGCCGAAAACTGGACCAGCCGCTGCGTGTGCTCTGGGGCGAGCATGGTGCGGTCGGCCAGTGTTTTGATGTGCTGGCCCTGTGGCGCGAGCGCGCCGTGGATGTCTCGGGCCGCGCCTTGCCCTGCGGTCACTACATCGCCGAAGAAGCGCCGGCGCTGCTGATCGATGAAGCCCTGCAATTTTTTACCACCTGAACCTGAGGAAACACCATGAGCAAGAACACCGGCAAAAAAAGAATCGCGGTCATCGCCGGCGACGGCATCGGCAAGGAAACCATGCCCGAGGGCATTCGCGTGATGGAGGCAGCCGCCTCGAAATTCAACATCGACCTGCAGTTCGACCATTTCGATTTTTCGAGCTGGGACTACTACGAAAAACACGGCCAGATGATGCCGGACAACTGGAAAGACCAGATCGGCGGGCATGACGCGATTTATTTCGGTGCTGTCGGCTGGCCCGAAAAAATCGCCGACCACGTATCGCTGTGGGGTTCGCTGCTGCTGTTCCGCCGCGAGTTCGACCAGTACATCAACCTGCGGCCCGCGCGCCTGATGCCCGGCATCATCGCGCCGGTGGTGCGCCGCGACGGCAGCGCGCGCCTGCCCGGCGAGATCGACATGTACATCGTGCGCGAGAACACCGAAGGCGAATATTCCAGCATAGGCGGTCGCATGTACGCCGGCACCGAGCGCGAGATCGTGATGCAGGAAAGCATTTTTTCGCGCATCGGCGTGGATCGCGTGCTGAAATTCGCATTTGAACTGGCGCAATCGCGCCCGAAGAAACACCTGACCAGCGCGACCAAGTCCAACGGCATTGCGATCACCATGCCTTACTGGGATGAACGCGTCGCGGAAATGGCCAAAAACTATCCCGATCTCAGGCTCGACAAGTTTCACATCGACATCCTGACCGCCCACTTTGTGCAACGCCCGGACTTCTTCGATGTGGTGGTGGCCAGCAACCTGTTCGGCGACATCCTCAGCGACCTCGGCCCGGCATGCACCGGCACCATCGGGATCGCACCGAGCGCCAACCTCAATCCCGAGCGCAAGTTTCCGTCGCTGTTCGAACCGGTTCACGGCTCGGCGCCGGACATCGCCGGACGCAACATCGCCAACCCGATCGGGCAGATCTGGTGCGGCGCAATGATGCTGGAATTTCTTGGCCACAAGGATGCGCACGACGCGGTACTGGCTGCGATTGAAAAAGTGCTGACTCCCCAGAGCGGTGCACCGCGCACGCCCGACCTCGGCGGCACGGCCAGCGGCACCGATGTGGGCAAGGCCATCGCGCAGGCGCTGGCCTGAGCTCAAGGGGCCGGGCCGGCCCGGTCCCCGAATACAGGGCATGCATAGGATCAGTCGGGGAAAGCGTGAAAAAAAAGACTAGAATCCGCCACCGCACGTTGTAAAAATCTGATGTTGTCTTGACACGGTTGGAGTCCATGGCTCTAATTGAACGCAGCAGACGATCTGCACACGCCGCCTCCCGCTGCCATCTTTTTGCAGGTGTTCAGGGGAGATATTTCCAGAGACAACCAGATTAACTTTATCAACGAGGGGCTCCTTGTGAACAAGACTGAACTGATCGAGCACATTGCCAAGAACGCTGACATTTCCAAAGCTGCCGCGACCCGCGCGCTGGAGTCGACCATTGGCGCTGTCAAATCAACCCTGAAAAAAGGAGGCTCCGTGTCTCTGGTGGGTTTTGGCACTTTTGCCGTGGGCAAACGCGCTGCGCGCACCGGCCGCAACCCGCGTACCGGCGATGCGATTAAAATCAAGGCAGCCAAGGTGCCCAAGTTCCGTCCAGGCAAAGCGCTCAAGGACGCCCTGAACTGAAAGACATGAAGTAAAAGTTGAGGTGGGGTGCTTAGCTCAGTTGGTAGAGCAGCGCCCTTACACGGCGTAGGTCGGCGGTTCGAGCCCGTCAGCACCCACCAGAAACTGGACAAAGGCGAACGGAGGTTCGCCTTTTTTGTTGATGGCGGCGTAAAAATTTGTTATCAAAGCCGGTCCCCGGCTGCACAGGAAACATCGAGATGTTTGAATTCATTCGCAAGCACACCAAGGTCACCATGGGCTTGCTGTTTTTGCTCATTGTTCCGTCCTTTGTGCTGTTCGGCCTGGATGGCTACAACCGCGCAGACCAGAACACGGCCATCGTTGCCCGTGTCGATGGCCAGGACATCTCGCAGGCCGAATGGGATTTGGCCCACCAGAATGAAGTGAACCGCCTGCGCGCCTCGATGCCGACCATCGATGCCAGGTTGCTGGATTCGCCCGAAGCGAAGTATGCGACGCTGGAACGCCTGGTGCGCGACCGCGTGTTTGCGGTTGCAGCCTTTCACAGCGGCCTCGTGGTGCCCGACCAGAAGCTGCAGCGGCTGTATGCCGAAGACAAGGCCCTCGCGTCATTCCGTTTGCCCGACGGCAAGTTTGATCGTGCGGGCTTCATTGCCCAGGCCGGGATGACGCCCGAGGCCTATGAGGCCAGCCTGCGCGCTGAGCTTGCAGCGCGCCAGGTCATGCTGGGTGTTGCCGGCAGCGGCTTTGCGGCCAAGGGCGCGGCGGATGTGTCGCTCAACGCATTTTTCGAAAAGCGCGAGGTGCAAGTCGCGCGTTTCAACACCGCGGAATACGCGGCACGTGTCAATCCCGGCGATGCGGAGCTCGAGCAGTTCTACAAGGACAACCAGGCCCTGTTCCAGGCGCCCGAGCAGGTGGACATCGAGTACGTGGTGCTCAACCAGGATGCAGTCACAAAAAGCATGACGCTCAATGAACAGGACCTGAAGACCTATTACGAGCAGAACCTGGCCCAGCTCGCCGGCAATGAAGAGCGCCGTGCCAGCCACATCCTGATTGAAGCGCCGGCATCCGCACCCGCTGCAGATCGCCAGAAAGCCAGGGAAAAGGCCGAGCAATTGCTGGCCGCCGTGAAAAAGGCGCCGGACACCTTTGCCGATCTCGCCCGGAAAAATTCCAGCGACACCGGGTCGGCCGCCAATGGGGGTGATCTCGACTTCTTCTCCCGCAAGTCCATGGTCAAGCCTTTTGCAGACGCTGCCTTTACGATGAAAAAGGGCGACATCAGCGATGTGGTGGAGACGGAGTTCGGTTACCACATCATCAAACTGACCGACATCAAGGCACCGAAGCAGAAATCCTTTGAGGAAATGAAGCCGGAACTCGAAGCTTCGCTGCGCCAGCAGCAGGCGCTGAAAAAATTTGCAGAAACCGCCGAGGCCTTCAGCAATGCGGTCTACGAGCAGTCCGAGAGCCTGCGCCCGATTGCCGAACGCCTGAAGCTCGAAGTCAGAACCGCTGGCAAGCTGACCCGTACGCCGGCACCCGGCGCCACCGGCGCCCTGGCCAATTCCAAATTTCTTGAAGCCCTGTTTTCACCGGATGCCATCGAGAGGAAACGCAACACCGAAGCGGTGGATCTGGGCGGCAATCAGCTGGTGTCGGGCCGCATCACGCAGCACACGCCGGCACGGGCCTTGCCGCTGGCTGAAGTGAAGGACCAGGTTCGCCTGCGCCTGCAGCAGCAGCGCGGCGCGGAGATGGCGCGCAAGGACGGCGCCGAAAAACTCGCCGCCTGGAAGGCCAGCCCGGCGACCGCCGCCATGCCTGCAGCAGTGGTGGTCTCGCGTGAGCAGGCGCAGCAGTTGCCGGTCGAGGCCCTGAAAGCGGCGCTCAGCGCTGAGATCGCCAGCTTGCCCACCCTCGTGGGTGTGGACCTGGGCGCCCAGGGTTACGCCGTGGTCAAGGTGCTCAAGGTGCTGCCGCGCCAGGCACCTTCGGCGGCCCAGGCCCAGCAGGAACTGGCGCAGTACACCCAGGGCTGGACCTCGGCGGAGAGCCTGGCCTACTACAACATCCTGAAAGAACGCTTCAAGGCGGACATCAAGGTGAGCCGGCCCGCCGAGCAGAAAACCGGCGCATAAAGCCGGCACCCATGCGAACGGGCCGGAAGTTGCCGCTATAATTTGAGGCTCCGGTGGCTGTAGCTCAGTTGGTAGAGTCCAGGATTGTGATTCCTGTTGTCGTGGGTTCGAGCCCCATCAGCCACCCCATCTATCCGACAATTCCAGTTGCCATCCAAGAGACGGCAACTGGAATTTTTTTTGTCACGGCTGAAATCGGCACCGATGGTGCTACGGCGCAGACAAAACGCAAGGGTGCGGAGCAGCAGCTTGCGAAGCATTCGGCAGGCAAGGCGCCACCCGCGTAGGCATCCGGTGCCCGCAGGACAGCAGCTCAGCGCTTGAAATTATCCAATCTGTACGGTGGTGCCGCGTTATGAAAAATAGTTGCTATGTCATCGGGGCGTCCAGCCAGATCGGTTCATGGCTCGTTCCCGAGCTGGTGAAGGACGACTGGAAGATCCATCTGATCTCGCGTGGTATCCGCGAAAAACTGGACTATGGCGTGAATGCCGTGTGGCACAAGGTCGATTTGATGGATCCGGCCAGCAAGCTCCCGCCGGACCAGGCCAATGTGCTTTTCTACACCTACGTCATCCAGCTGTTGCCGTCGCTGCTGGAGGGGTTCAGGCAAAGAGGGGTGACCCGCGTCATCGCTTTCAGCTCGACCAGCCGGTTCACCAAAGTTTCTTCCGATGATCTGGGCGACCTGGACACGGCCAAGACCCTCGAAGCGGCAGAGCTGGCGGTGATTGAAACCTGTGAGCGTCTGGGCATGCAGTGGACCATCTTCAGGCCCACGATGATTTACGCGGGAAAACACGGCGACCGCAATGTCCTGGACATAGCGCGCATCATCAGCCGCTTTGGTTTTTTCCCGATCTTCGGCAACGCCAAAGGACTTCGGCAACCTGTGCATGCCGCCGACCTCGCCACGGCCTCGATGTTGTCATGCGAAAACGCCGCGACGTTCAACAAGTCTTACAACCTGGGCGGCGGTGAAGTCCTGAGCTACAAGGCGATGGTGGAGAGGATTTTCAGTGCCATGGGGCGCAAGCCGAGGTTCATGAAGACGCCGATCTGGTTGTTTGAACTGGCGGTGTTTTTTGCCACCAAACATCCGCGATTCAGTCATATCACCACGTCCATGGCCAAACGCATGCAATACGACATGACGTTTCCGTTTGACGAGGCTACACGGGACTTTGGCTACCAGCCGAGAATTTTTTCCCCGCAATTGGCACAACCCCGGGCCTGAACCTGCTGCGCGAGCGCTCAGGGCATCAGCGGCGCAAAGTTTGATGTGCGCCAGTATTCGCGCACTTCCTCGAGCCGGGCTTCAAACTCGGGGTACTCGAGCGGCTTGCCGATGTAACTGTTGAGCCCGCCCTGGAGCTCGCGCACCGCGTCCGATTGTTCACTGGCCGACGTCAGCAACACCACCGGGACAAAAAAAGTCCGCGGGTCATTGCGCATGTGCTTGAGCACCTGCAGGCCATTCATCTTCGGCATGTTCAGGTCCAGCAGCACCAGCTCGGGCGGCTCGTCGGGATGGCGGTCTCGGTGCAGGCCTTCGCAGAACAGGTAGTCCAGTGCCTGCTGGCCGTCGCGGGCCACCACGATGTGGTGGAGCGCGCCGTTAGCCTCCAGCGTTGTCAGTGTCAGTTCCAGGTGGTCAGGGTTGTCCTCCACCACCAGCATGGTTGGTTTCTTCATGAGCCGCCTTTGTAGGAACTTTCAATATATACCTGATGGGCTACTCGTAAGCAGATGTTTCCCCTTGTGATTGCTGGGTAATACACCGGTGGCGCGGCGCACCTCGCTCAGTTGACCATCACCAGTTTGCCCTTGACGCCGCGTGAGCCCATGTGGGCGTAGGCGGCCTTCAGTTCGGCCATGGGCATGGTGCGGTCTATCACCGGTTTGATCCTGCCTTGCGCATACCACTGCGCCAGTTCGGCCATGGCGGCAGCGCTGGCCTTGGGTTCGTTTTTGGCGAAACCGCCCCAGAACACGCCGACGATGGACGCGCCCTTGAGCAGCGTGAGATTCAGCGGCAGCGAGGGAATCGGTCCGGAGGCGAAACCCACCACCAGGTAACGCCCGCGCCAGGCGATGGAGCGGAAGGCCGGTTCGGTGAACTCGCCGCCCACCGGGTCGTAGATCACGTCCGGGCCCTTGCCATCGGTCAGGGCCTTGATGGCCTCGCGCAGGTTTTCCCGGCTGTAGTTGATGGTGGCGTCGGCGCCTATCGATGTGCACAACGCGCATTTTTCAT
>CALRTF020000214.1:0-7103 GCA_943370985.1 Paenacidovorax caeni
GGCCCGGCGCGAAGTCGAATTCGCCCAGATCCGCACCGGCGCAGAACCCGCGTCCGGCGCCGGTGATCACCAGCGCGCGGACCAGCGGATTGGCTTCGGCCCGGTCCAGCGCCGCCCACAGATCGCGGTGCATCTGCCGGGTGAAGCTGTTGAGGGCTTGGGGGCGGTTCAGCGTGAGCAGCGCGACGGCGCCGTGTTCGGCATACAAAACCGCGGCTTCGCCAGGCGCGTCGGGTGAGGCTTGCGTCATGAGTGTGTGTCTCCTGCACTGAATTTAGCATTAACCGACCCATCGGTCGGTTAATGTTTTCCCTTGGCTGGGCCCGTCCCCCGCATGGCATGATGCATCCCCAAAGGACCCTGCCATGACTTACGACCTGATTCTGACCCGCACCGAAGGCCGCGTGGCCGTCATCACGCTGAACCGCCCCAAACAGCTCAATGCGCTCAACGACCAGCTGATGGACGAACTGGGCAGCGCACTCAAGGCCTTCGATGCCGATGACAACATCGGCTGCATCATCCTGACCGGCAGTGAAAAAGCCTTTGCCGCCGGCGCCGACATCGGCGCGATGGCGACCTACGGCTTTGCCGACGTCTACAAAAGCGACTACATCACGCGCAACTGGGAGCAACTGCGCAGCGTGCGCAAGCCGGTGATCGCCGCGGTCAGCGGCTTCGCCCTGGGCGGCGGCTGCGAGCTGGCCATGATGTGCGACTTCATCATCGCGGCGGACAACGCCAGGTTCGGCCAGCCCGAAATCAAGCTCGGCATCATTCCGGGCTCGGGCGGCACGCAGCGCCTGCCGCGCGCGGTCGGCAAGGCCAAGGCCATGGACCTGGTGCTGACCGGCCGCATGATGGACGCGGCCGAGGCCGAACGCAGCGGGCTGGCCAGCCGCGTCGTGCCGCTGGACAAGCTGATGGACGAAGCCCTGGGCGCCGCGCTGCAGATCTGCGACTACGGGCAGATCGCCGTGATGGCCGCCAAGGAAGCGGTCAACCGCGCCTACGAAGGCACGCTGGCCGACGGCATCATGTTCGAGCGGCGCCTGTTCCACGCGACCTTCGCCACCAGCGACCAGAAGGAAGGCATGGACGCGTTTGTCAACAAACGAAAAGCTGCGTTTACGCATCGGTGAGACCCACGGCCGTTCACAGCGCAAGCAGCGGTCCAGGTTTGGCTATAATATTGGTCGCGCGGTGATATAGCTCAGTTGGTTAGAGCGCAGCATTCATAATGCTGATGTCGGTGGTTCAAGTCCACCTATCACCACCAGATTCCCCGAGCCCCAGAGACCCATCCTTCTGGGGCTGACGAACGTAGCGAAGGGCCGCCCCGAGCAAGTTCAGCCCCCTTGGGGGGCAGCGTCTACACGAAGTGAAAAGCGTGGGGGCCTTTGTCATTCACAGCCTCTGGATAGACACCATGAAACGCTGCCTGAAACACCTTTTCCTCACCCTGCCGCTTGCCTTGCTGCTGGCGCTGCCTGCGGCCGCACAAACGGCCGCCAGCGACGGCAGCCTGAGCGTGCGGCAATTCCCCAAGGCCGCGTTGCGCGGCGTGCTGGTGGTCAAGGCGCCGCCCGAGGTCAGCCTCAATGGCAAGCCCGACCGGCTTTCGCCCGGCGCGCGCATCCGCAACCTCAACAACAACTTCACGGTGCCGGGCGCCCTGATCGACCAGGAATTGCTGGTCAACTACACCCGCGACAGCATGGGCCAGATTTACGAAGTCTGGGTGCTCACTGCCGAGGAGGCGAAGGAAAAGCGGGCCGGCCTGCCGTCGCGTTTCAGTTTCGGCTTTGAGTCCAGCGCCGCGCCGCAGGACGACGGCAAGACGCCCTACGACCAGCTGCCGCGCTACCAGCGGTAAAACGCCGGCGCTTGAAGCCAAATCGGGCTCCAGCCCACATCCAGCGGTCGCAAGCAGCTAGCAATTTGATAGCGAATCCCATGAGCAAAAAAGTTTTCATCAAAACCTTCGGCTGCCAGATGAACGAGTACGACTCGGACAAGATGTCTGATGTGCTGCACGCGGCCGACGGTTACGAGCCCACCAGCAATGTGGATGAGGCCGACCTGATCCTGTTCAACACTTGCTCGGTGCGCGAAAAGGCGCAGGAAAAGGTCTTCAGCGACCTGGGCCGTGTCAAACACCTGAAGAAAAAAGGCGTGCTGATCGGCGTCGGCGGCTGTGTGGCCAGCCAGGAGGGCGAGGCCATCATCGCCCGCGCGCCCTATGTGGACGTGGTGTTCGGCCCGCAGACGCTGCACCGCCTGCCCGAGCTGCTGAACCGGCGCGCGCGCCTGGGCCAGTCCCAGGTCGACATCAGTTTTCCCGAAATCGAAAAGTTCGACCACCTGCCGCCAGCGCGGGTCGAGGGCGCCAGCGCCTTTGTCTCCCTCATGGAAGGCTGCTCCAAGTACTGCAGCTACTGCGTCGTGCCCTACACGCGCGGCGAGGAAGTCTCGCGTCCCTTCGAGGACGTGCTGGTCGAAGTCGCCGGGCTGGCCGACCAGGGCGTGCGCGAAGTCACGCTGCTGGGACAGAACGTCAACGCCTACCGCGGCAGCATGGGCGGCACGGCCGACATCGCCGATTTCGCCACCCTGCTCGACTATGTCTCCGACATTCCGGGCATAGAACGCATCCGTTACGTGACCAGCCACCCCAACGAGTTCACGCAAAGCCTGATCGACGCCTACGCGCGGCTGCCCAAGCTGGTGAACCACCTGCACCTGCCGGTGCAGCACGGCTCGGACCGCATCCTGATGGCCATGAAACGCGGCTACACCGCGATGGAGTACAAATCCACCGTCCGCAAGCTGCGCGCCATCCGGCCGGACCTGGCCATGAGCAGCGATTTCATCGTCGGTTTTCCGGGCGAGACCGAGGATGACTTCAACCGGATGATGAAGCTGATAGCCGATGTCGGTTACGACACCTCCTTCAGCTTCATTTTCAGCCCGCGTCCCGGCACGCCGGCCGCCAACCTGGCCGACGACACGCCGCACGAGGTCAAGCTCGCACGCCTGCAGCGCCTGCAGGCCGCCATCGACGACAGCGTGCGCGCCATCAGCGCCAGCCGGCAGGGCACGGTGCAGCGCATCCTGGTCGAAGGCGCCTCGCGCAAGGATGCTTCCGAGCTGATGGGACGCACCGAATGCAACCGCGTCGTCAATTTCACCGGCTCGCCGCGCCTGATCGGCCAGATGATCGATGTGACCATCACGCAGGCGTCCCAGCGTTCGCTGCGCGGCGAGGTGCTGCTGCGCGAAGAAGCCGCCCTGCCGGCCTGAGGCCGCACGCCGTGGCAGGCCGCCATCCAGGATGCTGAAACACGTTTCCTTCCGGCAACTGCTGGTGGTCGCTTTTTTGCTGATCGCCGCGCTGCTCGCCGCGGCCTCGCTGCGCGCGCTGTTCACGCTGGAGCAGCTCACCCTGCAAAGCCGCGAAAGCGCCGACCGTGCGCTGGACCTGAGCGCCGCCGCGCAGTCGCTGACCGAGCGCAGCGTGGCCATGGAACGCACCGCGCGCCAGTCGCTGGTGCTCGGCGACCGCCTGTTGCGCCGCCGCTTCGACGAGGCCGCCAGCGAGGCGCGCCAGGTGCTGGCGCGGCTGGCGACGCAGGGCGTGCCTGCCGCGCAGGTGGCCGACTGGGGCCAGCGCCTGGCGGCAATTACCGCGCTGCTCGATGGCGCCCCGGACACCGCCTTCGACCGGGACCGCCAGGTCGCGCTGGAATTCCGCGAGCTCGATCTGGTCAACGCCGCGATTGCCCAGCAGGTGCGCCAGGCGATAGCGGCGCAAAACCGCAGCCTGCTGGACACGCTGGAGACGCGGCGGCGCCAGCTCACGCAGCAGGTCATGGGCGCCATCGCGCTGGCCGTGATGCTGGCGCTGGCCTTCGGCATCTGGCTGACCCGGCCGCTCAGGCGGCTTGAGAAAGCCATCATCGGCCTCGGCGAAAACCGCCTCGATGAAGCCATCGCCATCGACGGCCCGGCCGATTTGCAACTGGTCGGGCAACGCCTGGAATGGCTGCGGCTGCGCCTGGTCGAGCTTGACGCCGACAAGTCGCGCTTTCTGCGCCATGTCTCTCACGAGCTGAAAACCCCGCTGGCCTCGCTGCGCGAAGGCGTGTCGCTGCTGGAGGACGGTGTGGCCGGCGAACTCAGCAGCAACCAGCGCGAAATCGCCAAGATCCTGCGCCACAACACCGGCCTGCTGCAGGGCCAGATCGAGGACCTGCTGCGTTTCAATACCGCCGCTTTCGAGGCGCGCCAGTTGCGGCGCGAAAAAACCGACCTGCTGCAACTGGTCACCGAACAGGTCCAGGCCCAGCAACTGCAGTGGCGCGCGCGCGAACTGCAGGTCGACATCGAGGGCAAGGCCGTGCAGGCGGAAGTCGACCGCGACAAACTGGGAACCGTGATCGCCAATCTGCTGTCCAACGCCATCCGTTATTCCCCGCCACAGGGCCGCATCAGCATCCGGCTGAGCCGGCTGGCCGAAGCCGTACGCATCGATGTCATCGACGAAGGTGCGGGGATCGCGTTTGAGGAGCGGACCCGTGTTTTTGAGCCCTTTTACCGCGGCGCCCAGCAGCCGCCGCAAGCCGTGCGCGGCAGCGGCATTGGCCTGTCCATCGTGCAGGAGTACATTGCTGCGCATGGGGGCCAGGTGCAACTGCTGCCGGACGGCCCCGGCGCCCATTTCAGGATTGAACTTCCCCATGCTTTCAAGCGTTGATACCCGCCCCGGCAAACGCCTGGTTTTTTGCGCGGCGCTGGCCGCATGTCTGGCCGCCGCCGGCTGCGCCGTGCCGCGGCAGGCACCTGCGCAGACCATGGCCGCCGAACTGGCACCTGCGCCGGCGCCCGCCCCCGCTGCCTCTGCTGCTGCTGCGCCACCGCCTGCCGCTCGCGATGCGGTGGCGGTGCTGCTCGAACACGCCGATCGCGTGCGCGGCCTGCAGGGCGCCGAGCTGGCGCAGGAAATCGCGCGCCTCAATGATCCCGGCGCACCCGCCGACCAGTTGCGCCTGGCCATGGCCCTGAGCCAGACACGCCAGCTGTATGACCTGGTGCGTGCGCAGGAGTTGCTGCAGCGCGTGCTGGGCAACCAGACGCAGGAGGCGCGCGAGCTGCATGTGCTGGCCCGGCTGCTGGGCGCACGTTACGCCGAACAGCGTCGCCTGGAAGACCAGCTGGACCGCCAGAACCAGCAGGTGCGCGAGCTGCAGCGCCGGCTCGGTGAAACCCAGGACAAGCTCGATGCGCTCAAGGAAATTGAACGCAGCCTGACCAGCCGGCCGCCGGCGGCACCGGCCTCCGCCCCCGGCAGCCGCGCGCGGCCGCCTGCGCCATGAGCGCGCCCGCCACCGGCGCACACCTGCTGGTCGTCGACGATGACGCCGACATGCTGCGCCTGCTGACCATGCGCCTGACGGCCGCCGGTTACCGCGTCAGCGCCGTGGGTTCGGCCGAGGCGGCGCTGGCGCAGCTCGACATCGAACGGCCGCAGCTGGTGCTCAGCGACGTGCGGCTGCCGGGCAAGGACGGGCTGGCGCTGTTCGAGGACATACGCGCGCGCCACCCGTCGCTGCCGGTGATCCTGCTGACCGCCCACGGCACGATTCCCGACGCGGTCGAAGCCACCGAACGCGGCGTCTTCACCTACCTGACCAAACCTTTCGACGGCAAGGCCCTGGAAGGCAAGATCGCGCAGGCGCTGGCCCTGAGCGCGCCGGCACCGGACGCCCAGGCCGGGCGGGAGGACAGCTGGCAACAAGCCATCGTCAGCCGCTCCAGCCGCATGGCCGAGACCCTGGCCGAAGCCCGGATGGTGGCGCGTTCGGACGCCAGCGTGATGCTGCGCGGCGAAAGCGGCACCGGCAAGGAACTGCTGGCCCAGGCCATCCACCAGGCCAGCCCGCGCGCGGCCCACCCGTTTATTGCCGTGAACTGCGGCGCCATTCCGGAAGCGCTGCTGGAGTCCGAACTGTTCGGCCACGTCAAGGGCGCCTTCACAGATGCCTCGTCCAGTCACAAGGGCCTGTTCCAGGCGGCCGAAGGCGGCACGCTGCTGCTCGACGAGATCGGTGACATGCCGCTGGCGCTGCAGGTCAAGCTGCTGCGTGTGCTGCAGGAACGCGTGGTGCGACCGCTGGGCTCGAGCCAGTCGGTCCCGGTCAACGTGCGCATCCTGTCGGCCACCCACCGCGACCTCGATGCGGCCATGGCCGAGGGCCAGTTCCGCACCGACCTCTACTACCGCCTGAACGTGGTCACCCTGACGCTGCCGCCGCTGGCCGAGCGGCGCGAGGACATCGCGCTGCTGGCCAACCACTTCCTGGTCAAGCTGGCCGGCAAATACGGCAAGCGCCTGAGCGGCTTCGCGCCGGAAGCCCTCAAGGCCCTGACCACCGCCGCCTGGCCCGGCAATGTGCGCCAGCTCTACAACGTGGTGGAACAGGTGTGTGCGCTGGCCAGCACACCGCTGATCCCGCTGGCGCTGATCCAGCGCGCCCTGCGCTCGCCGAGTGTGCAGGTGCTCACGCTGGCCGAGGCCCGCCAGCGTTTCGAGCACGAATACCTGGTCGGCCTGCTGAAACTGACCGACGGCAATGTCGCCGATGCCGCGCGCCTGGCCGACCGCAACCGCACCGAGTTCTACCGCCTCATGCAAAAACACGGACTCACGCCCAGCCACTTCAAAAGTGAAACGGTCGCCGCGCCTGCAGAACCTGTCGCTGATGAGCGACACGGCCAAGTCCCTGATTTCAAACAGTAATTTCTCTGAGGGCCCCAGGGGTGTCGCTGAGCAGCGACAAAAATCAAGGGTTTTCCCGGAGTTTTCACCCCCTGAACGCGACATTTCCGGCAAATTGCTTATAAGCCATTGATTTAATTGGTTTTTTCACGCCTGGCACAGGGTTTGCCCTTGTCAGTGCATGTTGCTGCTTTTGCCCCCCGTTTTTGCCCGCGCCGCTATCGCGCGGCTGGCCCGCAGCGCCGCCTTGCTGGCAGCGCTGGTGCTGGCCGGCGTGGCCCAGGCCTGGACCCTGGACGACGTCGCCAAACTGGCCAGCGAACGC
>CALRTF020000215.1:0-7054 GCA_943370985.1 Paenacidovorax caeni
CGCGAGCTCGGGTGTCATCTGGCCGGCGGCGATGTTTTCGCCGATGCTGCGCCAGCGGTAGCCGGCGCGGGTGGCGCGCACGTCCACCGTGCTGCCGTCGCGTGCGGTGTGGCTGAAGTAGTTGTGGCGCGCCATGTCGGCCGCGTGGCCGGCAGCGAGTTCGGTCAGCAGGGATTGCGGCATCAGGGCCGGCACCGCCGCAAAGGTATGGTTGCCGCAGCGCCGCGGCTGGGCGCGTGCGGCATTGACCAGGGCGAGGATACGTGCCTCGATCTGTTTGCCCTGCGCGGCCTGCGGCGCCACAAAAGGTTCGGCCAGAACCACCCATGTCTGCTTGCCGCGCTGGTGGAAGCCGGCCTCGAGCAGGTAAGGCGCCATCACCGCGGCGCAGGATTTCGCCAGGATGCGGGGCGTCAGCGCCGCCGGGCCGGTGATGCCGTTCACCGTGATTTTTGCGGCGCGCAGCGGCCGGTAGCCCGTGGCCTGGAGGGCGTCTTCCAGTTTGGCGCCGCCGGAAATCATCATGGCGGCGCGCGACAGCGCCGGGTCTTCACGCAGCGCCGGTGCGCGTGCGGGCCCCGCGCCGCAACCCTGTTGCCGGATGGCATTGATCGCGCGCAGCAGCGTGGGGTTGCCGGGCGCAGGCGTTTGCGCCTGCAGGGGCAGGCACTGCAGCGCGAGGCCCAGCGCGCCCAGGGCTGCGGCGAGACGGTGCGTGAACTTCATCGGTCCATGATAGCCATGCGGTCCGCTGCACGGCGCGGCCAGTTGCGCACATCCTTGCCGACGCTCCTGTTTTGATAGCTGCATGCGCATGCGGGACAGGGGCTGGCACCCGATTCGTCTTGAAGTGCCGGACAGGGTTCAGGGCGCTCCGCCGGCGCCGCCCAGGCAGGCGATCAGCGTTTGCGGGTTGGGCGACTTGGCCAGGAAGGCGTCGGCCCCCTCTGCCAGCACCCTGGCCCGGACGGTGTCATTGACATAGTTGGACATCACGATCACGCGCTGCTGCGGCTGGCGTGCCGCACAGTCCTTC
Source organism: Paenacidovorax caeni (assembly GCA_943370985.1). GTDB lineage: Bacteria > Pseudomonadota > Gammaproteobacteria > Burkholderiales > Burkholderiaceae_C > Polaromonas > Polaromonas caeni_A. The sequence continues at coordinate 1,037 of CALRTF020000215.1, forward strand.
AGGATGCGAAAGCCGTTGCCTTCGGTCAGGAACAGGTCGACCAGTGCGACGTCCCAGCCGTCCGGATGCGCCGCCAGCCACTGCCGGGCTTCCAGGTGGCTGGCTGTTTCGAACACCGTGACCGCGTCGGGAATTTGCGTGAGGGCATCTTTGACAAATTCACGCATCTGCAGGTTGTCTTCCGCGATCAGCACTCTCATCGTTGCAGGCTTTCTTTTTTGAAATAAGGGCAATGGTCGCCGATCATGCGGCTGCGTCATGTAGGACGCCTATTCAACACCCTGTGGGCAGATCAAGGGATCGCTGCGCGTGTGGACCACAAGCCCGATGTGGCGCAGACCCCGGCAGGCGTTCCCTGCCGGTGGAGCTGGCCTTCACGCAGCCGTGCAGCCGCCGCCGGATCGGTGTCGAAGCGAATGCCCAGCATGCGGGCGACATCGGGATCTTCGATGGGCAGCTCCCAGCTCAGGAAGACTGTGCTGCAGTCCGTTCCGGGGCCAAAGGCGGCAGCGTCAAAGCCGCTGCTGCTGCGCTGGATCACCGCGTGTGGCTGGCCGGTATCGAAGATCACCACGGTGCCGCGGCGCAGCGGCAGGCGCCGGCCCGCCGCCGGGAAATGGATGTCCAGGCCCTGGTCCTCACTCAGGAACAGGTTGCAGAACGCCATGCCGCCGTACAAAGCGCCGTCGTGGTGGTACTTCGCGCCGCGGCAGGCCATCAGCGCGACGTCGGCGCCGGCCAGCACATCGCCGAGGCCCAGCCCGCGCGTCCAGTCCGCCACCGCCTGCACGCCCTGTTTGTAGTCCGGCCAGCGCAAACGCGCGCGTGGCAAGGGCAGGGGTTCGACCTCGCCGGCCTCGAGTTGCAGATTCAGCGCGATCTCGCGTTCCCAGTCGGCGATCAGCGGGGCAGGGGGCGCGGGCACATCCACGGTGCCGGACAGGATGACATCACTGACGTTGCGGCTGCGGATGACCTCGCCGCTCCAGAAAAAGCAGGCGAGTTCGTCCTGCACGCGCGGCAGTGAGGGCAGGGGGCTCATGGCGCCAGTGTAGTCAGGGGGAGACAGCCGGCGGCTATAGGTGGGTGTGACAGCGGGTTTGAAAGTTATAGTTCCATCCATCGAGGGTCGCGCCGCGTCCCTCCAACCTTGAGGTCACAGATTCGGTGCCACGGTTACTCCCGCTCCTCGCGCTGGCCTTGATGATGCTTCCACTGTCAGCGGTGGCGTCCAGGTGCGCCTATGCCGTGGACATCTTCTATCCCGCCGGCTTGGCCACACTCACAGCGGAGCAGAAGGAAGGTTTGATCGACGCAATTCGACGGACGGAACAAGCGGGCAGGATTCTTGGCATCCACGTCGTGGGCCACGCGGACCGCTCTGAGGGACTGACCCGAACGCAAGAGGCGGACTTGTCTCTTCGGCGTGCGCGTTCGATCCGGGACTTCGTCAATCGTGTCCGGCCCGATTTGGCACCGCTGACGTATGTCGAGGGTAAAGGAGCGCTGCAACCTGTGGCCCAGCCTGGAGACGAAAAGAACAGAAGGGTGGAGTTGGAAGTCGTCTGTCCAAGCAGGTGGCAACCATGGGGCACGAAGTGACCGTTGACTGCCCCGGCAAAACGGCCGACCACGGGCGTCCGCTTCCTGCGCCCGCGTCTCTCTACGGTCACCGCTTAGCTCTACGTCAGGCAACCCAATGAAGCTCACACAGATTAGAACGCTCCAACACGCCTGCAAGGCGGCCTTCGTGGTCGCGATGGCCTGCTTCGTTTTGCTTGGGGTTCAAGCTCTGCTCTTTTTGAATTCCTTCGGTACGGTGGCACTGACGGGGGCACTGGTCAGCTTTTTTACCGCGCTCTTTTTGCTGGGCGCCATTGCCTCTGCCAAGTGTCCCTCGTGCAAAAGCCTTTTTGTGGGCTCTACGGTCGAAGATGGTTCCCGACGGCTTCCCTGTTCACCGCAGACTGCATGTATTGTGGTTATCCGGCGCAAGGCATGCCGTCTGCAGAAGAGACACATTGAGGCGATCAGAACAGGACATACCGTGACTAATTCGTCCATCCTCTGGGGCGTGTTGTTTGGCTCCCTGGGCGCCGGCTACGCGCTGTACGGCAGGAAGCAACGCGCGCTGGTCCCCTTTCTGAGCGGCCTTGCGCTGATGCTGTTTCCCTACTTCATCCACAACACTTACCTCCTCGTGGCCATGGGCGCAGCGCTGGCGGCGGCTCCGTTCATCTTCCGGTGAAACACCACGGCCCGCGCCAATGGCGAGGGCGCATCGGTATATTCCTGCCATGGCAACAGCAAGTAAAACCCGGCCCAGCCTGCCGGGCCTGATCCTCAAGCGCGGGCGGGAAGAACGCCTGACCCAGGCCGCGGGCGGGCTGACCTTTGCGGTGGTGGTCTCGCTGGTGCCGCTGCTGGCCGTGAGTTTTGCCTTGTTCGCGCGGGTGCCGGCCCTGCGTGCTGCCGGTGAATCGATTCGCGAACACCTGCTGCGCGGCCTGCTGCCGACCGACATTGCGCGCACCGTGCTCAAACACCTGGCGCAGTTCACCAGCAATGCGGGCGGGCTCACGCAACTGGGTTTTGTGCTGCTGGGGGTGTCGGCCTTCATGCTGCTGCTCAGTGTGGAAAACACGCTCAACCGGATCTGGCAGGTGAAGAAGCCGCGTACGGTGTTGCGGCGGCTGGCGCTGTACGCGGTGCTGCTGCTGGCCGGTCCGGTGGTCATAGGCGCCAGCCTGTGGGCCGCGTCCTATTTGCTGGCGATGTCCAGTGGCATGCTGGGGACCCGGCCCGGCTGGCTGCCGCATGCGCTCAACGTCGGTCCGCTGCTGCTCAGCATTGCCGGCTTCAGCTGTTTGTTCCGTTTTGTGCCGCACACGGCCGTGCGCTGGCGCGATGCGGTCGCCGGGGGCCTGCTGGCCGGCGCCGCTTTCGAACTCGGCAAACACGGTTTTGCGATCTATCTGGCCAAGGTGCCGAGTTACCGCACGATTTACGGCGCCTTTGCGCCGCTGCTGGCTTTCCTGGTGTGGGTGTATTACTCCTGGCTGGTCACGCTGGCCGCGGCGCTGGTCAGCGCCAGCCTGCCACGCGGCAAGGGGCAATCGGCGCGGCGTGCGGCACGCGCTTAGGCTACAAGCCGGTCTTGTTCTGGAAGTAACTCGGCGACTGGCCCATGGCGGCCTTGAACATCGCCGAAAACGCGCTGTCGCTGGCATAACCGCTGGCGGCCGCGACCTGGCTGACCGGTGTACCGCGTGCCAGCAAGGGCAGGGCATGTGCGAGGATGGCCTGCTGGCGCCACTGCTGGTAGCTGGTGCCGAGTTCCTCGCGGAACAGCCGCGCCATGGTGCGTTCGCTGGCGCCCATGTCGGCCGACCATTCAGCCAGCGTCGCGCGCTCCGAGGGCGCGCGCAGCACCGCCTCGCACAGCGCACGCAGGCGCTTGTCGCCGTGTTCGGCGTGCGGCATGGGCACACCCAGCGGCTGGGTATCGGCATGGGTGATCTCGTCGACCAGCAGGCCGCTGAGCATGGCTTCACGCGCGGCGCTCAGTCCGGGACCTTCATGCGTTTTGCCACCGGGCCGCCCCAAGGCAAAAGCGGCCCCCTCGGGGGGCAGCGAAGCGTGGGGGTCCACATCCAGCGCCAACACCATTTCCCGCAGCAGCGGCGACACCACAATCACCCGGCACCCTTGCCAGCCGGCGGGCGTCGAGCCGGCGTGGATGTAGAGCGTGCGGAAGTCGGCCGCTTCCAGCACATTGATCGCGTGTAATGCGCCCGGCGCGATCCAGACGGCGCGCGAAGGCGGCACGATGTAGGTGATTTCCTCCGGCGTGGCCGCCGTCACCTGCAGGATGCCGCTGGTGCAGTAGGCCAGTTGCGCCCAGCCGTGGCGGTGCGGCTCGAAATGCGTGTCGGCGGGCAGGCTGCGTGCACGCACACGCACCGGCCGCTGGCGTGAGGGGATGAAGGCGTCGATGCCGTCCACCGACAGGATGGGCAGGGTCTTGCGGGCGGGAGCGGGGCGGGGCATGGCTGGGACGGTTTGACCGAAATTCGCTAAATCATGTCTTTCTGTCGCATACAGGAAGCTGAGGCCCGATATTACGATAGCGCCATGAGTCTCACCAGCACCCTGAATCCGCCGCCCCTGAACCCTGTCAGCCTGCGCCAGGACGCCGGCGTGATCGGCCTGGTGGGCCTGGCGCACATGATCAGCCACTTCAGCCAGTTGTTGCTGGCGCCGCTGTTTCCCTGGCTCAAGGACGAGTTCGCGGTCAGTTACGCGCAGCTCGGTTTCCTGATGACCATCTTCTTCGTCGTGTCCTGCGGTGTGCAGGCGCTGTCGGGTTTTATCGTCGACCGTTTCGGCCCGCGGCCCATCCTGTTCGCGGGCCTGAGCCTGCTGGGCCTGGCGGCCTTTGGTTACGCGGCCAGCACCAGCTACTGGATGCTGGCCTGTTGTGCCGCGGTGGCCGGCGTCGGCAATGGCGTGTTCCATCCGGTGGACTACACGCTGATCAACCGCAAGGTCAGCGCGCCGCGCCTGGGCCATGCCTACAGCTTTCACGGCATCACCGGCAGCCTGGGCTGGGCGCTGGCGCCGGCCCTGCTGGTGCCGCTGGCCATCCTGTTTTCCTGGCGCGTGGCGCTGATGGGCGCCGGCACGCTGGCCTTTGTGGTGCTCGTGGTGCTGATGCTCAACGGCAGCAAGTTCGACCTGCCGGTCGCGGCCGCCAAACCCGCCGGTCCGCAGCCCGCGGCCGAAAGCAGCTTCGCCTTCCTGCGCATCCCGGCGGTGTGGATGTGTTTTGTGTTCTTCTTCCTGTACGCGGTGATCATCAGCGTGGTGCAGGCCTTTGCCCCCGAAGCGGCGCGCCAGTTGCACGGCGTGCCGGTGGCGCTGGCGGCCATGTGCCTGACGGTCTACATGGTGTGCAGCGCAGGCGGCATGGTGCTCGGCGGTTTCCTCGCGTCGGACCCGGCGCGTTGCGAGCGGGTGGTGGGCCTGGGCTTTGGCATCGCCGCCCTCGTGGCGCTGCTGATCGGCTTCGGCCCGGTGCCGGCACTGGCGGTGCCGGCGCTGTTCGGTGTGATGGGTTTTGCCACCGGCATCTCGGGGCCCTCGCGCGACCTGCTGGTCAAGAAGTCCACGCCCGAAAACGCCACGGGCCGGGTTTACGGCATTGTGTATTCGGGCCTGGACATCGGGCAGGCGGTCGCGCCGCTGTTTTTCGGCACGCTGATGGACCACGGGCAGTACCGCGGCGTCTGGCTCGGCCTGATTGCCACCCAGGGTCTGCTGGTGCTGAGTGCCTTCAATGTGCGCAAGGCGCGCCGCACGGCACCGACGGCTGCCTCCCTGGCTTAAGGAAACGGCCGGCTCAGGAAGCGCGAGCCTTGCAGCCCGAAACGCCAGGGCTGCTCCACCGCTTTCGAAATCCCGATGCGCGGGCCGCTGAGCACGCGCGGGCGGCCGCTGGCGGGCAGCAACTCGAAGGGCGGCGCATCCACCGGCAGGCCGTTGTGCGCATGCGTGATGCCCAGGGCCTGGCCGACACGCCCCGGCCCGGCGCAGAGCAGGCGCACATCCTCGAGCCCGCGCCGCTCGCGCATGCGGTCCAGCCCGGCCAGCGGCTCGATCGCGCGTATCAGCACGCCGGCGCCATGACCTTCTTCGCGGCAGACGAGGTTGAGGCACCAGTGGATGCCGTAGGAACGGTACACATAGGCATGGGCCGGGGGGCCGAACATGGCGGCGTTGCGCGCGGTCGGGCCGGCAAAGCTGTGCGAGGCCGGGTCCTCGCGGTCGTAGGCCTCGGTCTCGACGATGATCCCGCCCACGCCGTCCACCAGCAGGGTCGCGCCGACCAGCTGGCGTGCCACGCTGGCTGAATCGGCCATGAAGTTAATGGCGGTGCTGCCCATGGGTCAGTCCGGTGGCGCCGCCGCCACGGCGGCCTGGGGCAGGCGCCGTTTCTCGCTGACCAGCACGTACAGG
>CALRTF020000216.1:0-6949 GCA_943370985.1 Paenacidovorax caeni
GCGTGTTGTCGTCGATCAGCGCGGGCGCATGCGGCGCGCCTGCAGACGCATGCCCGCCGGCGGCGAACTGCCCCGGCGCAAAACGCGCGCACAACCAGCCGGTCAGCGCAGCGCCCAGCACCACCCATGGGAAAGGCAGGTGCAACACCGCAATCGCTACGAAACTGATAGCAGCAATCACCCAGGGAACGGGGGCCTGGCGCGGATTTCGCAATGACTTGCTGCCGATGCGGTACACCGCCTGCAACACGATGGCCGCCACCGCCGGCTTGATGCCGTAAAAAATCCCGGCCACCAGCGGCACATCGCCGAAGGCGACGTAGACCCAGCTCAGCGCGACCAGGATGAACAGCGAGGGCAGCACAAACAGCGCGCCGGCCACCACGCCGCCCCAGGTTCTGTGCATCAGCCAGCCGATGTAGGTCGCCAGCTGCTGGGCTTCGGGCCCGGGCAGCAGCATGCAGTAATTGAGCGCATGCAGAAAGCGTTTTTCCGAGATCCAGCGTTTTTGCTCGACCAGTTCGCGGTGCATGATGGCAATCTGCCCGGCCGGTCCGCCGAAGCTGATGAAGCCCAGCTTGAGCCAGAACTTCAGGGCTTCGGCAAAGGGCACACGGACAGGGGCGCCGGGGGGAGATGCGGGCTCGCTCATGCGGCGGCTCCTGCGTTCATGGTTTGCGGCCTCCAGTCATGCCGCTCGGGTGACCTCCCTTGCCACACGGCGTGTGCTTCGGCGGCGCACCAGGCGTAAAGCGCGTCGTACAAGGGCATCGCCGCTTCCAGCATCGTGTGGTCATCGCCATGCAGGCGGGACAGACCCAGCGAGAAGGCCAGCAAGCCGGCGCACTGCGGCTCCAGCGCCAGCCGGTCGGTGTCGGCGCCGCGCACGATGCGGGCCAGGTGGTCCAGCGCCGGGTCTTCAATTTCGAACGCACGAAGCAAGCCATCAAAGCTGCACCACTCGCCCTCGTGCGTCACCGGCGCGCCCGGAAGGTCATAGGCCACGGCCTTCAGCCGCGCCGCTTCGCTGAAGACCTGCGCCGCCGGGACATAAAAAAATTCGGCGCGGGGGTCGATAAAACGGCGTATCAGCCAGGGGCAGGCGATGCGGTCGATTTTGGGGCGCTCGCGGGTGATCCAGCGCGATGCCTGCGCGCCGGGCACGCCCCAGTCGGCGCGCTTGCGCAGGGTCGGCAGCGGCGTCGATCGCCATTGGGCGATGTCTGCTGCGCTGTCGACACCGTCTTCACCACCTTCGATGCCGCCGGCCAGTGCGTGAGCGTCCCAGCCGGCGGCACGCAGCAAGGTTGTGGCATCGGCGCTCACCTTGTGGCCATAAACGCAATACACAACCACCTCGCGCGCCGGCCCGGCGGCTGCCAGTGCCGCGACATCCTCAGGGGCACAACGTCGCGCTGCGGCAAGCATGAGCGGGCTTTCTGCAAACTTGCTCTCGCGCCGGACGTCGAGCAGCAAGGGCGCATCGGCGCGGCCCATGCGGGCAGCAAGTTCTTCGGGGCTGATAGGGGGAACGGATGAAAAAGAGGTGTCCACGGAATACTCCAACGAGTGTTACCAGCGCTTGGACGGGACACCGTCTTTCTGTGAAGAGTCGGGAGGCTGAAATCCCGATGCGCAAATGATAGCATCGGCGCCGCGCCGGCGGCGCCAGGAAGAGCGGAACAAGTCCTGCAGGGACTCGTTCAGCACGTCCCTAACCGTGCTGGAACTTGAACACCGCGCGGCTGGCGCGCGCATTCGGCCAGAAGCGGATTTCCCGGCCATCCTGCAGGCCGAAGACATCGAGGATCTTCAGCCGGTTTTTCTGCGCCAGCGCCGCGAAGTCCTGCAGGGTGCCGACCCGGATGTTGGGGGTGTCGTACCACTGGTAGGGCAGCACCCGGGTCACCGGCATGCGGCCGCGCAACACGGCCAGGCGGTTCGGCCAGTGCCCGAAGTTGGGAAAAGCCACGATGCCGGTGCGGCCGACACGCGCGGTCTCGCGCAGCATGACCTCGGCGTTGCGCAGGTGTTGCAGGGTGTCGATCTGCAGCACCACGTCGAAGCTGGCGTCGCCGAACATCGCCAGGCCCTCGTCGAGGTTGAGCTGGATCACATTGACACCACGCGCCACGCAGGCCTCGATGTTGGCGTCGGCAATCTCCACGCCGTAGCCGGTGCAGCCGCGTTCGCGCACCAGGTGGTCCAGCATGGCGCCGTCGCCGCAGCCCAGGTCCAGCACACGCGAGCCCGGGGGCACCAGGCGCGCGATCAGCAGCTGGTCGGCCGAGAGTTGCGCGTCGGTGTTCAGCATGGCGCCACCTTGCTTTCGAAATAGGAGCGCACCACGCCGAGGTAACGCGCGTCGTCCAGCAAAAAGGCATCATGCCCGTGCGGCGCGTTGATCTCGGCGTAACTGACGTCGCGCTGGTTGTCGAGCAGGGCCTTGACGATCTCGCGGCTGCGCGCCGGCGAGAAGCGCCAGTCGGTGCTGAAGCTCACCAGCAGGAATTTGGCGCTGGCCTGCGCAAGCGCGCGTGTCAGGTTGCCGCCGTGGGCAGCGGCCGGGTCGAAATAATCGAGTGCCCGCGTGATCAGCAGATAGGTGTTCGCGTCGAAGTACTCGCTGAACTTGTCGCCCTGGTAACGCAGGTAACTTTCGATCTGGAACTCGACCTCCTGCGTGGAATAGCGGTAGCCGCTGCCTCCCCCCACCACGGCCTCGCGCAGCTGTCGTCCAAACTTCTCGTTCATCACGTCGTCGCTGAGGTAGGTGATGTGGCCGATCATGCGGGCGATGCGCAGGCCGCGTTGCGGCAGGACGCCATGGCGACCGTAGTGGCCGCCGTGAAAGTCCGGGTCGGTCACGATGGCGCGCCGCGCCACCTCGTTGAAGGCGATGTTCTCGGCGGTCAGATTTGGCGCACTCGCGACCACCACCGCGTGGCGCATACGGTCCGGGTACTGCAGCGTCCAGCTCAGCGCCTGCATGCCGCCCAGGCTGCCGCCCATGACGGCGGCCAGCGTCCGGATGCCCAGCGCGTCCAGCAGCCTGGCCTGTGCATCGACCCAGTCCTGCACCGTCACGACCGGGAAATCGGCGCCGTAGACGGCGCCGGTGTCAGGATGGGTCTGCATCGGCCCGGTCGAGCCGAAACAGGAACCGAGGTTGTTGACACCGATCACAAAAAAATGGTCGGTGTCCACCGGCTTGCCGGGACCAATCATGGTGTCCCACCAGCCTTCGGAGCGCGGCAGCGGGGCGCCGGCCGCGTCGAGGTAAATGCCCGCCACATGGTGCGAGGCATTGAGCGCGTGGCAGATCAGCACGGCATTGGATTTGTCCGCATTGAGCGTGCCGTAGGTTTCGTAACTGAGGTCGTAGGCGCGGATGGACGCGCCGCTTTGCAGCGGCAAGGCGTCGGCAAAATGCATGGACTGCGGCGTGGCAACAAGCGTCAAGGGAAGCCCCACAAAACAAAAACCCGGCATCGCTAAAAGCGAGTCCGGGTCGTGGATGTCGTCTTTAGCTGTACTTTTTAAGCGCCCGCAAGCTGGCAAATCGGCGCTGAAGCAAGTATACCCCCCGCTTTTCACTGCTTGCGGCAGTGCGTTCCGCCTCAGGATCAGGCCTTGATCAGCAAGGCGGCCAGGCCAAGGCCCGCAAAAATCAGGGCCGATACGATGTGCACCACGCGCAGCGGCACCAGGCGCGTCACGCGTTCGCCGAGCCAGACCACCGGCGCATTGGCCAGCATCATGCCGAAGGTGGTGCCGGCGACCACGGCCACCATGGCCTCGTAACGCGCCGCCAGCATCACGGTGGCGATCTGCGTCTTGTCGCCCATTTCGGCCAGGAAGAACACCAGCACCGTGGTCGCGAAGACGCCGAAGCGTGGCGGTTTCGCGTCCTCTTCGTTGTCCAGCTTGTCGGGAATCAGCATCCACACGGCCATCGCGAGGAATGAGGCGCCGAGGATGTAGCGCAGCGTTTGCGGCCCGGCCAGGGTGGTGAGCCAGGCGCCGAGCGCGCCGGCCAGCGCGTGGTTGGCCAGGGTGGCGACAAAGATGCCGGCGACGATGGGCCAGGGTTTGCGGAAACGCGCAGCGAGCACGAGGGCGAGCAGTTGCGTCTTGTCGCCCATTTCGGCGAGGGCGAGGATGCCGGTGGAGACGAGGAAAGCTTCCATGAACGAGAACTCCGGCCGAAAACCATTGACTGCACGGCATCCCCGGCCTTGAGCAGGAGCTGTGCAGTCAAAGGTCTCGCTGGGTCCCGGCGCTTGCTGACAAGCACTCCTGGACTGCTGGCGCCATGTCCTGACGGACAAGTCTGTTGACGCAAGCCCCTTTCAGGATTGAAAGGGTGGCTACTCCCCAATGACAGGCTGTCATTCTAACCTGCGCCGGTCCCACCGCTCTCCCGCATTTGGTGCGCACTGATCTGGCGCAGTTATTGCTTGATTTTGGTGCTTTTGATTTTTTCAATCCTGTTTCGCACTAAAACAGCACAAACCATTCAAGAGGATTTTATGGACGCACTAAAACAGGGCTCGGATGCCTTGTTCATCCTGCTGGGCGGCATCATGGTTCTGGCCATGCACGCCGGATTTGCCTTCCTGGAACTGGGCACGGTTCGCAAAAAGAACCAGGTCAATGCGCTGGTCAAGATCCTGGTGGATTTTTCGGTGTCCACCGTGGTGTATTTCATCGTCGGTTACGGCGTGGCCTACGGTACGAACTTTTTTGTCGGCGCCGAACAGCTGGCGGCCAAAAACGGCTACGAGCTGGTCAAGTTTTTCTTCCTGCTGACCTTCGCGGCGGCGATCCCGGCCATCATCTCCGGCGGGATTGCCGAACGTGCGCGTTTTTACCCGCAGTTGCTGGCCACCGCCGTCATCGTGGGTTTTGTCTATCCGTTTTTTGAAGGCATCGTCTGGAACCAGCATTTCGGCGTGCAGGCCTGGATTGAAGCGACGACCGGCGCGCAGTTCCACGATTTCGCCGGCTCCATCGTGGTCCACGCCGTCGGCGGCTGGCTGGCCCTGCCGGCGGTGATTTTGCTGGGCGCGCGCAGCAACCGTTACCGCAAGGACGGCGGCATTTCCGCACATCCGCCGTCCAGCATTCCCTTCCTCGCGCTGGGCGCCTGGATACTGACCGTCGGTTGGTTCGGCTTCAACGTGATGAGCGCGCAGACCATCGACAAGATTTCCGGCCTGGTCGCGGTCAATTCGCTGATGGCCATGGTCGGCGGCACCCTGGCGGCGCTGGCGATTGGCAAAAACGACCCGGGTTTTGTGCACAACGGCCCGCTGGCCGGCCTGGTCGCTGTCTGCGCCGGCTCGGACCTGATGCATCCGCTGGGCGCACTGGTCACCGGCGCCATTGCCGGCGCGGTGTTTGTGCTGATGTTCACGCTGACGCAGAACCGCTGGAAGATCGACGACGTGCTGGGCGTCTGGCCGCTGCACGGCCTGTGCGGCGCCTGGGGCGGCATCGCCTGCGGCATCTTCGGCAGCAAGGCGCTCGGCGGTTTGGGCGGCGTCAGCCTGGGCGCACAGCTGATCGGCACGGCCATGGGCATCACCTGGGCGCTGCTGGCGGGTTTTGCGGTGTATGGCCTGATCAAGGCCACCGTGGGCCTGCGCATGACGCAGGAAGAAGAGTACGAAGGCGCCGACCTGTCGATCCACCGCATCGGTTCCACGCCGGACCGCGAGGTCAACTGGTAAGCCCCAGCCGCCGTACAACGCTCCTGAATGGATAGCTGCTCGCCCTTGCCGGTCAAGGGCTGGCGGCCGATTCGGCTTGCGTTTGGCTCAGCCGCGCAGCATGCGCGGCGCCAGCCAGCGGTCCAGCGACCAGGCACCCGGCCCGTAGATCGCCAGGCCGGCCAGCAGCGCGCCCCAGAAGATGTGTTGCTGCAGCGCCGCCGGCGCGATCTCGCTGAGTGAGATCACCGCGACCGCATTCACCACAAACAGCCCCAGCGCCGAGAAGCGCCCGGCCAGGCCCAGCACCAGCAGCACCGGCAGCACCAGTTCACCGGCCGTGCCCATGAAGGCCGCCGCCGCCGGCGACAGCAGCGGCACCCGGTATTCGTCGCTGAACAGCGCCACCGTGGTCTCCCAGTCGCGCAGCTTGGTCAGGCCCGACAGGAAGAACACCTGTCCGACATACAGGCGCGCGGCCAGCGCGGCGGCCGGCTGCAGCAGATCGAGTGCCGCGCTGAAGCGCTGCCAGAGGCCCAGCACTTTTCGCAGGGGCGTGGTGGTGGTGGTGTTCATGCCTTGTCCTTCTCTGAAAAAAAAATCACAGGGCGCGCGCGCCCAGCAGCAAACCGCTGTGCACCGCTGGCGCCAGCCAGACCGCAAAGTCGAATCCCGGCGCGGCCGACAGGGCATGGCCCAGCGAGCGCCCCTGCTGCAGCGCGGCGATGAATACCGCCTCGCCGGGCTGCGCCTGCCGCAGCGCAGGCTTGAGGCCCTGGCGCCAGACCAGCGCGGCTTCCGCGACCCCGCTGCGCAGGCGCGCGCCTGCCTCCTGCAAGCTCGGCGTTTCGCCGGTATGCGCGAGCACGATGCTGACCACCGGAAAGCTGCTGGGCACAGCCTGGGCGCCCGGGCACAGCACCAGTGTCAGCGCGGCAGCATCGAGGGTCTGCAGCAGCCCGAGCGAGCCCGGCTCCGGCGCGCCATCGGCCGCGGTGGCGGCGAGGTGCAAGGCCCATTCCACACGCGCCACGTCGGGGAGATAGGGCTCCTCGCGCACCAGCTCATCCAGTGATTCGAGGCAGGCCGCAAACCTGTCGCCCCACTGCGCCATGTCGCCGCGCGCCGGCGGCGCGTGTTGCCAGAAGTGGCGTGACAGGCCCTCGAAGCTCTGCGCGCCGATCAGCGCAGCCACCACCGGGTAAGCCGCGGCCAGCGCCCGCTGCGCCAGCGCG
>CALRTF020000217.1:0-6904 GCA_943370985.1 Paenacidovorax caeni
CAGCACCAGCCCGAAGATGTAGAAGCGGCGCGCCGCCAGGTCAAACAGCACCGACTGGCGCTGACCCCACTCCAGCCAGGGCAATCCGTAGAACACCAGCTGCGTCAGGAATACCATGGCCCAGCGCCAACGCGCAAACAGGCCGCGGATGGTGCGGGGGTAGATCTTGCGGTGCGCCGCATACAGCGCGCTGCCGGCCTCTTCCCCGGCCGGTATCGCGGCGATGGGGATGACCTTGCGCGCAGGCGGTGTGATGTCGGGCATGGAAACTGTCGGCGCCGGGCTCAGCGTGCCGGCGACTGCCGGGCCGGCAGGCCCCAGACGTAAGCGGTCAGCACATGCATCTGCGCATCGGTCAGACGGCCCTGCTGCGCCGGCATCTGGTTGGTCTTGCCGGTGGTGATCATGGCGATGATGGCCTCCTGGCCGTAGCCGTGCAGCCACACCTTGTCGGTCAGGTTGGGCGCTCCGAGCGCGGGATTGCCGGCGCCGGTGACGCCGTGGCAGGCCGCGCAGGCGCTGAACTTGCTCTTGCCCAGGCCGGCACGCAGCGAATCATGCGGACTGCCCGACAGGCTCAGCACATAGTTGGCCAGGTTCTTGACGTCATCGGGCGTTCCCACCGCGGCGCCCATCGGCGGCATCACGCCGATACGGCCCTTGTGGATGGTTTCGCTGATGTTTTCCGGGGTGCCGCCATGCAGCCAGTCGCTGTCGGTCAGGTTGGGAAACCCCTTGCTGCCGCGGCCGTCGGAGCCGTGGCACTGGGCGCAGTTGTTCAGGAACAGGCGCTGGCCGATGGCCATGGCCGCGGGATCGGCCGCCACCTTGTCGGCCGGCAAGGCGGTCCAGGCGGCGTAGACGGGCTCGAGTTCACGGTTGGCCGCGGCGATGTCCTTGGCATATTCACCCTCGGTGCTCCAGCCCAGTTCACCCCGGTAGCTGCCCAGGCCGGGATAAGCCACCAGGTAACCCAGTCCGAACACGATGGTCAGCACAAACAGCCCCATCCACCAGCGCGGCATGGGGTTGTTGGCCTCGCGCAGGTCCTCGTCCCAGACGTGGCCGGTGGTGTTGTCCGCGCTCGGTTTGGCGCGCGCACGCGCCGTCAGCCACAACAGCAGGGCACAGGCCAGGATGCTGGCCACGGACAGGACGGCCACATAGTGTGACCAGAAGTTGTTGACGAAATCGCTCATGGTGCTCTCTCAATCCTGTTCAAAAGGCAAACGAGCTGCTTCGTCGAAGCCTGCGGTGTTGCGGCGCGAATAAGCCCAGACGATGATGCCGATAAAGGTTACAAACGAGACCAGCGTGGCCGCGATGCGGAGGATGGTGATGTCCATGTCCGGCTCCTTATTTCAGCGCGAGGCCAAGTGACTGCAGGTAGGCGACCAGCGCGTCCATCTCGGTCTTGCCCTTGATGTCGGCCGGCGCGGCGGCGATCTGTTCATCGGTGAAGGGCACGCCGACCTTGCGCAGCGCGCGCATGTGGGTGGCCGCCTCGTCGCCGCTGAGCGCCGCCTTCTCAAGCCAGGGGTAAGCCGGCATGTTGGACTCGGGCACCAGGTCGCGCGGGTTGCCCAGGTGCAGGCGGTGCCACTCGTCGCTGTACTTGCCGCCGACACGGTGCAGATCCGGCCCGGTGCGCTTGCTGCCCCACTGGAAGGGGTGGTCGTAGACAAATTCTCCGGCCACCGAGTAGTGGCCGTAACGCAGCGTCTCGGCGCGAAATGGCCGGATCATCTGCGAGTGGCAGTTGTAGCAGCCCTCGCGCACGTAAATGTCGCGGCCCAGCACCTGCAGCGAGGTCGGGGGCAACATGCCGGTGATCGGCTGCGTGGTCGATTTCTGGAAGAACAGCGGGACGATTTCCACCAGGCCGCCGACGGCGACCACCAGCAGGATCAGCACAATCATCAACAGGTTGTTGGTTTCGATCTTCTCGTGCGAGAAGCCGGTCTTTTTTTCGGGGGTATTGGCGCTCATTGTTCTTTCCTCAGGCAGCAGCAGCGGAGATCAGGGGAATGGGCGCATCGGCCTTCTTGCCGGACAGCACGGTCATCCAGACGTTCCAGGCCATCACCAGCATGCCGCCCAGGTAGAGCAGTCCGCCCAGCAGGCGCACCACGTAGTAGGGATAGGTGGCCTTGACGCCTTCGACAAAGGTGTAGGTCAGCGTGCCGTCGGGATTGACCGAACGCCACATCAGGCCCTGCATCACGCCGGCAATCCACATGGCGGCGATGTACAGCACGATGCCGATGGTGGACATCCAGAAATGCAGCTCGATGGCCTTGATGCTGTACATGGTGGTACGGCCGTACATGCGCGGGATCAGGTAGTAGAGCGAACCCATCGAGATCAGCCCGACCCAGCCCAGTGCGCCGGAGTGCACATGGCCGACGGTCCAGTCGGTGTAGTGGCTGAGTGCGTTCACGGTCTTGATCGACATCATCGGCCCCTCGAAGGTGGACATGCCGTAGAAGGACAGTGCCACGATCAGGAAGCGCAGGATGGGATCGGTGCGCAGCTTGTGCCAGGCGCCCGACAGCGTCATGATGCCGTTGATCATGCCGCCCCAGCTGGGCGCCAGCAGGATCAGCGAAAACACCATGCCGATCGACTGGGTCCAGTCCGGCAAGGCGGTGTAGTGCAGGTGGTGGGGACCGGCCCACATGTAGGTGAAGATCAGCGCCCAGAAGTGGACGATGGACAGGCGGTAGGAATACACCGGCCGGCCAGCCTGCTTGGGGATGTAGTAATACATCATGCCCAGGAAGCCCGCAGTCAGGAAGAAGCCGACGGCATTGTGGCCATACCACCACTGCACCATCGCGTCCTGCACGCCGGCATAAACCGAATAACTTTTCATCCAGCCGGCCGGGATGGCCGCGCTGTTGACGATGTGCAGCAAGGCTACCGCGATGATGAAGGATCCGTAGAACCAGTTGGCCACATAGATGTGGCGGACCTTGCGGGTGCCTATGGTGCCGAAAAACACGATGGCATAGGCCACCCAGACCAGCGTGATCAGGATGTCGATCGGCCACTCGAGTTCGGCGTACTCCTTGCCGGTGGTGTAACCGAGCGGCAGGCTGATGGCCGCGGCAACAATCACCGCCTGCCAGCCCCAGAACACAAAGGAGGCCAGCGCCGGCGCGAACAGGCGCACCTGGCAGGTACGCTGGACCACATGAAAGCTGGTGGCCATCAGCGCACAGCCGCCGAAGGCAAAAATGACTGCATTGGTGTGCAGCGGCCGCAACCTGCCGTAACTGAGCCAGGGAATGCCGAAGTTGAGTTCAGGCCAGGCCAGCTGGGAGGCGATGATGACGCCGACCAGCATGCCGACCACGCCCCATACCACCGACATCAGGGCAAATTGCCGGACGGCGGTATCGTGGTACATGGCTGCCGGGGTTGTTGTTGGATCGTTCATGAGGCACCTTTTTCTAGACACTTCGAGTGTCCGCGCCGCCGGTGTGCTGCGGCTTGATGCAAGTCAATCCGAATCGAGAATGCGCTCGCCTTCAGGCTCCAGCGATTCGAACTGCCCGCGCCACACGGCCCAGCCGAGCGCGACCAGGATCAGCAGCGCCAGCACCACGGAAAACGGAATCAGCAGGAACAGGATGTCCATTCAGCCTCCGGCCGCTTCGGGCAGGCGCGACAGCCGTGCGGAATTGAGCACCACCAGCAGCGAACTGCCAGCCATGCCCAGGCCCGCCAGCCAGGGCGGCATCAGGCCGGCGACCGCCAGCGGCACACACACCGCGTTGTAGAGAGCGGCCCAGGCCAGGTTCTGGCGCACCACGCTGCGGGTGCGGCGGGCCAGCTGCAGCAGCAGCGGCACCGCCGGGAGCTGCCCCCCCAGCACCACGAAGTCCGATTTCGCCTGCGCCAGCGGCACGGCCTGGCCCATGGCCATGGACACATCCGCGCAGGCCAGCACCGGCCCGTCGTTCATGCCGTCACCCACCATGAGCACGCGATGGCCGGCCCGCTGCAACTGTTGCACATGGGCCAGTTTGTCTTCCGGGGAACGTGCCCCCAGGCAGGCGGGGATGCCCGCACGGGCGCCCAGGCGCGTGACCGCTTCCTGCTGGTCGCCCGAGAGCAGTTCGACCCGGCAGCCCTGCGCCAGCAGCGCCTCGACGGACGCGGCCGCGTCCGGGCGCAAGCCCTCGTCGAAGCCGAAACTGGCCAGCCAGCCGTCGGCATCGGCCAGATGCACCTGGGGCCCGCCCGTGCTGCACGCCGCTGCGGCAAGGCCGCAGAAAGCCGCCGAGCCCAGACGCATCTGCCGCGGCACACTGCCGTCGGCAGGGGTCACCAGGCCCCGCACACCGCCACCGGCGACCTCCTGCACCGCGCTCACCATCACCTCGGCCGGCGCATAACTGCCGGCCAGGGCGCGCGACAGCGGATGCAGCGACTGCCGGCCCAGCGCCGCCGCCATTGCCCCCATCGCCGCAGGGTCCGTGCCGGGCAGCGCGCTGGCCTGCACCACCTTCATGCGGTCCTCGGTCAATGTGCCGGTCTTGTCGAACACCACCGTGTCCACCGCCGCGCAAGCTTCGAACGCCTGCAGTCGGCGCACCATCACGCCGCGGCGTGCCAACGCGCCGGCAGCGGCCAGCGTGGCGGCCGGCGTGGCCAGCGACAGGGCGCAGGGGCAGGTGACGATCAGCACCGCCACCGCAACACTGATGGCATGTGCCGGGTCCGCCGGCCACCACCAGGCGGCGGACACGGCGGCAGCCACCAGCACGAGCAGCAGGAACGGACTGGCGATGCGGTCGGCCAGCTGGGCCATGGCGGGTTTTTGCACCGAGGCCTGCTCCATCAGCGCCACCATCGCGGCGTAACGCGTGTCGGGCCCGGCGCGGCCGACCTGCACCAGCAGCGTGCCGGTGAGGTTGTGGCTGCCGGCGATCACCGCACTGCCCGCAGCGCGCAGCAGCGCGGTGGACTCACCGGTCAGCAGGGCTTCATCGACGCGGCCTTCACCGGCCATCACCAGGCCGTCGGCGGGGATCACCTCACCGGGCAGCACGCGGATCAGGTCGCCGGCGCGCAGGCGCCGCACCGCCACGCGCGCGAAGCCGCCGTCGTCCCCCTGCCGCTCCACGCTGTCCGGCAGGCGGCGCATCAGCGCCTCGAGCGAGCCCGCGGTGCGGTCACGCAGGCGCTGCTCGAGCAGCCGTCCCGACAGCAGGAAAAACACAAACATCGTGACCGAGTCGTACCAGACTTCCGCACCCCAGGACGAGGCCGGATCGAAGGTCGCGGCCGAACTGGCGCCGAACGCAATCAGGATGCCTAGCGCCACCGGCACATCCATGCCCACACGCCTGCGCCGCAGGTCGCGCAGCGCCGACGAGAAAAACGGCGTGCAGGAAAACAGCAGCACCGGCAGGGTCAGCACCCACGATGCCCAGCGCAACAAAGCCACCATGTCGGGCGTGATCTCGCCGGGCGCGGCCACATAGGCCGGCGTCGCATACATCATCACCTGCATCATGCAAAAGCCCGCCACCAGCCAGCGCCAGAGCAGCAGGCGCTGCGCCTGCAGGCGCGGTGCCGCAGCCAGCATGTCGCCGGCCGGCAGGGCGCCGTAGCCAGCGCGCTGCAGGGCATCGACCCAGGCCGTGGGGCGGCTCACGCCGTCCTGCCACTGCAGCCGGGCCGTGGCCGTGGCGCCGTTGACCTGCACACCCTCCACGCCCGGCAGCCCGCACAAGGCCTGCTCCACACTGAGCGAGCAGGCTGCGCAATACATGCCGCTGATCGACAGGTAGGACTCCCACCAGCCATCGCGGCCGGCCACGGGGCGGCTGAAGCCCGTCCACTCCGCAGGATCGTCGAGCGCTGCCCGGCGCGCCGCCCCATCCGCCGGGGCAACGGCCGTTTCGGCACCGGAAAAAGCGAGAACAGCAGGCATGCCCAAGGCTAACCAGCCGTGGCAGAGCCGGGATTGACATGGATCAACGCTGGGCGGGCGGGGGCTGGCTAAGCTCAGCTCGTGACCCGTTCATTCACCCACAAGGAGTCAGACATGTACCAGCGTATTCTTGTCACCACCGACGGTTCCGCCCTGTCCAAAAAGGCCGTGCGCAGCGCGATCGACCTGGCGGCCGCCATCGGCGCCAACCTGGTCGTGCTCAACGTGGTGCCGCGTTACCCCGTGAGTTATTTCGAGGGCGGCATCTCCATATCGACCCAGGACGTCAGCCGCATCGAGAAAAAATGGGCCGAGGACGGCCAGGCCATCGTCAACGCTGTCGAAAAGCTGGCCAAGGCCGAGGGCCTGACGGTCAAGACGGCCGTCGCCCGCTCGGACCTGGTCGCCGAATCCATCATGGCCGCCGCCAAGAAACACAAGTGCGACCTGATCGTCATGGCCTCGCACGGACGCAAGGGCATCAAGCGCCTGCTGCTGGGCAGCGAGACCCAGCATGTACTGACCCATAGCAGCGTGCCGGTTCTGGTGTTACGCTGACCCTTTTACTCAAACCACTCAGGAGACCTCATGAAAATACTCTTCGCCGCAGACGGCAGCAAGTACACCAAAAAAGCCCTGGCTTTTCTTGTGACCCACGAAAGCCTGGCCGGTCCTGACGGTGAAGTGGTGGTGATCAATGTGCAGGCGCCGGTTCCCGGGCGTGTCAGCAGCATGCTCGGCTCCGACGAAGTCGCCGCCTACCACGCCGAGGAATCCCAGAAAGTGCTGGCACCCATCGAGCGCTTTCTCCAGCGCCACAAGATTGCGTTCAAGACCAAAGGGGTGGTGGGTGCGGCCACCGCCGAAATCCTGCGCGCGGCCAAACGCGAAAAAGCGCACATGATCGTCATGGGCACCCACGGTCACGGCCTGTTCGGCCGCGCCGTGATGGGCAGC
>CALRTF020000218.1:0-6878 GCA_943370985.1 Paenacidovorax caeni
AGACCGCAAAAATGCGTGTTCCCTCTCCGGGAACCGAACTCACTGTCAGCTTGCCGCCGGCGGCTTCGACGCGGTGCCGCATGCCGGCCAGGCCGTGGCTGGCAGCGCTGATCTTCAGGCTGTCGAAGCCCTTGCCGTTGTCCTTGACTTCGACGGCGATGTAGCTGTCGAAGTTGTGCAGGCTGATCTCGGCCTGCTGTGCGTCTGCGTACTTGCCGATGTTGGTCAGCGATTCCTGCACCAGCCGGTAGACCGTGAGTTGCGCGGCGCCGCCCAGTTCAACCATTTCGAGGTCGGTGCTGATGCTGAGGCCCGACCGGTCCTCGAACTCGCGCGCCAGAATCTCCAGCGAGGCGACCAGGCCCAGGTGCGACAGTGAGGAAGGGCGCAGGTCCTCGACGATGCGGCGCTTCAGCGCGATGCCGCTGTTGAGGGTTTCGATCAGGTGCTGGATGCGCTCGGTGGCTTCGGGCGAGATGACGCCCAGCCGCGACTTGATGCGCGCCACGTCGAGTTTGGCGGCCGTCAGCAGGGCGCCCAGCTCGTCGTGCAGTTCCCGGGCCAGGTGGCCGCGCTCGTCCTCGCGCACCTGCTGCAGGTGGGTGGCCAGTTCGGCCAGTGTGGCGGTGCGGTCGCGCACTTCCTTGTCGAGCTGGTCGCGTTCGCGCTGCAGGGATTCCTGCTCGCGCTGGCCGGAGTCCAGCAGTGCCCGTGTCTGCCGGAGATACATGTAAAAGGCCAGCAAACCGGCGAGCGCCATCACGGCAATGCCCAGCCGCGCCAGCTGCAGTGATCTGGCGATCTGCGCCTGCGCGGCCTGCATTTTGCTGTTGCTGGACTGGATCAGCTTGCTGATCTGGCTGCGGATGGCTTTCATCTGCTCCATGCCGACGTCGGTGGTCAGCACAAACTTCCAGGCCTCCTCATTGCCCTGCTTGCGCATGCGCACGCTCAGGTCCATCTCTGCCAGCTTGCGCGACACGTTGCGCGAGAGCACGGCGAACTCGGCCAGATCAGCCGGGTTGGGCGCATATAGCTGGCGCAGGGCGTCCAGCGTCTGGTTGATGTCGGCGGTCGCAAGGTCGTAGGGTTCGAGGTATTTGGGTTCCCCGGTGAGCAGGTAGCCGCGCTGGCCGGTTTCGGCGTCCAGCATGTGCTGAAGCAGCCGATTGACGACGCTGCGGGTTTCCTGCGCCGCTTCAATACTGATGCTGGCCTGGGTGGACAGGCGGAAACCGGCCTCGTTGATGAAGATCAAAATGGCGGCCGCCAACACCGCCAGCGGCAGGCTGATCGCCATTTTGGGTATTGCAAACCATCTCATCCTGATCTCCGGTCCTATTTCAATCGATAATTCGTGAATAATCGCTTTTGAGACAAAAAGCCCGGCGTAAATTACGCGGCGCCGTGTCGGAGCATTGTGCCGCGTTGAAACAAGACCTTGAAAAGGAACTGAAATGATCAAAATTGGAATTGTTGATGACCATGCCATCGTGCGTTCGGGGCTCAAACAGTTCTTTTCCGACCAGGTCGACCTGCGCGTGGTGGGCGAAGCGGCCAGCGGCCGGGAAGCCATTGACCTGGTCCGCAACGTGGAACTCGACATTCTGGTCATGGACCTGTCCATGCCGGGCCAAAGCGGCATCGACGCACTGGCCATGATCCGTGCCAAGGCACCGGATGTCGGCATTCTGATCCTCAGCGGGTATCCGGAGGAGCATTACGCCGTCAACCTGATCCGCCAAGGCGCCAGTGGCTACCTGAACAAGGAATGCGACCCGATGGAAATCGTCAACGCCATCCGCGTGATTTCCCTGGGCAAGCGCTACATCACGCCGGCGGTGGCCGAGTTGCTGGCGCAGCAGCTCAACCGCAAGAATGACGCAACGCCGCATGAGCAACTCTCCGAGCGCGAATTCCAGGTGTTCCTGAAGCTTGCCAAGGGTGAAACCGCGGGAGACATTGCCAAGGCCCTGTCGCTGAGCGTCAAGACCGTCAGCACCTACCGGACCCGCGTGATGGAAAAGATGAGCCTCGCCTCCAACAGCGACCTGACCTATTACGCGCTGAAGAACAAGCTGATTGATTGAGCGCAGCCGGGCGCCGGCCGGCTATTGCGCCAGGCAGTAGTCGACCAGCGCGTCGATTTCGTTGGACTTGTCAAAAACCGCGTCCACGCCGAGCTGGGCGCAACGCTTGCGGATATCTGCCGTCGCGTAGTTGCTCAGCACAATCACCTTCTGGTGCGCCTTGCGACCGCGGCAGGCTTCCAGCACCCCCAGCCCGCTGCCCTGCTTGAGAAACAGGTCAACAATGGCCAGGTCCCATGCCTGACCGTCTTGCCTGAGCCAGTCCCTGGCTTCGTTCTCCGTCTCCGCCGTGCCCACGGTATCGATACCGACAAGTTCTTCAAGCGTCGCTATCAGGTTGTCGCGAATGGTGGCGTTGTCTTCGACGATGTAAGTTTTTAGTCCCACGGATCTTCAATTCGGTCTTATAAATAGATCTGTTAACTAATGTATCTATGTTTGCCAAGTGATTCTGACAGGCCGGTCGCGGCGCACCTGTAGGAAGTTGCCTACAGTCTCCCTGATGTAGGTCAGCGCTGACATCGCCGCATGGTAGCAGCCGATGGTGTGGCTGCAGCGGGCCCGGGATACTCGCTTATCAACGGTCCCTGTTGAATGCCCCTCTTGCATACCCAGGCGGGTCTGGTTTCGACGAAGCCTCATCAACAAGAGCGCAGCATCTATGAACAGTCTTCCTTCAACCCGCCCCCGGCTCCGCGACGCCTTGTGGGCCAGGATCGCGGCGGTGTTCCTCGCAGTGGTGGTCTTGCTGGTGCTGCTGCTGGTATTTTTCCCGTGGGATCTGCTGCGCGGCCCCGTCAACCGCTATGTCAGTGAACAGACCGGGCGCAAGTTCGAAATCACGCGCAAGCTGGATGTCAAACTGGGCCGTACCACCCGGGTCCTGGCCGACGGCATCGAATTCGCCAATCCCTCCTGGGCCCGCGAGCCCTACCTGGTCAAGGCGGAAGCCGCCGAAATCCAGATCCGCTTGTGGCCCCTGCTCAGCGGGCGCATCGAGCTGCCGCTGGTCAGCCTGCACAAACCCGAACTCGGACTGCAGATCGAGCCCGATGGAAAACGCACCTGGTCACTGGGCAAGGACACGTCCGACGAAAGCAAGGTGCCGGCGATCGGCCAGCTGCTGATTGACCAGGGGGTGATGACTTACCTGGCCAAGGCCGAGGGCGCCGACATCCGGGCTGAGGTGGGGCTTGCCGCCGAGGCGGCCTCCACGATGCCGCTGAGCTACAAGGCCAAAGGCAAATGGAAGGATGAACCTTTCACGGCCCAGGGCCGGACCGGCGGCGTCTTGCAGCTCAGTGCCGACACGACGGGCACCTTTCCGCTCGAGATCGAGGCCGCCGCCGGCCCGACGCGGCTGAAGGCCTCGGGCTCGGTGACCAACCTCGCGGAGTTCGGCAGCATCGATGCGAAATTCGAACTGCAGGGCCGCAGCCTCGAGGACCTGTACAAACTGGTGGGCGTGGTGCTGCCGGGCACGCCGCCTTACAAGCTGCGCGGGCAGCTGAACAAGCAGGGCCAGCGCTGGGCCGTCAGCCAGATCAATGGTGTGCTGGGCAAGTCGGACCTCGGTGGCGCGCTCACCTTCACCAATTCCAAACCTGTTCCCCTGCTGACCGGCAAGGTTCAGTCGCGCTTGCTCGACTTCGAGGATCTCGGGCCCATCATCGGCCTGTCCTCCGACAATGCCCCGCCGGCGATGGCCAAAGCCGCCACCACGCAAAAACGGCCGGCGCGCGCCGGGCGCGTGTTGCCCGACGCGAAGCTGGACTTTGCCCGCCTCAAGGCCATGAACGCCAATGTGTCCTGGAGTGCGGCGAAAATTGTGCATGTGAAGGCGCTGCCGCTGGACCGCATGAGCACCGACATCAAGCTCGACAACGGCGTGCTGCAACTCGATCCCCTGAAACTGGGCATCGCGGGCGGCGAGCTCGCAGGGCGCCTCGCGATCAACAGCAAGGTGTCGCCCACGGTGATTGAGACCCGGCTGGACGCGCGCGCGATCGAACTCAACCGCCTGTTCCCGACCATTGAAACCACCAAAAGCAGCCTGGGGCGGATCAGCGGCCAGGTGGACCTCAAGGGCAGCGGCAGTTCCACCGCGCAGGTGCTCGCGTCCTCATCGGGCAATGTGGCTTTCCTGATGGGATCCGGCCAGATCAGCAACATCCTGCTGGAGTTCATGGGCCTGGACGGCGGCGAGATCATCAAGTTCCTGGTGCGTGGCGACCGCAATGTCAGGCTGCGTTGTGCGGCCGCGGCATTTGACGTGCAGAAGGGCCTGATGACCAGCAAGGCGATTGTGCTGGACACCGTCGATACCGTGATCGACGGCGCCGGCACCATCAGCCTGGCCGATGAGACGCTGAACATCCGGCTCGAGCCGTCACCCAAGGATGCCAGCATCCTGAGTTTGCGTTCGCCGCTCACCATTGGCGGCACCTTCGGGGCGCCGACGGCGGCGCCCGACAAGGGCGCGCTGGCGGGGCGTGCCGGCATTGCGCTGGCGCTCGCTGCCATCAATCCGCTGCTGGCGCTGGCCGCCACCATAGAAACCGGCCCCGGCGAAAACGCCGACTGCCGCCAGGTGATCCAGCAGGCCGCGGCGCCGCGTGCCGCGGCGGCCATCCCGGCCGGTTCGGTCAAGTAGCCGTCAGGCGCCGTGTTGCGCGAGGCTGCCGCAGACCGGGCAATCGGGATGGCGCGGCACGCGCACTTCGTTCCAGTCCATGCCGCGGCCATCCACCATCAGCAGGCGGCCCGTCAGCGGCCGGCCGATGCCGCAGAGCAGCTTGAGGGCTTCGGCCGCCTGCACCGTCCCCACGATGCCCACCAGCGGTGCAAACACGCCCATGGTGGCGCACTGCGCCTCCTCGACGGCTTCCGACGGCGGGAACACGCAGGCATAACAGGGCGAATCCGGCTGGCGCGGGTCATAAACCGCCACCTGCCCGTCGAAGCGTATCGCCGCGCCTGACACCAGCGGCTTGCGGTGCCTGACGCAGGCGCGGTTGATGGCCTGGCGCGTGGCAAAGTTGTCACAGCAGTCCAGCACCAGGTCCACGCCGGGCAGCCATTGATCGAGCAGCGCGTCGTCAGCACGCACGGTGAGGGCGGTCACCTGCACGTCGGGGTTGATGGCAGCGATGGCTTCCCGTACCGATTCGGCCTTGAACCGGCCGACCCGCGACAGGGTGTGGGCAATCTGCCGTTGCAGGTTGGTGGTGTCGACGCGGTCGTGGTCCACCACGGTGATGTGGCCGACGCCGGCGCTGCCCAGGTACAGGGCCACCGGTGAGCCCAGCCCGCCGGCACCGACGATCAGCACCCGCGAGGACAGCAGGGTGTTCTGCCCCTCGACGCCGAACTCATCGAGCAGGATATGGCGCGAGTAGCGCAGCAGCTGGCTGTCGTTCATGGCGCGGGCCGGGCCGGGCGCGCGCCGCGGGGTAGGGGTGGCACGCGGGCCGCCTCACTCCCGCCGCGCTGTCCGGCCGCTCAGTTTTCCTTCTTCTCTTCCTTGCGCTCGACGATGGTCTTGCTGACCAGCACCGGGCGGCCCTTGAGCTGGTTCAGGGCCTGGGCCAGCTGGAAGTCCTTGTCGCTGCCGAACTCGGGAGGGCGGCGCTGCTCAGGGCTCTTTTTGGACTCTTCCTCGAGCCGCTTGAGGGCCTCCTCGCGGGCTTTTTCACGGCCCGGGTCCTTGGCCTCGGCACCCTGGCCGCTGCCCAGGTGTTTCTCGAGATCGGCTTCGCGGGTACGCAAGGCGGCAAAGGGGCTGCCTTCCAGGGTTTCGTCGACCATCACGTCGGGCACGATGCCCTTGGCCTGGATCGACTTGCCGCTGGGCGTGTAATAACGCGCCGTGGTGAGCTTCAGGCCGGTGTCCGGGCCCAGCGGACGCACCGTCTGCACGGAGCCCTTGCCGAAGGTCTGGTTGCCCATGATGGTGGCGCGTTTGTAATCCTGCAGCGCGCCCGCGACGATTTCGCTGGCCGATGCCGAGCCTTCGTTGACCAGCACCACCAGCGGCACGGTCTTGATGGCCGCCGGCAGGCGCTTGAGCGGGTCCGCGGCACTGCGGCGCTGGTAGAACTCGGGCGCGGCCTTGTAGGTGAACTTGCTTTCGGGCAACTGGCCGTTGGTCGACACCACCGTGACATTTTCCGGCAGGAAGGCGGCCGACACGGCCACGGCGGCGTCGAGCAGGCCGCCCGGGTCGTTGCGAAGATCCAGCACCAGCCCTTTCAGGTTGGGCTCCTGCTTGTAGATCTGCTCGACTTTGGTGACGAAGTCCTCGACGGTGCGCTCCTGGAACTGGCTCAGGCGGATCCAGGCGTACCCCGGCTCGACCACCTTGCTGCGCACCGACTGGGTGCGGATTTCCTCGCGCGTGATGGTGACCGGGAAGGTGCGGTTTTCATCCTTGCGGAAGATCATCAGCACGACCTTGGTCCGCGGCTCGCCGCGCATTTTCTTGACGGCGTCGTTGAGCGACAGGCCCTTGACGGCGGTGTCGTCGATCTTGGTGATCAGGTCGTTGGGCTTGAGGCCGGCGCGGTCGGCGGGTGAACCTTCAATCGGCGAGACCACCTTGACCAGGCCGTCTTCCTGGGCGATTTCAATGCCGACACCGACAAAACGCCCGCTGGTGCCTTCACGGAATTCCTTGAAGGACTTCTTGTCGAAATACACCGAATGCGGATCCAGGCTGGCGACCATGCCGGAAATGGCATCGGAAATCAGCTTTTTCTCGTCCACCGGCTCCACATAGTCGGTCTTGAC
>CALRTF020000219.1:0-6820 GCA_943370985.1 Paenacidovorax caeni
GACAGTGAACCGCATTCGGCCACCGTGCGGACCGAAGTCCAGACCGACGTGCTGGTCGTCGGCCGGCCCGAGTTCGCGCGCTGCCTGCCGGAAAACAGCTCCATGGCCTATGCGGTCATGAAGGGCCTGGTCCAGCGGCTGCGCCACGCTGACCGCAAGATCGAATCCCTGGCCCTCATGGATGTGTATGGCCGCGTGGCCAGGGCTTTGCTGGAGTCTGCCGTGCCGGATCGCGAAGGCAACACGGTCATCCGCGAAAAGGTCTCGCGCCAGGATCTGGCCAAGATGGTTGGCGCATCGCGCGAGATGGTCAGCCGGGTGATGAAAGACCTGGAAGAGCGCGGTTACATCGAGACACGTGCCGACGGCTCGATGTGGGTCAAGGACCGGCTCAATACGCTGGGTTGAACCGCTGGTTTTTGCTGCCTTGGCAGTCATGGGGGCCTGTTCAACTGAGTTAAGCTCAGCACTGGTTTTATGACTTACTCCCTCGACACATTGAACACCAGAACCTCTGCCGCCGCGCCTGCTGCGGGCGGCGTGAAACGCTTTGCCCACGAAGTCAGCCTGATCCTCGGCCTGCTGGCGCTGGCTTTCTGGCTGGGCGCATTGGTCAGCTACTCACCGCAGGACGCGGCATGGTCGACGACCGGCAGCACCGATGTCGCCGGCGCCGCTGCACGCAATTGGGGCGGACGCCTGGGCGCGCACCTGGCCGATGCGAGTTATTTCCTTTTCGGATTTTCGGTGTGGTGGGCGCTGGCCGCCGGCTTTCGCGCATGGCTGGGATCCCTGGCGCGCGGCTTGCGCGGACAGGCTGCTTCGGTGTCTGCGGCGGACCGGGCCAAATTCTGGTCTTGCCTGGCGTTGCTGTTGCTGGCGAGTACGGCGCTCGAATGGTCCCGGCTCTACCGGTTTGAGTCCCTGCTGCCAGGCGGGCATGCCGGCGGCGTGCTGGGTTATCTGGCCGGCCCGGTCAGTGTGAAGTGGCTGGGATTTACCGGTTCGGGCCTGGTGTGGATCGCTGTCGGGGTGATCGCGGTGTCGGTGGTGTTTGCCTTTTCCTGGGCGCATGTGGCGCAGCGTATCGGGGCCTGGATCGACGAGCTGATCGAGTCGCGCCGGGAGAAACGCGAAATTGCCGAAGACCTGGCCGTGGGCCGTGTGGCGGCGCGTGAGCGCGAGGAAACGCTGCACGAGGAACGCATCGACATTGAAGAACACCACCCGATCCCGGTGCTGATCGAGCCGACGCTGGCCGACATTCCCAAAAGCGAGCGGGTGGCCAAGGAGCGCCAGAAGCCGCTGTTCAGCGAGATGCCGGACTCCAAGCTGCCGCAGGTGGATTTGCTCGACGGCGCGCTGACGCGTCAGGAAACCGTGGCCCCCGAGACGCTGGAGATGACGTCGCGCCTGATCGAGAAAAAGCTCAAGGACTTCGGCGTCGAGGTGCGCGTGGTCGCGGCCGCACCGGGACCGGTGATCACGCGTTACGAAATCGAGCCGGCCACGGGCGTCAAGGGCGCGCAGATCGTGAACCTGGCCAAGGACCTGGCGCGCGCCTTGAGCCTGGTGTCGATTCGCGTGATCGAGACCATTCCCGGCAAGAACTACATGGCGCTGGAACTGCCCAATGCCAAGCGCCAGTCGATCAAGCTCAGCGAGATCCTCGGCTCGCAGGTCTACAACGAAGCCAAGTCCATGCTGACCATTGGCCTGGGCAAGGACATCAGCGGCGCGCCGGTGGTGGCCGACCTCGCCAAGATGCCGCATTGCCTGGTGGCCGGCACCACCGGCTCGGGCAAATCGGTGGGCATCAACGCCATGATCCTGAGCCTGCTGTACAAGGCCGATGCGCGTGATGTACGCCTGCTGCTGATCGACCCGAAGATGCTCGAGATGAGTGTCTACGAAGGCATTCCGCACCTGCTGGCCCCCGTGGTCACCGACATGCGCCAGGCTGCGCACGGCCTGAACTGGTGTGTGGCCGAGATGGAAAAACGCTACAAGCTGATGAGCAAGATGGGCGTGCGCAACCTGGCCGGTTACAACGTCAAGATCGACGAAGCCAAGGCGCGCGGCGAGTTCATCTACAACCCTTTCAGCCTGACGCCGGAACAACCGGAGCCGCTGGAGCGCCTGCCGTATATCGTGGTCGTGATCGACGAGCTGGCCGACCTGATGATGGTGGTCGGCAAGAAGATCGAGGAGCTGATTGCACGCCTGGCGCAGAAGGCACGCGCCGCCGGCATCCACCTGGTGCTGGCCACGCAGCGGCCCAGCGTCGACGTGATCACCGGCCTGATCAAGGCCAACATACCGACGCGTTTGTCCTTCCAGGTCAGCAGCAAGATCGACAGCCGCACCATTCTCGACCAGATGGGCGCCGAAGCCCTGCTGGGCATGGGCGACATGCTCTACATGCCCAGCGGCACCGGTTTTCCCATCCGGGTGCACGGCGCTTTTGTCAGCGACGACGAGGTGCACCGCGTGGTGGCTTACCTCAAGCAGCAGGGCGAGCCCAATTACATCGACGGTGTGCTCGAGGGTGGCACGGTCGATGGCGACGGCGACCTGCTCGGTGACGCCGGTGGCAGTGCCGAAGGCGACAAGGACCCGATGTACGACCAGGCGGTCGAAATTGTGCTGAAAAACCGCAAGGCCTCGATCTCGCTGGTGCAGCGCCACCTGAAGATCGGCTACAACCGGGCCGCCCGCATGCTGGAGGAGATGGAAAAATCGGGAATGATCAGCGCCATGTCGGGCAGTGGGCAGCGCGAGATTCTGGTGCCTGCGCGCGCCGAAGGATGACAGGCCGGCCTTTACGGGCGAGATACATTGTTCTGGCAACCAATCAGCTGCGCCGGTGTCCCACGGACATGTGTATCGGCCGCCGGTCAGACATCATCTGGAACACCATGAACCATACTTTTTCATTCTCCCTTGCGTCGCTCCTGTTCCGCAGAGCGCGTATCGCGCTGGCTGGCCTGATGGCGTTTGCCGCCATCGCCGCGAGCGCGCAGGTCACCACAGTCAGCGGTCTGGAAAGCCTGGAAGCCTTTGTCAAAAACACCAAAAGCGGGCGCGCCGAATTCACCCAGGTGGTGACCAGCCCGGCACGCGACGGCCAGACCGCAAAAACCAAAACATCAAGCGGCAGTTTCGAGTTCCTGCGGCCCAACCGCTTCAAGTTCGTCTACAAAAAACCGTTTGAGCAAAGCATTGTTTCCGACGGCCAGACGCTCTGGTTGCACGACGTGGACCTGAACCAGGTCACGGCGCGCAAGCTCAGCCAGGTGCTCGGCGGCACGCCTGCAGCGGTGATTGCCGCCGCGGCCGACATCCGGGCCCTGCAGGCCGATTTCACGCTGGTGCCCCAGCCCGACAAGGACGGCCTTGAGTGGGTACAGGCCACGCCGAAGACCAAAGACGGTCAGGTGCAAAGCATCACCGTGGGTTTCAGGGAAAGCGCCAAGGGGAGCGAACTGGCCCGGCTGGAAATCCTCGACAGCTTTGGCCAGCGTTCGGCCATGAGCTTCAGCAATTTCGAGGTCAACCCTTCGCTGAATGCGGCCGGCTTCCAGTTCAAGCCACCTGCGGGTGCGGACGTGATTCGCCAGTAAGGAAGGCATGGCCACACGCGCTGAGACTTCGTTCGGCCCCGGTGCGGACGCCAAAGCCGCGGCGCCACTGGCCGAACGTTTCCGGCCGCAGTCGCTGGGCGAGGTGATCGGCCAGCAGCATCTGCTCGGGGAGGACATGCCCTTGCGCATTGCCTTCGAGTCCGGCCAGCCGCACAGCTGCATTCTCTGGGGTCCGCCGGGTGTCGGCAAGACCACCATTGCCCGCCTGATGGCCAGCAGCTTCGATGCGCATTTCATCACCATCTCGGCGGTGCTGGGCGGCGTCAAGGACATCCGTGAGGCGGTCGAGCAGGCCAGCATCTGGCAGGGGCAGGGACGGCGCACCATCATGTTTGTCGATGAGGTGCACCGCTTCAACAAATCGCAGCAGGACGCGTTTTTGCCGCATGTGGAAAGCGGCCTGTTCACCTTCATCGGCGCCACCACCGAAAACCCCTCGTTCGAGGTCAACTCCGCCCTGCTGTCGCGCGCGGTGGTGTACGTCCTGCAGCCGCTGGGTGACGACGATCTGAGGCAAATCATCGCGAAAGTCCTTGCAGAACGTGCGCTGCCAGCTATCGAATCGATAGCGATCGAAGCAGCAGACCAGCTGGTGGCCTATGCCGATGGCGATGCCCGGCGCCTGCTCAATACGCTGGAGTCGCTCGACGTCGCCGCCCGGCGCGAGAACAAGGGCGGCAGTGTCCAGGTGACCGGCGCCTGGCTGCTCAAGGTGCTGGGCCAGCAGATGCGCCGCTACGACAAGGGCGGCGAGCAGTTTTACGACACCATCTCGGCTTTGCACAAGTCGGTGCGCGGCTCTGACCCCGACGCCGCGCTGTACTGGCTGGTGCGCATGCTCGACGGCGGGGCCGAACCCCGGTACATGGCGCGTCGCCTGATCCGCATGGCCAGCGAGGATATCGGCCTGGCCGACCCGCGCGCCTTGCGGCTGGCGCTGGATGCCGCGGAGGTCTACGAACGCCTGGGTTCGCCCGAGGGCGAACTGGCGCTGGCCGAGTGTGTGATCTACCTGGCCGTTGCGCCCAAGTCCAACGCGGCCTACAAGGCCTTCAACGAAGCCAGGGCCTTTGTCAAGAAGGATGGCACGCGGCCGGTGCCGCTGCACCTGCGCAATGCGCCGACCAGGCTCATGAAAGAGCTGGACTACGGCAAAAACTACCGTTATGCGCACGACGAAGAAGATGGTTTTGCCGCGGGCGAAACCTATTTGCCCGAAGGCATGGCGGCGCCAGGCTTTTACCGGCCGGTCCCTCGCGGCCTTGAAATCCGCATTGCCGACAAGCTCAATGAGCTGAAGTCAAAAAACGACAGCAAGACCTGAGCGCAACGAATGCTTACGGATTCGTTCGCTCGCGGCCGGAATAAAATTTCTCAAGGGTAAACCCCGCAAAAACGGCCGCACTGGCCCGATTCTCGCTAGAGAGCGGTGGCTACAATTTGCGCATTAGCTCGCCACCCAAGCCCGGACAGTCCGCTGGTTTTGATAGGCGGGCTTTTTGTTAACTCGCGCGATTTCATGGTGATCCCGTGGATCGCGGCCTCGCATGGTGTGCGGCAGAGCTGGCAACTGAATTCACATGGGAGAGTCGGTTATGGAAGTTTTTCTTCAGCAGATCATCAACGGACTGGTGCTGGGCAGCATGTACGCCCTGGTGGCCCTGGGCTATACCATGGTGTACGGCATCATCGGCCTGATCAACTTCGCGCATGGCGAGGTCCTCATGGTGGGGGCCATCACCAGCTGGACCATCATTGTCTGGATGCAGGAAGCCATGCCTGGAACGCCCGGCTGGCTCATCCTGTTGTGTTCCCTGCTGATCGCCTTTGTCGTGTGCGGCGCGCTCAACTTCTCGATCGAGAAAATAGCCTACCGGCCCCTGCGGAATTCGCCCCGGCTGGCGCCGCTGATCACCGCCATCGGCGTGTCCATCCTGCTGCAGACCCTGGCCATGATCATCTGGAAGCCCAACTACAAGCCTTACCCCACCTTGCTGCCGTCCGAGCCGCTGCATCTGGGCGGCGCCGTGATCACCGTCACGCAGATTTTCATTCTGGGTGCCACCGTTGTGTCGCTGGCCATCCTGATGTACCTGGTCAACTACACCAAGCTGGGCCGCGCGATGCGCGCCACCGCCGAGAACCCGCGCGTGGCGGCACTGATGGGCGTCAAGCCCGATACCGTGATTTCGGCGACCTTCATCATCGGCGCGGTGCTGGCCGCGCTGGCCGGCGTGATGTACGCCTCCAACTACGGCACGGTGCAGCACACCATGGGTTTTCTGCCCGGCCTGAAGGCCTTCACCGCGGCGGTGTTCGGCGGCATCGGCAACCTCGGCGGTGCCGTGCTGGGCGGCGTCCTGCTGGGCCTGATCGAAGCCATAGGCGGCGGCTACCTCGGCACCTGGACCGGTGGCGTGCTGGGCAGCCAGTACTCCGACATCTTCGCCTTTATCGTGCTGATTTTTGTGCTCACCTTGAGGCCTTCCGGCCTGCTCGGTGAACGTGTGGCGGACCGGGCCTAGAAGGAAGGAGAGCATCATGATGAAACAACACCGACTCCTGACCTTTCTGGTGGCTGCAGCCGCCTTGCTGATCCTGCCCCTGCTGCTGCAACAGGGCGGCAATGCCTGGGTCCGCATTGTCGACATGGCGCTGCTGTACGTGCTGCTGGCGCTGGGCCTGAACATCGTGGTCGGTTATGCCGGCCTGCTGGACCTGGGTTATGTCGCCTTTTTTGCCGTCGGCGCCTACCTGTTTGCGCTGCTGGGCTCGCCGCATCTGGCCGATGCCTTTCCGGTGGTCGCGGCGGCTTTCCCGAACGGACTGCACCTGCCGATCTGGGCGGTCATACCGATGGCGGCCGTGCTGGCCGCCTGCTTCGGTGTGCTGCTCGGCATCCCCGTGCTCAAGCTGCGCGGCGACTATCTGGCGATTGTCACGCTGGGTTTCGGCGAGATCATCCGCGTCTTCCTGAACAACCTGGACCGGCCGATCAACCTGACCAACGGGCCCAAGGGCATCAACCAGATCGACTCGATGAAGTTTTTCGGTTTCGACCTGGGCAAGCCCCATGAGTTGTTCGGCCTGGAGATCGCCTCCGTGACCATGTATTACTACCTGTTCCTGGTGCTGGTGATCGTGTCCGTGGTGATCTGCCACCGGCTTGAGAATTC
>CALRTF020000220.1:0-6783 GCA_943370985.1 Paenacidovorax caeni
GCCAGCGCACCGCGGCCTGCGCATGAACGGCCGGTGCAATACCGGCAGCCAGCACACCGGCAATGCCGGCATTTTTGATAAGGGAACGACGATCCATGAATTCACTCCAGGTGATTAAAAAAAACACGGCTTTTGGCCGGGTCACCAACTTTTTGCAAGTTGTTTTCGATTGTAAAACTCGCTGTCTGGAGCCCAAGGGCGGGTTTTCCCTGCGCAAAGTCGCGCGCCCCGCTGGCAGTCAGCCTGTTGTCAGCCCCTTCACAGCTTCTGGCTTTGCATGAAGCGGTCAAACGTGGCCTCCGTGAAACGGAACCAGAGGTTCTGGTCGCCGCGAAAACGCGCATAGTCGGCATACACCTTGCGCCAGTTCTCATTGCTGGCCGACAACTCGCTGTACAGCTGCATGGCTTCCTTGAAGGCGGCGTTCATCACGTCCGCCGGGAACGGCCTGAGCCTGGCGCCGGCTCCGACCAGCTGCTTGAGCGCCGCCGGGTTCCTGGCATCGTATTTGGCCTGCATTTCCACATGGGCTGCGGCGCTGGCGATTTTCACCACTGCCTTGTTGGCACTGCTCAGCGCCTCCCAGGCTTTCTGGTTGATGTACAGGTCCAGCTGCAGACCGCCTTCCCACCAGCCGGGGTAGTAATAATTGGGCGCGACCTTGTTGAAACCGAGTTTTTGGTCATCGTAGGGGCCAATCCATTCGGCCGCGTCGATGGTGCGCTGCTCCAGCGCCTGGTAGATGTCGCCACCCGGCAGGTTTTGCGGCAAGGCGCCCAGGCGTTCGATGACCTTGCCGGCAAAGCCGCCCACCCGGAACTTCAGGCCTTTCATGTCCGCGAGCGAACGGATTTCCTTGCGGAACCAGCCGCCCATCTGCGCCCCGGTGTTGCCGCAGGCAAAGTTGATGATGTTGTAGCCGGCGTAGAAGTCGCGCATCAGCTTCAGGCCGTTGCCCTCGAAGGTCCAGGCGCTCATCTGCCGGCTGTTCAGGCCAAAGGGAATCGCGCCGCCGATGGCAAAGGTCTCGTCCTTGTCCGCAAAATAATAGGGCGCGGTATGCGCCGCCTCGATGGAACCCCGGCGCACGTTGTCCACCACGTCAAAGGCCGGCATCAGTTCCCCGGCCGCGTGCACCGAGATCTCGAACTTGCCACCCGATACCGCGCGCACATGCTGGGCAAAACTTTCGGCCGCGCCGTAAATGGTGTCGAGCGACTGGGGAAAGCTGGACGCCAGGCGCCAGCGGACCGCTGCCTGCGCCTGCACCGCGGGCGCCACGCCGGCCGCAAGCACGCCGCAGATGCCGGCATGTCTGATCAGGGCTCGACGATTCATGGAACACTCCGAAAGGGGAAGCCGGCTGGTGTGGACTGGCAATCATCCACGCGATGTATCACCTTGCCGCGATTGTAGAAAGCCCGGAAGGGTGTACTTTCACGGGTTTTCCCGCGACTTCCGGGGCCGCCTCACGCGGCTGCGCGGGCGGAACCCGCGCCTGGTGCGGCCGCCTCAGCGCACCGACTTCAAGGCCGGCTTGGACGCCCTGGCCGATGCCGTCAAGGCGCCAAAACGCGCGCTGATGGCGCGCTCCATGCCGGCGGCATCCAGCCCCTGCTCCGCCAGCAAACTGGCCGGATCGCCGTGTTCGGTGAACTCGTCGCGCAGACCCAGGTGCAGCAGCGGTTTGCTGATGCCGGCCTGCGCCAGCGCCTCGGCGACTGCACTGCCGGCGCCACCCATGACAGCGCCCTCCTCGATGGTCACCAGCGCGTCATGGCCGGCCGCCACCTGCAGCAGCAATTCCAGGTCCAGCGGTTTGGCCCAGCGCATGTTGACCACCGTCGCGCCCAGCTGCTGCGCTGCCTGCAGCGCCGGGTACAGCAGCGTGCCAAACACCAGCAACGCGATGCCCGAGCCTTCACGGCGGATCTCGCCCTTGCCGAAGGGCAGCGCATCGAGGTGGGCCTGGGTTGCGACACCGGCACCGGCGCCGCGCGGATAACGCACGGCCACCGGGTGGTCCTGCCCGAAGGCGCTGCTCAGCAGCATGCGGCACTCGTTTTCGTCGGCCGGGCAGGCCACGCTGATGTTGGGAATGCAGCGCAGGTAGGCGATGTCGTAAGCGCCGGCATGCGTGGCGCCGTCGGCGCCGACCAGGCCGGCCCGGTCCAGCGCAAACACGACCGGCAGGTTCTGCAAGGCCACGTCATGGATCAGCTGGTCGTAACCGCGCTGCAAAAAGGTCGAGTAAATCGCCACCACCGGCTTGAGCCCTTCGCAGGCCATGCCGGCGGCAAAGGTGACCGCGTGCTGCTCGGCAATGCCGACGTCGTAATAACGCTCGGGGAAACGCTGGTGAAACTCGACCATGCCGGAGCCCTCGCGCATGGCCGGCGTGATGCCGACCAGCCGGCTGTCTTTTTCGGCCATGTCACACAGCCAGTGGCCAAACACCTGGGTGAAGGTCTGTTTGGCTGGCGCCGTGGACTTCTGCAAACCCATCGCCGGATCAAACTTGCCGGGACCGTGGTAGGCCACCGGGTCGGCCTCGGCCAGCTTGTAGCCCTGGCCCTTTTTGGTCACCACATGCAGGAACTGCGGGCCCTTGAGATGCTTGATGTTTTCCAGCGTGGGGATCAGCGACTCGAGGTCGTGGCCGTCAATCGGGCCGATGTAGTTGAAGCCGAAATTCTCGAACAGGGTGGCGGGCACCACCATGCCCTTGGCGTGGGTCTCGAGCCGCTTGGCCAGTTCGAACAGCGGCGGCGCCACCTTGAGTACCTGCTTGCCGACGTTTTTGGCCGAAGCGTAAAACTGCCCGCTCATCAGTTGCGCCAGGTAACGGTTGAGCGCGCCGACCGGCGGGCTGATGCTCATGTCGTTGTCGTTGAGCACGACCAGCAGGTTGCAGTCACACACGCCGGCATTGTTGAGCGCCTCGAAGGCCATGCCCGCGCTCATCGCGCCGTCGCCGATGATGGCCACGGCATGGCGGTTCTCGCCCTTTTGTCTGGCGGCCATGGCCATGCCCAGCGCTGCCGAAATCGAGGTCGAGGAATGCGCCGTGCCGAAGGTGTCGTACTCGCTTTCATCGCGGCGCGGGAAGCCGCTGAGCCCGCCCAGCTGGCGCAGGCTGCCCATGCGCTCGCGCCTGCCGGTCAGTATCTTGTGGGGGTAGGTCTGGTGGCCCACGTCCCACACCAGCCGGTCTTCCGGCGTGTTGAAGACGTAATGCAGGGCCACGGTGAGTTCGACCGTGCCGAGGTTGGAGCTCAGGTGCCCGCCGGTCTGGGACACGCTGTGCAGCACGTAGTTGCGCAGTTCATCGGCCAGCGTCCTGAGCTGCGCACGCGGCAGCAGGCGCAGGTCGGCGGGGCTGTTGATGGTTTCTAGCAGTGGGTACATCGTGGTGACCTTGTTATGGCGGGCGCTGCGCGCCTCATCCCTGTTTCCGGCGCGTCCTCAGGCCCTGCGGTTGACCAGCATGTCGGCCAGCGCGCTGAGCGCGTCCGTGTGCCTGAGCCCGCTGGCCTTGAGGCTGTGGTGCGCCTGCGAGAGCAGTTCCTGCGCGTAGTTGCGTGAGGCCGGCAGCCCCATCAACGAGACAAAAGTGGGCTTGTCCTGGGCTGCATCCTTGCCGGCCGTCTTGCCCAGCGTGACGGAATCGGCCGTCACGTCCAGGATGTCGTCGACCACCTGGAAGGCCAGGCCGACGGCCGCGCCATAGTCGCGCAGCGCGTTTTGCGCCTCGGGCGTGAGGGCACCGCAGGCCGCGCCCATCAACACGCTGGCCTGCAAAAGGGCGCCGGTCTTCAGGCGATGCATGTCGTGCAGCTGCTCCGACGACAGGGCCTTGCCGACACTGGCCAGGTCGATCGCCTGCCCGCCGGCCATGCCCTGGTAACCGGCCGCCTGCGCCAGCATGCGGCACAACGCGGCCTGGGTTGCGGCATCCACCGAGGCGTCTTGCGGCGTCAGCAACTCGAAGGCCAGCGCCTGCAGCGCGTCGCCGGCCAGCAGTGCCTGCGCCTCACCAAACCGGACATGCACTGTCGGCTTGCCGCGGCGCAGGATGTCGTTGTCCATGCAGGGCATGTCGTCATGCACCAGCGAATAGGCATGGATCAGTTCGACCGCGCAGGCCACCCGCAAGGCCGCCGCCGGGTTGCCGTCCACCGCCTCGCAGGCGGCCATCACCAGCAAGGGACGCAGCCGTTTGCCGCCGTCCAGCACCGCGTAACGCATGGCGTCGCCGAGGCCGGCCGGCGCCGGCACCGGCTCGGGCGGGGCCACCCAGCGCGTCAAGGCGCGCTCGACGGCGTCGAGTTGTCGGGCGCTCCAGGCGTCCAGGGAAAATGAGGTGGGGGCGGTCAATGGATTCACTCCTGGTTCCAGGGCTTGAGTTCGCCGCCCTCGAGCACCTTGATCTGGCCCTCGACGGCCTCGAGCCTGCCGCGGCAGAACTTGAGCAGTTCGGCACCGCGCTGGTAACCGGTGAGCAGCTGGTCCAGCGGGAGCTGGCCGGATTCGAGCCGGGCCACCAGGGCTTCGAGTTCTTCGAGCGCGGCTTCGTAACTGGCAGGGGCGGCGGGGATGGGAGCGGGAGGAGTCTTGGCCATGGTATTTGCAGGAAACACTGATTTTAGGCCGTTGCGCGGGAGCCGCCGTCCGGGCGCCGCCGCGACCCGGGGCAGCCCCCGGTTTCCGGGGTATGCCGCGCCGCTTGCTGGCGGCCACGCGATGGCCTGCCGGACCGCCGCGCCGGGGGCTCGCGGTACAATCCACCCAGCTTTTCCGTCCTCGCAGCCCGCCCTCCGGTGGCAGGCTGCCCGCCTGTCCATCTACCCCCGGGATAGCCTGTTCCGGCAAATGCATGTCCGATCTCAGCCTTCGCTTGCTGCAGGCCACCAGCCAGCTCCCCGTTTCCAGCTATTTTGATGCCGGCCTGTACCAGCGGGAGCAGCAAAAGCTGTTTGCGCGCGGCCCGCGTTATGTGGGGCACGAGCTGTCCGTCCCCAACCTGGGCGATTACTACGCGCTGCCGCAGGAACTCGGCGGCCGCGCGCTGGTGCGCAATGCCACCGGCGTGGAACTGATCTCCAACGTCTGCCGGCACCGCCAGTCCACCATGCTGCAGGGCCGCGGCAACACCGGCAGCAACATCGTCTGCCCGCTGCACCGCTGGACCTACAACACCACCGGCGAGCTGATTGGTGCGCCACATTTCCAGGTCGACCCCTGCCTGAACCTGAACCGCTACCAGACCAGCGTCTGGAACGGCCTGGTGTTCGAGAACAACGGCCGCGACATCGCCGCCGAGATGGCGCCGCTGGGCCACATGGCGGACCTCGACTTCACCGGTTACCAGCTCGACAACATCCACCTGCACGAGTGCAACTACAACTGGAAAACATTCATCGAGGTCTACCTCGAGGACTACCATGTCGGCCCCTACCACCCGGGCCTGGGCGGGTTCGTCACCACCGATGACCTGCGCTGGGAACTGACGCCCCACTATTCGGTGCAGACGGTGGGTGTGTCCGACAAGCTCGGCAAGCCCGGCACCGACGTCTACAAGAAATGGCACGACGTGGTGCTGCAGTACCGCGGCGGCGTGCCGCCCAAATACGGCGCGATCTGGCTGACCTGTTACCCCAACGTGATGGTCGAGTGGTACCCGCATGCGCTGGTGGTCAGCACGCTGCATCCGCAGGGCCCGGACAAGACCCTCAACGTGGTCGAGTTTTATTACCCCGAGGAAATCTGCGCCTTCGAACGCGAGTTCGTCGAGGCGCAGCAGGCCGCCTACATGGAAACCTGTGTCGAGGACGACGAGATCGCGCTGAGCATGGACGCCGGCCGCAAGGCGCTGATGCAGCGCGGCGACAACGAGTTCGGCCCCTACCAGAGCCCGATGGAAGACGGCATGCAGCATTTCCACGAGTGGTACCGGCGCGAGATGGGCGCCAGCAAGACCACGCAGATGTTGTGAGCCTGTCCCCGGCCGCCCTTCACTCCTGATTTGATAGCTGCCTACGCCCGTCACACGGGGGCTGGAGGCGGTTTTTACCTGTAAAGAAGCTCCCCATGCAAGCCCTCTGGATGTTGGCCGCCGCCTTTTTCTTTGCGACCATGGCGGTCTGCGTCAAGTACGCATCGGAGCACTTCAACAGCGCCGAGCTGGTGTTCTACCGCGGCCTGCTGGGCATGTTGTTCATGTGGGCACTGGCGCGCTCGCGCGGCATCTCCCTGGCCACGCGTTATCCGGGCATGCACGCGTGGCGCAGCCTGGTGGGGGTGATCTCGCTGGGCGCCTGGTTTTACGCGATTGCCCACCTGCCGCTGGCCACCGCCATGACGCTGAACTACATGAGCAGCGTCTGGATTGCCGCCTTCCTGGTGGGCGGCGCGCTGCTGATGGGCCTGCTGCCGGCGCGCGGCGACCGTCAGGCCGTCCCGGCGGCCGGCCTGAGCCAGGGCCCTTTGGTGCTGACGGTGGTGAGCGGCTTCAACGGCGTCATCATGATGCTGCGGCCCACCATCGAGCAAAACCAGGCCTTCGCCGGCCTGGTCGGCCTGATGTCCGGGCTGCTGGCGGCCTTTGCCTACATGCAGGTGATGGCGCTGGCACGGGTCGGCGAGCCGGAAACCCGCACGGTGTTTTATTTTGCGCTGGGCTCGGCAGTGGCCGGCGGGCTGGCCATGGGTGTTGCGGGCGTGTCCGAATGGCACTGGAAGCCGGCGCTGTGGCTGATTCCGCTGGGTGTGCTGGCCTCGCTG
>CALRTF020000221.1:0-6771 GCA_943370985.1 Paenacidovorax caeni
GCGCGAGCTTGACCTCATGGCCTGGGAGCTCAACATCAGGCCACGCAAGACCCTGGGCTGGAAAAGCCCTGCAGAGGTCTTCTTCAACAACAAGGCCATGGCTGATGCTGGCCTAATCCCGACTGTTGCACTTGGGGTTTGAATCCGCCGTGACTTTCTTTTGGCGAAGCAAAAGAAAGTTACTTGCTGCCGGGCAACCCCCGGCCAACAGGTTCAGGCAGACCTCAAAGCACGAGAAAGTCAACTGGATCCCGGCGCCAGTCCGGGATGCTTTGCAACAACAAGCGCCCGGAGTTACTTCCCCATCAACTGGTTGAGCTTGTCAGCCTCAAACGTCTCCTGCCGGGCCGCATCGTCCGGCACACAGTCCCGGTGGGCGCGGCCGTTGTCCGAGAGTTTTTCGATGGCCTGCCAGAGCAGCGCGATCTGGTGCTCCTGCGAGGACGCGTTGTCGATCAGGCCTTTCATGGCTTGCGACACCGGATCGTGGTCCAGCGTGATGCCGTAAGCCGAGAACTTGTTCTGCGCCGTGGTCACGTCGGCGCTTTCGCCGCTTTTGGACGGGATGATGCGCGCCGGGATGCCGACGGCCGTGGCGCCGGCCGGCACCGGCTTGATCACCACCGCGTTGCTGCCGATCTTGGCGCCGTCGCCGACCTCAAAGCCGCCCAGCACCTTGGCGCCGGCGCTGACCACCACGTTTTTGCCCAGGGTCGGGTGCCGCTTGGTGCCCTTGTAGAGCGAGGTGCCGCCCAGCGTCACACCCTGGTAAATCGTGCAGCCGTCGCCGATCTCGGCGGTCTCGCCGACCACCACACCCATCGCATGGTCGAAAAACACGCGCTCGCCGATGATGGCGCCGGGATGGATCTCGATGCCGGTGAGCCAGC
Source organism: Paenacidovorax caeni (assembly GCA_943370985.1). Classification (GTDB taxonomy): domain Bacteria; phylum Pseudomonadota; class Gammaproteobacteria; order Burkholderiales; family Burkholderiaceae_C; genus Polaromonas; species Polaromonas caeni_A. The sequence continues at coordinate 891 of CALRTF020000221.1, forward strand.
GTGCGATGTGCGAGATAAACCGGCCCAGCCACTTCAGGCCGCGGGTCCAGCAGGCATGCGCCAGCCGGTGCAGCAGGATGGCGTGCAGGCCCGGGTAACAGGTCAGCACCTCCCAGGCGCTGCGCGCGGCAGGGTCACGGTCGAGAATGCACTGGATGTCGGAACGGAGTCGGGAGAACATGCTGCGAGTTTATGGCTTGGCGGCCGTGTCTGCTGGCGCGCCGTTTTCAGAGCCCCCACGCTCGCGGGAATCCGTTCGTCCTGAGCCGCCTGTCCTGAGCTCCGTCGAAGGGGTCGAAGGGGTCGAAGGATGCCCCACCAGGGGGCCCGCCTCGCCGGGGGCGGCCCTGCGCTCCGGCGCGGCCGTGGCCGGCCGGGCTTTTTGCGCCATGGCCTTGGCGATGCCGCGCAGGATATGGATCTCCTCGGGGCTCAGCCCGGCGCGGTTGAACAGCTGGTTCAGGCGCGGCATCAGTTTTTTCGGCGAGGCCGGGTCCAGGAAGCCGATGTCGGCGAGCGCCTGCTCCCAGTGCGCCAGCATGCCGGCCACCGCGGCCGCATCGGCCAGTTGCGGCTCGGGCGTTGCCGGCTGCACCGCAAAACCGCCCAGTGCCTGGCGCCAGTCGTAGGCGATCAGTTGCACGGCCGCCGCCAGGTTCAGCGAGCCGAAGTTCGGGTCGGTCGGGATGCTCAGCGCCACGTGGCAGCGGTAGACATCCTCGTTCTGCATGCCGAAGCGCTCGGAACCGAACAAAAACGCCACCCCCTCGGGTTTTGAAGCCAAATCGGCCTGCAGCCCTTGACTGGCGGGAGCAGGCAGCTCTTTTTTTGATAGCAATTGCGCAAAGTGCTCACGCGGCGCGCGGGTCGGCGGGCCGAAGTCGCGCGGCGTCATCGCGGTGGCGCACAGGTGGGTCATGCCGTCCAGCGCTTCGTCGAGCGTGGCGACGATGCGTGCATTGTTGAGCACATCGAGCGCCCCGCTGGCGCGCTGTATGGTCTCCTCGCGCCTGAGCACGTTGGCCCAGCGCGGCGACACCAGCACCAGGTCGCCGAAACCCATGACTTTCATGGCACGCGCCGTGGCGCCGACGTTGCCGGCGTGGCTGGTGTTGATCAAAACAAATCGGGTATGCATGGGACGGCATTGTCCTATGCGGAAGGTTTCAGCACGCCGACCAGCGCCTTGATCCTGGGTGACATCGCGCCTGTGCGCCAGATCAGATCGGTTTGCGCACGGTCGCTGCCGCGCGGCAAGGCGTGCACGCTCAGGCGCGCGCGCTCGGGAAAAGTCGCCAGCACGCTGAGCGGCACCAGCGAAATGCCCATGCCCACGACCACGCAGCCGAGCATGGCGTGATAGGAGGTGATTTCAATGGTCTGCACCGGCATGCTGTTTTTGCCCGCGTACCACCGCTCCAGCCGGGCCCGGTGCGGGCAGCCTTGCTCAAAGGCGACGATGCTGCGCGGCGCTTCAGCGCCTGGGGCTGTGATGGCGGCATGCCCGGCGCTCGCCACGATCACCAGCTCCTCGCTGTAGACCGGCTCGCGCTCAAACCTCCCTCCGGCGATGGGCCCGGTCACCAGCGCCGCGTCCATCGTGCCGGCCAGCACGGCCGCCGCCAGTTGCTGCGGGTTGCCGGTCTTGAGCGTCAGTTTGACCTCGGGATACAGGCGCACATAGTCGCTGAGCGGTCCGGGCAGGCGTACCGCCGAGGTGCTTTCCATGGCGCCCAGCACCAGGGCACCGCGCGGGCTCCCGTCGCTCACCGCGTCGCGCGCCTCGTCGGCCAGGGCCAGCAGGCGCTGGGCATAGTCCAGCAAGACCTGGCCCGCCGGCGACAAATGCAGGCGCTTGCCTTCGCGAATGAACAGCGGCGTTCCCAGCTTTTCCTCGAGCTGGCGAATGCGCGTCGTGATGTTGGACTGCACGCGGTGCAGGCGCTCGGCGGCGCGTGTCACGCCGCCGGCCTCCACCACGGCCTTGAAAATCACCAGGTCGCTGAGCTCCATAAATCTCCAATGAAGATGTTCTGGATCATTATTATTCATTTTCAAGAATGAAAAGTCGCGCGTATCGTCCAGCCTTCACCACTTCACAACATCAAGGAACAACCATGCCCAAGGCTTACTGGATCGTGCGCGTCTCGGTGCGCAACGAGGCGCAATACCCCGCTTACCTCACCGCGGCGCGGCCCGCCTTCGAGAAATACGGGGCGCGCTTCCTGGTACGCGGCGGTGCTTACGAATGTATGGAAGGCAGTTCGCGCGAGCGCAACGTTGTCGTGGAATACGCCGACATGGCCACCGCCAGGGCCTGCTACGCCAGCCCCGAGTACCAGGCGGCCAAGGCGATACGCCAGCAGCACGCCGACGCGGACTTCCTGATCGTGGAAGGCGCCTAGAGCCTGGGGCGCGGTATCGCCCTGCGCCGAGGGCCCTGTCGCGTTTATGGGAAAATACCGGCATTGCCCGCCGCCCGCATCGCCGGCGCCGGTTTTTCCCGTTCTTCCCTACAAGTTATGTCCAGCAACCTCCACCCCATGCTCAACGTGGCCATCAAGGCTGCGCGCGCCGCCGGCGCCATCATCAACCGTGCTGCGCTTGACGTGGAATCGGTCCGGGTCTCGGTCAAGCAGACCAACGACTTCGTCACCGAAATCGACCAGGCCGCCGAAGCCGCCATCATCGAGACGCTGCTGACCGCTTACCCCGGTCACGGCATCCTGGCCGAGGAGTCGGGCAGCGAACACGGCGCCAAAGACTCCGAGTTCGTGTGGATCATCGACCCGCTGGACGGCACCACCAACTTCATCCACGGCTTTCCGGTGTACTGCGTGAGCATCGCGCTGGCCGTCAAGGGCAAGGTCGAGCAGGCGGTGGTCTACGACCCGACCCGCAACGACATCTTCTGCGCCACCAAGGGCCGCGGCGCCTACCAGAACGACCGCCGCATCCGCGTGGCCAAACGCACCCGCCTGCAGGAGTGCCTGATCTCCACCGGTTTTCCCTACCGCCCCGGCGACAAACTCAAGACCTACCTGAACATGCTCGGCGAAGTCATGAGCCAGACCGCCGGCGTGCGCCGCCCCGGCGCTGCCGCGCTGGACCTCGCCTACGTGGCGGCCGGCTACAGCGACGGCTTTTTCGAAGCCAACCTCAAGCCCTGGGACGTGGCAGCCGGCTCGCTGCTGGTGACCGAAGCCGGCGGCCTGATCGGCAACTTCACCGGTGAGTCCGACTTCATGGACCACGGTGAATGTGTGGCCGGCAACCCGCGCATTTACGGCGCGCTGGTGAACACCCTGGGCAAGTACAGCAAGTTCGCCGGCGCCGGCGACAAGGCCACGGTGCGCCAGGCCGCGCTGGACAGCGCCGCGCAGGGCGCGACCGTGGCGGAGGGGGACGAAGCCGCAGCACCGGCCCCGGAAAAAACCACATTGAAGTCAAAACGTGTCAAGGCCGCGGATGCCCGTGCAGCCCTCACCCCGCCCCAGGGCCCGCCTGACGCGCCTTTTTGAGGCCGGCACAGCCAGCTATCGAAAGCATAGCTGCCGGCTCCTGTCCTGCGTGGGCTGCAGGGCTTTTTGACCTCCATCCGCGCGATGCGCCAGGCGGGGGCGGGCGCCGCACCAGGCGCCGGCGGGTGCCATTTACACCTTGTTTCGTCAGCCGCTGACGTGCCGCTGGGCTGTGCGCCTACACAGGCACTGCTTTACATAAACATTGTCAGTTACCATCAAAACATCACTGACCAAGGGGCTGGCTGCCATGGCCGCAGACCCCGAAAAATCCGGAAAAACAAGCTTCATGTCCACGATGCCAGACTCTTCTCCATCCACCTCCGCGACAGCGGCCGCCGATTCGGCCTTGATGCGCGAAGTCGCCGAGCTGGTGGTTTCCTCGCTCAACCTGGAAACCGCGCCCTCCGACATCCAGCCCGACGATCCGCTTTACGGTGACGGCCTGGGCCTGGACTCGATCGACATCCTCGAAATCGCACTGGTCGTCTCCAAACGTTATGGCCTGCAACTGCGCGCCGACCACGAAGACAACACCGTGATCTTCCAGTCGCTGCGCAGCCTGAGCAACCACATCGCGCTGCAAAGAACGAAGTGAGGCCCGGTTTGACGGCAAACCTGCTGCGCGGCATCCGCTGGGCAGCCATTGCCGGCTTTTGCATCGTTTATGCGGTGTTGTCGCACCTTGCCGCAGCCGACCCCAATCCCGACCTGTTCGACGCCGCCGTCGCGATGGCGGCGCCGCTCGCGCTGGGGGCCGTGCTGGCCTGGCGTTCGGCACAGCGCTTCTGGATGCTGCTGCTGTGTATCGCTGTCTGCGCCGTGCTGTACGTTTCGCGCCACTGGCTGGTGCAGCACTTCAACTGGGTGTTCCTGCTGCAACACGCCGGCATGCAGGGCTTGCTGGGCCTGGCCTTTGGCCGCAGCCTGCGCGCCGGGCAGGTGCCCATGGTGTCGCGTTTTGCGGCGGTGGTCCACGGCAGCCTGTCGCCTGCGCTCGAGCGCTACACCCGCCAGGTGACCTGGGCCTGGACGCTTTATTTCGCCCTGATGACCAGCCTGTCGCTGCTGCTGTTCTGGTTCGCACCCGTGGCCGTCTGGTCGGTGTTTGCCAACCTGCTGAACCTGCCGCTGCTGATCCTGATGTTCGCTGCCGAGTATGTCGCGCGGGTTGTCCTGCTGCCGGCCTCAGACCGTTCCGGTCCACTCACCGCGGTACGCGCCTGGCGGCAGTCCGGTTCGCGTGCCGCGCCGCCGCCCACCTGAGCCCGCCATGCGAGTCACCACCTTTGCCCTTGTTTCCCACGATCACGGCGACGATATCGTGGCCTGGCGCTACGGCGAAGGCATCACCGTGCGCCGTTATCTGGCCGACGTGAGGCACCTGGCTGCCGCCCTGCCCGCCGGCCGCCACATGCTCAACGCCTGCAGCGACCGTTACCACTTCACCGTCGGCCTCGGCGCCGCGCTGCTGACGCGCAAGATCAGCCTGCTGCCGCCGACCCACACGCCTGAGATGATCCGGCAGTTGCAGACGCTGGCCCCCGATGTGTTCTGCCTGGCCGACGCGCCCCACGCGATTGACCTGCCTGGGTTTGTCTACCAGGACGCGTTTGCGTCGGCGCCGGCCGATGCCGACGTGGACGCCAGCGAAGCCTGTGACATCCCGCTGATTCCGGGCAACCAGCCGGTTGCCGATGTGTTCACCTCGGGTTCCACGGGCCTGCCGCAGCCGCATCGCAAGACCTGGGGTTCGCTGGTGCACAGCGCGCGGGCCGAAGCCATGCGCCTGGGCCTGATGCCGGCTTTTCCGGAATCGGGACCGGCGCGTCCCTACAGTGCCGTGGGCACGGTTCCGCCGCAACACATGTTCGGTTTTGAATCGACCGTGCTGTTGCAACTGCAAAGCGGCGCGGCGATTCACGCCGGCCAGCCTTTTTATCCGGCAGACATCGTCAGCGCGCTGCAATCGGTGCCGCGGCCGCGGGTGCTGGTGACAACCCCTGTGCATTTGCGGGTGCTGTTGTCTTCAGGCGTCGAACTGCCCGCGCTGGATCTGGTGGTGTCGGCCACCGCGCCCATGCTGCCTTCGCTGGCACGGCAGTGCGAATCACGTTTTGCCGCACCGCTGTTCGAGATTTATGGCTCGACCGAGACCGGGCAGATTGCCTCGCGTCGGAGTGCCCAGACTGACCAGTGGGAGCTGTTCCCGCTGGTCACGCTGACGCCGCACGACGAACGCATGTGGGCCTGCGGCGGCCATGTCGAGCAGGTCGTGCCCATGAACGACGTGCTGGAGCCCATCGATGCCCACCGCTTTTTCCTGCATGGCCGCTTGAACGACCTCATCAATATTGCCG
>CALRTF020000222.1:0-6764 GCA_943370985.1 Paenacidovorax caeni
TTCATGCGGCGGCGTACCTGCAGGCCTTCCGCGCCCAGGCCAAGAATCTCGATGAACAGCGTGCGCAGCAGCGCCGGGTTGCCGGCCAGGCAGGCCAGGTAGGCCCCCAGCGCATGTTCGACCTGGGTCTTCCAGTCGCGGCCGGGGTCTATGGATTCCTTGAGCACCTTGAGCGCGCCATGGCTGGCCGCGACATACAGCGCAATCAGGCACTCGTCCTTGCTGGCAAAACACTCGTAGAAGCTGCGTTTGGACACGCCGGCCTCACGCACGATGTCGGCCACCGTGGTGTCGGCATAGGCCCTGGCAGCGACACTGAGCGCCATGCCTTCGAGCAGGCGCGCGCGGTAGGGACTGGCAGCGATGGCGGGCGGGATGGATTCAGCAGGCATGGGAGCGGATGGAGCTTTTTTGGTACTTGACAGTACCACAACCGCCTCCTATAGTCAGACTGGTACCACAACGTACCAACCATTTTCCCCAATGGAGAACATCATGAGTGAACTTGTTGTGCGCCGCCTGCTGATCGACCTGGAAACCCCGCTGCCGCGCCACTGGTGTGCCGGTGACGCTTTCCGCACGGCATTGATGAATGCGCTGTCCATGAGTTTCCCGGTTGGTGAGCAGTTTTTCATCGATGCGGTACGCAACGGCCTCAAGGCCTTGCCGGCGCCGCTGCAGGAGAAGTACAGGGCCGAGGTCCAGGGCTTTATCGGCCAGGAAGCCACGCACCGCCGCATCCACAGCCTGTTCAACAGCCACCTCGACAAGCAGGGCCTGGTCAACGACTGGGCGCCACGCGCCGAACGCAACATGCAGCTGCTGGCCGGCACCAACCCGCTGCATGCGCTGGCCATCACGGCCGCCAACGAACACTTCACCGCAATCCTGGCCGAGTGGCTGTTGCGCAACCCGGACCGGCTGGCGCCCTGTGAGCAGCGCCTGCAGACCATGTGGCTGTGGCACAGCGCCGAGGAATCGGAGCACAAAAACACCGCTTTCGACGTGTACGTCGCACTCGGCGGCAACCACGAATGGCGCATCAAATGGTTCCGCCGCATCACGGTGATCTTCCTGAGCGATACGCTGCGCCAGACTGTCAACAACCTGAGCCATGACGGCAGCCTGTGGAAATGGTCGACCTGGAAAAGCGCCGCCGGTTTTCTGTTCGGCCGGCGCGGCCTGGTGCGCCAGACCTTCAAACCCTGGCGCGCCTACCTGCGCGAGGATTTCCATCCCGAGCAGCAGGCCAGCGACCTGTCGGCGCGCTGGCTGGCCGACAACACGCGGGCCTACGCGACAGTCGGCGCCCCGGCCTGAGGCGCTGCCGGCATGCTATTGATTTCATAGCTTCCGGCCCTTGCCTGCCGTGGGCTGATGCCTGATTTGGCTGAGTTTTGGCGGACACCGTGTTTTCGCCGAAAATCATATGCATGCAACTCAATTACATCGCCAACGCCTCGGTCCGCTCCGCATCCGGCAAAACCATTCCGGTCATTGACCCATCCGACGGCCAGACCTTCGACGAGATCCAGCGCAGCAACGCCCAGGACATCCACCAGGCGGTGCAGGCCGCCCATGACTGCATGGACACGGTCTGGCACAAGGTCAGCGCCGCCGAACGCGGGCGCCTGCTGATGGCACTGTCGCGCAAGATTGCCGAACATGCCGACGAACTCGCGGCGATCGAGCAGCGCGATTGCGGCAAACCGACGAAACAGGCCAAAGCCGACGCCGCCGCGCTGGTGCGTTATTTCGAGTTTTATGCCGGCGCCTGCGACAAGCTGCACGGCGAGACCCTGCCCTACCTCGACGGCTACAGCGTGATGACCTGGCGCGAGCCGCACGGCGTGACCGGCCACATCATCCCGTGGAACTACCCGATGCAGATTTTCGGCCGCAGCGTCGGCGGTGCCCTGGCGGCCGGCAATGTCTGCGTGGTCAAGCCGGCCGAAGACGCCTGCCTGTCGCTGATCCGCGTGGCGCAACTGGCCACCGAGGCCGGCTTCCCGGCCGGTGCCATCAACATCGTCACCGGTTACGGCCACGAGGTCGGCGATGCCCTGGCCCGCCACCCCGGCATCCAGCACATCAGTTTCACCGGCAGCCCGACCGTGGGCACGCTGATCCAGCAGGTGGCGGCCGAGCGGCATTGTCCGGTCACGCTGGAGCTCGGCGGCAAAAGCCCGCAAATCGTGTTTGCCGATGCCGACCTGGACCAGGCGATTCCGGCGCTGGTCAACGCCATCGTGCAGAACGCAGGCCAGACCTGCTCGGCCGGCTCGCGCCTGCTGGTCGATGAAAAAATCTACGAGCCGCTGCTGGAGCGCCTCGGCCAGGCTTTCGAGAAACTGCGCGTCGGTCCGGCCACCCTGGACCTGGACGTGGGCCCGTTGATACGCCAGACCCAGCAGCAGCGCGTCTGGGACTTCCTGAGCGACGCGCAGGTGGCCGGCATCCCCATGGTGGCGCAGGGCCAGATCGTTGACGAAGCGCCCGAGACCGGCTTTTACCAGGCGCCCACCCTGCTGCGCGACGTGCCGGTGGAGCACAGGCTCGCGCAGGAAGAGGTGTTCGGGCCGGTGTTGTGCGCGATGAGTTTCCGCGATGAGGACCATGCGGTGCAACTCGCCAACGCCACACAATTCGGTCTGGTCGCCGGCATCTGGACCCGCGACGGCGGCCGCCAGTTCCGCATGGCCAAACGTGTGCAGAGCGGCCAGGTCTTCATCAACAACTATGGCGCCGGCGGCGGCGTGGAACTGCCTTTTGGTGGCGTCAAGTCGTCGGGTTACGGGCGCGAAAAGGGTTTTGAAGCCTTGTACGGATTCACCACGTTGAAAACCGTGGCCATCAAACACGGCTGACCGCCCACAGTTTCAAGTCAAAGCAGGCTGCAGCCCCCGTCCGGCAAGGGCGAGCAGCTATCTATTCAATAACATTCCAGGAGACACCATGCGACTCAAGAACAAATCCGTCATCGTCACCGGCGCCGGCGGCGGCATCGGCGAAGGCATCGCCAGACGGCTGGCGGCCGAAGGCGCCCAGGTCATCGTCAACGACATCAACAGCACGCTCGGCGAAAAAGTCGTGACCGACATCGTCGCCGCCGGCGGCACGGCCTCCTTCTTCAAGGCCGACGTGACGAAAACCGCCGAGATGAAGGCACTGGTCGGCGCCGCCGTGCAGCGTTACGGCAAGCTCGACGTGATGGTCAACAACGCCGGCTGGACGCACCTGAACCAGCCGGCGCTGGAAACCACGGAAGAAGAATTCGACCGCTGCTACGCGATCAACGTCAAAAGCATTTACCTGTCGACCATCCACGCGGTGCCGGTATTCCGCGCCGGCGGCGGCGGCAGCTTCATCAACATCGCGTCGACCGCCGGCGTGCGGCCGCGGCCCGGCCTGTCCTGGTACAACGGCTCAAAGGGGGCGGTCATCACGACCTCGAAGTCGCTGGCAGCCGAACTCGGCCCGGACAACATCCGCGTGAACTGCATCAACCCGGTGTTCAACCCCGACACTGCGCTGTCGACCCAGTTCGCCGGCGGCAGCGTCACCGGGCCTGAGGGTGAAGCGCGCCGCGCCAAATTCCTGGCCAGCATTCCGCTGGGGCGTTTCTCGACCGCGCTGGATGTCGCCAACGCCGCGCTGTACCTGGCCAGCGACGAGGCCGCCTTCATCAGCGGTGTGTGTATCGAGGTGGACGGCGGAAGAGGTGTATAGCCCCCACGTTCGCTCACTGCGTGTAGCTCTCTGCCCCCCGAGGGGGCGCTGCGCCTGCGGGCCGGCAGAGCCGGACCCGCGGCTCCTGCTTGAAAAGAGATGCCTGCGCGATCGCTCCCTGAGTCCGTTCGCGCTGATACAGGGCAAAAGCCGGGATGAATGAATAACGCCCGGCGCCTGGGGGCAAGATCCTGGCTTTCCTGAAGGTGCCCGCCAATGGAGTAAATTCTCCCTTGGACCCGCCATGGACAAAAAAGTCATCCCCCTCGCTGACATGCGTTACGCCGCGCGCGTGCCGCATGTACCTGCGCAGCTGCAGGCGCCCACCGGCCTGCTGGCCGATACGCTGGCGCGGCCGCTGCGCGACCTGCGCATCAGCGTGACGGATCGCTGCAACTTCCGCTGCAGCTACTGCATGCCCAGCGAAGTCTTCAACAAGGACTATGCGTTTTTGCCGCAGACCTCGCTGCTGAGTTTCGAAGAGATCACGCGCCTGGCGCGAATTTTTGTCGCGCATGGCGTCGAAAAAATCCGGCTGACCGGCGGCGAGCCGCTGCTGCGCAAACACATCGAAGTCCTGATCGAGATGCTGGCAAAGATCCGGACACCGGACGGCAAACCGCTGGACATCACGCTGACCACCAACGCCTCGCTGCTGGCCAAAAAGGCCCAGGCCCTGAAGGACGCCGGCCTGCAGCGTGTCACGGTGAGCCTGGACGGGCTCGACGACGCGGTGTTCCGCCGCATGAACGATGTGGACTTCCCGGTCGCCGACGTGCTCAAGGGCATCGAGGTCGCGCACAAGGTCGGCCTGGCGCCGATCAAGGTCAACATGGTCGTCAAACGCGGCACCAACGACGCCGAGATCCTGCCGATGGCGCGGCACTTCCGCCATACAGGCGCGGTGCTGCGTTTTATCGAATACATGGACGTGGGTGCAACCAACGGCTGGCGCATGGACGAGGTGCTGCCCTCGGCCCAGGTGATCCAGCGCCTGCAGGAAGAATTTCCACTGGAAGCCATCGACGCCAACTACCTGGGTGAGACGGCCGAACGCTGGCGCTATCGCGACGGCGCCGGCGAAGTCGGCGTGATCAGCAGCGTCACCCATGCGTTTTGCGGCGACTGCAACCGGGCCCGGCTGTCGACCGAAGGCAAGCTGTTCCTCTGCCTGTTCGCCAGCCAGGGCCATGACCTGCGCGCCCTGCTGCGTGACGGCCATTACTCGGACGCGCAGATTTCTGCCGCCGTGGGCCACATCTGGCAGCGCCGCGACGACCGTTATTCGGAGCTGCGTGCCGCGCTGCCGCCGGATGTGGCCGTGCCGGGCGCTGACGGGCAAAAACGTGTCGAGATGAGCTATATCGGTGGCTAGCCTCCCACACTTGACACTTCGTTTGGAACTTCATGATTGACACGATAGACGGCGCAGAAATCACCGGCGTGATCCTTGCGGGCGGACGCGGTTCGCGCATGGGCGGCGCCGACAAGGGCCTGCAGAACTTCAACGGCGTACCGCTGGCCCTGCATGCCCTGCTGCGCCTGTCGCCGCAGGTCGGCGAGGTGATGATCAATGCCAACCGCAACCTCGCGGCCTATGAATCCTTCGGTGTGCCGGTCTGGCCCGATGCCGGCGGCATGGGCGATTTTTCGGGACCGCTGGCCGGTTTTCTCACCGGGCTGGAGCGCTGTGAAACACCCTACATGATGACGGTGCCCTGCGACAGCCCGCTGTTCAGCGAAGACATGGTGCCGCGGCTGGCCGAGGCGCTGGCCCGCGAGAACGCCGACTTTGCGGTGGTCGCTGCACCCGAGGAAGACGGGCAGTTGCGGGCCCAGCCGGTGTTCTGCCTGATGCGCACCCGCATGCTGGAGAGCCTGGCGGTGTTCACCACCGGTGGCGGCCGCAAGATCGACGCCTGGACCGCGCAGCACAAGAGCGTGCTGGTGCCCTTCAACCTGCCGGGCGACAATCCGCGCGCCTTCTTCAACGCCAACACCCTGGCCGAATTGCACCAGCTCGAGGCCTTGCGTCCGTGACAGCGGCCGTGAAATCCATAGCCCAGATCGCGGCCGAACTGCAGGGCTACGACCCGCAGGCGCTGCCGGCCGCTGAGGTGGCGCGTTTTCTCTCGCTGCTGGTCGCGCCGGTGACCGAACGGCGGGAACTGCCGCTGTTCGAGGCGCTGGGCCGGGTGCTCGCCGACGATGTGGTGTCGCCCTTCGATGTGCCGCCGCACGACAACTCGGCCATGGACGGTTATGCCTTCGACGGCGCGGCGCTCGCCGCGGGTAGCGCCCTGCAGCTCAGGGTCGTCGGCACGGCATTGGCCGGCAAGGCCTGGCAAGGCACGGTCGCGGCGGGTGAATGCCTGAAGATCATGACCGGCGCCATCATGCCGATGGGCCTGGACACGGTGGTGCCGCAGGAATTCGTGACGGTTCAGGGCGACAGCATCAGCCTTCCACCCCAACTGCTGCAGGCCGGCGACAACCGCCGGCTGCGCGGCGAAGACCTCATGCAGGGCCGCGCTGCGCTATCAAAAGGTGAGCTACTCACCCCCGCCCGCCTTGGGCTGGTGGCCTCTTTGGGCATGAAAACCGTGAGTACGCTGCGGCCGCTGCGGGTGGCCTATTTTTCCACTGGCGATGAAATCCTGTCGCTGGGCGAGCCGCCGCGCGAAGGCGCGGTTTACGACAGCAACCGCTACACCGTGTTCGGCATGCTCAAGCGGCTGGGCTGCGAGGTCATCGACATGGGCGTGGTGCGCGACGAGCCGGCGCTGCTGGAAGCGGCGTTCACCAGCGCCGCAGCGCAGGCCGACGCCATCATCACCTCGGGCGGCGTCAGTGTCGGCGAGGCCGACTACACCAAGGCCATGATGAAAAAGCTCGGCGACGTGGCCTTCTGGCGTGTCGCCATGCGCCCGGGCCGGCCCATGGCGGTGGGCCGGATTCTTCCAGCCAAATCAGCCGCCAGCCCCCGTCAACCGGGGGCTGAAAGCTCTCAAAATCATAGCAACCCCAACGGGGCC
>CALRTF020000223.1:0-6753 GCA_943370985.1 Paenacidovorax caeni
AGGCGGTGGTCAAGGCCTTGCAGGAACCGGGCGTGCGCGCCAAGCTCGCCGCGCAGGGACTGTTCGCCTCCGGCAGCACGCCCGCCGAGTTCGATGCGCAGATCAAAAAGGAAATCGGGAAGATGCAGCGGATTGCAAAATTCGCCAAAATTTCGCTGGACTGAGTGCCGCCTGCGATGCATCCTGCCGACGTTTTGCGCATCCGCCCGCGGGGGCGGCCGCCCGCGCTTGCGGGCACAATAAAAGCCATGACCCCTGTTGTCCCATCCCCTGTCCGTTACCTGCCCGGCGCCACGGCGCTGGTGCTCGATTCGCCGCACAGCGGCACGTCTTACCCCGAGGACTTTGCCTTTGCCTGCGAGCCGGCTGTCCTGCGCCGCGCCGAAGACACGCATGTCGAAAAACTCTACGACTTCGCACCGGCACTGGGCGTGGGTTGGGTCGAGGCTTTTTTTCCGCGCAGCTACCTGGACGCCAACCGCGACATCACCGAGGTCGACGTCAGCCTGTTTGACGGGACCTGGCCGGGAGCGGTGTCGACCGACCCCCGTGTGATGGGCAAGGTGCGGCTCGGCAAGGGCCTGATCTGGCGAACCACCGACGAAGGCCTGCCGATCTACCAGCGCAAGCTGTCGGTGGCCGAGGTGCAGGCGCGCATCGCGCAGTGCTGGCAGCCTTACCACGCAGCGGTGGCGCAGGCGATAGCCGCGGCACACGCGCGCCACGGCTACAGCATCCACATCAATTGCCATTCGATGCCGGCCATCGCCTCGGCCAGCGCCACCGATTTTCCGGGGGAGGCGCACGCCGACTTCGTGGTCGGCGACCGCGACGGCAGCACCGCCGCCGAGGCCCTGTCGCGGCTGGTCTGCGAACACCTGCGCGGCCTCGGCTACAGCGTGGCCTACAACCACCCGTACAAGGGGGTGGAACTGGTGCGGCGTTACGGCGCGCCGCAGCAGCAGCGCCACAGCATCCAGCTCGAGATCAACCGCAAGCTCTACATGAGCGAAGACACCCTGGAAATCAGCGAAGGTTTTGCGCCGCTGAAGGCCAGCCTGCAGTCGCTGGTGCAGGTGCTGCTGGCCACCGACCCGCGCAGGCTGTAGCGCCGCGTGGCACGGCGGGCTTGCGGATAATCCTTGCATGATCATCCTGTTCAGTGAACGGCATGCCCTGCATGCGCCCGCCTTCGAGTTTTTTCGCGGCGAGCGTGTGCCCTGTTTTGAAACCCCGGCGCGTGCCGCGCTGGTGCAGCAGCGCCTGCTTCAGGGTGGCCACACCGTGCGCGAGCCGCATGTCGACAGCCGCGCGGTGTTGGGCCAGGTGCATGAGGCGCCTTACCTGGCCTTTCTGCAAAACGCCTGGAGCGACTGGCTCGCGCTGGATGCCGGCAACGCCGCACGCCAGCCCTTTCCTTCGGTCTGGCCGGTGCGCAGCCTGCGCAGCGACGTGGTTCCGGTCAACTTCATCGCGCGCCTGGGCCTGTATTCGATGGACAACGGCTCGCCGCTGGTGGCCGGCACCTGGGAAGCGGCCAAGGCCGGGGCCGATGCGGCGGCCTCGGCTGCGGCCCTGCTGGGCGAGGGTGCACCCGCCGTGTTCTGCTGCAGCCGACCGCCCGGCCACCATGCCGGCGCCGGCTTCATGGGCGGTTACTGTTTCCTCAACAATGCCGCCGTTGCGGCGCAGGCGCTGGGCAACGGCGGCGCCGCCCGTGTGGCCGTGCTTGATGTGGACTACCACCACGGCAACGGCACGCAAAGCATTTTTTACGGGCGCAAGGACGTGTTTTTTGCGAGCCTGCATGGTGACCCGCGGACCGAGTACCCGTTTTTCCTCGGCCATGCCGACGAGGAGGGCGAAGGCGAGGGCCTGGGCTTCAACCTGAACCTGCCGCTGCCCGCCGGTTGCAGCGCGGCGGACTGGTTCGACGCCCTGGAGCAGGCCTGCCGGCGTATTGCCGCGCACCGCAGCGACGCGCTGGTGGTGTCGCTGGGGCTGGATACTTTTGCCGGTGATCCGATTTCAACATTTGCGCTGCAGGCCGGCGATTTCCGCCGGCTGGGCCAGCGCCTGGCTGCGCTCGGTCTGCCCACGGTGCTGGTGCTCGAAGGCGGTTATGCCGCGCAGGCCCTCGGGCACAACGCGGCGCAGGTTCTGGAAGGCTTTGAGGGAGCACACTGAATGGAACAGGTCGATTGCGTCGTCATCGGCGCGGGCGTGGTGGGGCTGGCGGTGGCACGCGCGCTGGCGCTGCAGGGCAGGGAGGTGATGGTTCTCGAAGCGGCCCATGCCATAGGCACCGGCACCAGCTCGCGCAACAGCGAAGTCATTCATGCCGGCATTTATTACCCCACCGGTTCGCTGAAGGCGCGCCTGTGTGTGGCAGGCAAACAGCTGTTGTACGACTACTGCGCCGAGCGCGGCATCGCCCACCGGCGCTGCGGCAAGCTGCTTGTGGCCACCAGCGAAGCGCAGGCCGCCGACCTGCCTGGCATCATGGCCAAGGCCGCCGCCAATGGCGTGCACGACCTGGTGCTGCTCACACGCGAGCAGGCGCAGGCCATGGAGCCACAGCTGGCTTGTGTTGCCGCCGCGTACTCGCCCAGCACCGGCATTGTCGACAGCCATGCATTGATGCTGTCGTTGCAGGGGGATCTTGAGCACGCGGGCGGTATGGTGGCGCTGAACTCGCCGCTGGCCCATGCACGGTGCGGGAGTTCGGCGATTCATCTGGTCGCAGAAGACGGTACTGAACTGGCGGCGAACACAGTCGTCAACGCTGCCGGCCTGCAGGCACCGGCGCTGGCGGCGCGTTTTGCCGGACTGGACCCGGCCTGGGTGCCGCGCAGCTATTACGCCAAGGGCAATTACTTCACCCTCGCGGGCCGCTCGCCATTCAGCCGCCTGATTTATCCGCTACCCGAACCGGCCGCCCATCTGGCCGGCCTCGGTGTGCACCTGACCATCGACCTCGGCGGGCAGGCCAAGTTCGGTCCTGACGTGCAATGGGTGGCTTCGGCCGAGGACCTGCTGGTTGATCCCGCCCGTGGCGATGCGTTTTATGCGGAGGTCCGCAAGTACTGGCCGGGCCTGGCCGATGGCGCGCTGGCGCCCGGTTATGCCGGCATACGCCCCAAAATCCAGCCGCCGGGCGCGCCCGCCAGCGACTTCCTGGTCCAGGGGCCAGCGCTGCACGGGGTGCGCGGGCTGGTCAACCTGTTCGGGATCGAATCGCCGGGCCTGACCAGCTCACTGGCGATTGCGCGCCATGTCGCCGGCCTGCTCGAGGGCTGAACCAGCGCAAAAAAAAGGCCGGGGCAACCGGCCTGATTTCTTCAAGCGTGCCGCAAGGCTTAGCGCTTTTTGGCGTCTTCGAGGTTTTCGCGGATGTCACCGGCAGCTTTTTGTGCCTTGCCTTCCATTTCGCGAGCATGGCCCTTGGCCTGCTGTTCGGCGCTGCCGATGGCCTTGCCGGTGTGCTCCTGCACCTCGCCGGCGACTTCCTTGACTTTTCCTTTGACCTGGTCCTTGTTCATGATGTGCCTTTCAGTGAAACATGGAAGATTCCATGCCCTCAAGGTAAATCGGCAGGCGGCCACCCGGCGCAGGGCTGGACCCTGGCCGCTTGTCGGAACCGGCCTACGTGCGGCTTTACCTGGCTGGGCTACCATCCGCTGACTGAAGTTTCAACCTGTTGCAGCCCGGCTGCCCCGAATGCCTTGAATACAAGCCTCTCCAAACTGGAAAACCTGCTCAGCACCGAGGGCCTGCACGCCGGCCTGAAGTTCCTCAACGGGCGTGTGCCGCACCGTTTCACGGCCGTGTACCGGCTCGACGAGCTGATGCTGCACATGGTTGACATGGTCGACAAGGACGGCCTGGACGACATGAAGCTCGAGGCCGTGCCGCTCGGGGACAGCTTTTGCCAGTTCACCCTGCGTGAGGGCAGTTTCCTCACGACGAGTTCTGGCGGCGACAAGCGGCTGGACGGCCACCCCTACCAGGGCGTGGTGGAAAGTTACATCGGTTTGCCGCTGACGCGCGCCGATGGTGAACTGTTCGGCACCTTTTGCCACTACGACCTGGCCGGCCGGCCGGTCAATGACGACGAATACGCTTTCCTGACCCAGGTGGCGGCGGTGCTGCCGCGCTACCTGTAGCGGGCGTCCTCAGGCGGCCGCCGCGACCCGCGTGCCCTGGTTGATCGCGCGTTTGGCGTCCAGCTCCGAGGCCTCGTCGGCGCCGCCGATCAGCGTGGTTTTGACACCGGCCGCGCGCAGCGGCTCCAGCAGTTCACGCAGCGGCTCCTGGCCGGCGCACAGCACGATGTTGTCCAGGCTGAGCACGGTGCCGTCGCTGCGCTTGTCGCCGAAGGTGATGGCCAGGCCCAGGCCACCCGCGCCGTCGTCGCCTATGCGCTCGTAATTCACGCCCGAGAGCATCTCGACGTTTTTCATCTTGAGCGCCGCGCGGTGTATCCAGCCGGTGGTTTTGCCCAGGCCCTTGCCCAGCTTGCCGGGTTTGCGCTGCAGCAGCGTGACCTGGCGCGCTGGCGCCGTGGGGGCCGGGCGCACCACGCCGCCGCGCACCTCGCCCGGGTCGGCCACGCCCCATTCGGCGAGCCAGGCCGGCAGGTCCAGCGCGGTGGAATGGTTCGCCGGCGTGACCAGGAATTCTGCGATGTCGAAACCGATACCGCCGGCGCCCACCAGTGCCACCCGCTGGCCCACAGTCGCGCGGCCCAGCAACACGTCGATATAACTGAGCACCCGGGGATCGTCCTGGCCCGGGATGCGCGGGTTGCGCGGCGTCACGCCGGTCGCCAGGATCACCTCGTCGAACTGCTGCGCGACCAGCGCGGCCGCATCCATGCGTGTGCCCAGGTGCAGGCGCACACCGGTGGCGCTGATGCGCTGCCCGAAATAACGCAGGGTTTCCTCGAACTCTTCCTTGCCCGGCACACGTTTGGCGAGGTTGAACTGGCCGCCTATGTGTTCAGCGCTGTCGTACAGGTCCACACTGTGGCCGCGCTCGGCCAGCGTGGTCGCGGCGGCGAGCCCGGCCGGACCGGCACCGACAACGGCGATGCGCTTTGCAGCGGGCGCCCGGCGGATCACGAGTTCGAGCTCATGGCCGGCGCGCGGATTGACCAGGCAGCTGGCGATCTTCGCCTGAAAGGCATGGTCCAGGCAGGCCTGGTTGCAGGCGATGCAGGTGTTGATATCCCGGCTGCGGCCCTGCGCCGCCTTGTTGATGAACTCCGGGTCGGCCAGGAAGGGCCGCGCCATGCTGACCATGTCGGCACTGCCGTCGGCCAGTACCTGTTCGGCCACCTCGGGCGTGTTGAGCCGGTTGCTGGTGACCAGCGGGATGGTCAGGCCGGCCGCGCGCAACTCGTCGCGCAGTTTTTTCGTGACCCAGGTAAAAGCGCCGCGCGGCACCGAGGTTGCGATCGTCGGCACGCGCGCCTCGTGCCAGCCGATGCCGCTGTTGATGAGGGTTGCACCGGCGGCCTCGACGGCTTTGGCCAGCAACACCACTTCGTCCCAGCTGCTGCCGTCGGGGATCAGGTCGATCATGGACAGGCGGTAGATGATGATGAAGTCCGGGCCGACCGCCTCGCGCGTGCGCCGCACGATCTCGACCGCCAGCCGCATGCGGTTCGCATAACTGCCGCCCCAGTCGTCGCTGCGCTGGTTGGTGTGGGTGACCAGGAACTGGTTGATGAAATACCCTTCGCTGCCCATGATCTCGACGCCGTCGTAACCGGCTTCACGCGCCAGCAGCGCGCAGCGGATGAAGGCGCGGATCTGGCGCTCGATGCCGCCGGCGCTGAGCTCGCGCGGCGTGAACGGCGAGATTGGACTCTGGATGCGCGAAGGCGCCACACACAGCGGGTGGTAGCCGTAACGCCCGGTGTGCAGGATCTGCAGCGCAATCTTGCCGCCCTCGGCATGCACCGCATCGGTCACCTGCCGGTGGCGGCGCGCCGCGCCCGAGCTGGCCAGCATGCCGGCAAACGGTTTGGTCCAGCCCGCGATATTGGGCGCAAAACCGCCGGTCACCATGAGGCCGACGCCGCCGCGCGCACGCTCGGCAAAGTAGGCCGCCATCGCCGGGAAGTGTTTGCGCCCATCCTCCAGCCCGGTGTGCATGCTGCCCATCAGCACCCGGTTTTTCAGCGTGGTGAAGCCGAGGTTCAGGGGGGAGAGGAGGTGGGGGAAAGGTGATGTGTTGTGCGTGGGGATCATGTTGTAGTTCTCGAAGGCAAATCTGCCTGCATGGTAGTCGTACGGGGGCGCATTTCGGGTCGCCTGGGCGCGGCCTGCGGGCAAACCCCAAGCCGGTGTCGGGGCAGTCCGGGTCGGCGTGCATGCTCCTTTTTTAATAGCTGCTTGCGCTTGTCGGATATGGGCTGACGGCTGATTTGATACATGAGATAGACGAATTGCGTTGAGGCGTCACGTTGCGCCTGCGGTCTGCATTCGATAGTAGGTCTAACTCCCCACTCCCAACCCCCCGCCCTTCCCTCGCCCCGCTGGGCGAGGGAAGGGAGCCTCATTTGGCCGCGTGCGCTGCACTCGCGTGCAAACATGACGGTCTGTTGGGATTCCCGTCCTTGAAGCGCTTTGCGCTTCAAGGACTCCGGATTTGAGTTCGGTATTGGTATTTG
Organism: Paenacidovorax caeni; assembly: GCA_943370985.1. Lineage (GTDB taxonomy): Bacteria > Pseudomonadota > Gammaproteobacteria > Burkholderiales > Burkholderiaceae_C > Polaromonas > Polaromonas caeni_A. The sequence continues at coordinate 6,680 of CALRTF020000223.1, forward strand.
CTTTCTGCCTTTTTCTCCTCCACCCGTCGGGCTGGGCCGAGGAGCACAGCCGAAAACGGATCAGGGCGAGCGAT
>CALRTF020000224.1:0-6649 GCA_943370985.1 Paenacidovorax caeni
AAGGTGATTGTGGCGATCAACAAGGACCCGGAAGCACCGATCTTCAGCGTGGCTGATTACGGCCTCGAAGCCGACCTGTTTGCGGCGGTGCCCGAGCTGGTCAAGGCCCTGTAAAAAGACAAGGGCGCCGCAGCGGCGCCCTTTTTTGCGCCCGCGCATCCTGCGGGACTGACGATTTCGCGGAGACAAAGACATGAGCTACAAGGCCCCCCTCAAGGACATGCTGTTTGACATCAAACACCTGGCTGACATCGATGCCGTGGCGCAGATCCCGGGTTTTGAAGAAGCCGGGTTCGAGACCGCGCAGGCGGTGCTCGAGGAGTGCGCCAAATTCAATGAGGGGGTGCTGTCGCCGCTGAACTGGGAGGGCGACAAAAATCCGTCGAGCTTTCAGTCCGGCGTGGTCACCACGACGCCCGGCTTCAAGGAGGCCTACAAACAGTACGCCGAAGGCGGCTGGCAGGGCCTGCAGCACCCGGTCGACTTCGGCGGCCAGGGCCTGCCCAAGACCATTGGCGCGGCCTGCGGCGAGATGCTCAATTCGGCCAACATGAGTTTTGCGCTGTGCCCGCTGCTCAGCGATGGCGCCATTGAAGCGCTGCTGACGGCTGGTTCGGACGAGCTCAAGGCGGTTTACCTCGAGAAACTGGTCAGCGGCCAGTGGACCGGCACCATGAACCTGACCGAGCCGCAGGCCGGCTCCGACCTGGCGATGGTGCGCTCCCGTGCCGAGCCGCAGCCCGACGGCAGCTACAAGGTCTTCGGCACCAAAATTTTCATCACCTATGGTGAACACGACATGGCCGAGAACATCGTGCACCTGGTGCTGGCGCGCGTGACCGGCGCACCCGAAGGCGTCAAGGGCATCAGCCTGTTTGTGGTGCCCAAATTCCTGGTCGGCAAGGACGGCGCCCTCGGCGCGCGCAACGATGTGCACTGTGTCAGCATCGAGCACAAGATGGGCATCAAGGCCAGCCCCACCGCCGTGCTGCAGTACGGCGACAAGGGCGGCGCTGTCGGTTACATCGTCGGCCAGGAAAACCGCGGCCTCGAGTACATGTTCATCATGATGAACTCGGCGCGTTACGCCGTCGGCATGCAGGGCATCGCGATTGCCGAGCGCGCCTACCAGAAGGCCGTGGCTTTTGCGAAGGACCGCGTGCAGAGCCGCCCGGTCGATGGCTCGATTGCCGCGAGCGCACCCATCATCCACCACCCCGACGTCAAACGCATGCTGATGACCATGCGCGCCTACACCGAAGGCTGCCGCGCCATGGCTTCGGTCGCCGCCGCCGCTTATGACGCCTCGCATCATCATCCTGACGCCGAGGTACGCAAGCAGAACCAGGCGTTTTACGAATACATGGTGCCGCTGGTCAAGGGTTACAGCACCGAGATGAGCCTGGAAGTCACCTCGCTGGGTGTGCAGGTGCACGGCGGCATGGGTTTCATCGAGGAAACGGGCGCGGCGCAGTATTACCGTGATGCCAAGATTTTGACGATTTACGAAGGCACAACCGCGATCCAGGCCAACGACCTGGTCGGACGCAAGACCGCGCGCGACGGTGGCCAGACCGCCAAGGGTATTGCCGCGCAGATTGAAAAGACCGAGGCCGCCTTGATCAAGCAGGGCGGCGCTGCCGCCAAAACCGTCGCGAAACGCCTGAAGGCCGCGCGTGAAGCTTTTGTCGATGTGGTGGAATTTGTCGCCGGCAACACCAAGGCCTCGCCGAACGCGGTTTTCGCCGGCAGCGTGCCCTACCTGATGCTGGCCGGCAACCTGGTGGCCGGCTGGCAACTGGCGCGTTCGCTGCTGGTGGCCGAGGAAGAGCTGGCCAAAGGCGCCGACGTGGACTTCATGAGAGCCAAGATCACCACGGCGGTGTTCTACGCCGACCACCTGCTGAGCAAGGCACCCGGCATGCGCGACAGCATCGTGGACGGCGCCGACAGCGTCACGGCGCTGGCGCTCGAGGCTTTCTGAAGCCGCCCTTGCTATAAATTTCGTAGCTGCTGTCGCCCGGTTGACAGGGGCTACAGCCCTCTTTGCCTATAAATACGACTGATTTGACCGGAGACACCATGTCCAGACTTCCCGCGCCGCTCGCCAACCTGCCGCTGCCCATCATTGGCTCGCCGCTGTTCATCATCAGCAACCCCAAGCTGGTGATCGCCCAGTGCATCGCCGGTGTGGTCGGCGCGATGCCGGCGCTCAATGCGCGGCCGGCGGCGCAGCTGGAAGACTGGCTGGCCGAAATCACCGAGACCCTGGCGGCCTACAACGCAGCCCATCCCGACAAGCCGGCGGCGCCATTTGCGATCAACCAGATCGTGCACAAGTCCAACGACCGGCTCGACCATGACATGCAAATGTGCGTCAAGTACAAGGTGCCGATCTACATCACCTCGCTGGGCGCGCGCGAGGACATCAACGCCGCGGCGCACAGCTACGGCGGCGTGGTGCTGCACGACATCATCAACAACAAGTTCGCGCGCAAGGCGATCGAAAAGGGCGCCGATGGCCTGGTGGCTGTGGCTGCCGGCGCCGGCGGCCATGCCGGTGTGAAAAGCCCGTTTGCGCTGATCCAGGAAATCCGCCAGTGGTTCGACGGCCCGCTCGCGCTGTCGGGCGCGATCTCCACCGGCGGCGCCGTGCTGGCCGCGCAGGCCATGGGGGCCGACTTCGCCTACATCGGCTCGGCCTTCATCGCCACCGACGAGGCGCGTGCTGCGCAGGAGTACAAGCAATCCATCGTCGACAGCAACAGCGACGACATCGTCTACTCCAGCCTGTTCACCGGCGTGCACGGCAACTACCTCAAGCCGTCCATCATTGCCGCCGGCATGGACCCGGACAACCTGCCCGACGGTGACCTGAAGACCATGAACTTCGCCAGTGGCGAGGGCAGCAAGTCCAAGGCCTGGAAAGACATCTGGGGCTGCGGCCAGGGCATAGGCGCAATCAGCAAGGTGCAGAGCACGGCCGATTACGTCGCCCAGCTCAAACGCGAATACGACCAGGCCCGCCAGCGCATCTGCGCCTGAGGTTTGTTGGCATGGCGCCCGCGCAACGCCTGCCCGGGGTGGATGCCCTCAAGGGCGGGGCCTGCGTGCTGATTGTCTGGCACCACCTCGCGTTTTACGGCCCGATGTCCGACGTGGTCCACAGCGCTGCGCCCTGGCTGATGGACTGGCTGTACCGCTACGGCCGCATGGCGGTACAGGTGTTTCTGGTGGTCGGCGGTTTCCTCGCCGCCTGCTCGCTCGCGCCCGACGGCAGCGCCAGCTTCCGCCAGCCGCTGCGTCTGATCCTCAAACGTTACCGCCGGCTGGCCCTGCCACTGGTGGTGGCGGTGCTGATCACGGTGGCGGTGGCGGCGCTGGTGCGGCCCTGGCTGCAGCATGACTCGGTGCCCGGCGAGCCGACGCTGTGGCAGTTGCTCGCCCACCTGTTGCTGCTGCAGGATCTGCTGGGCCAGCAGGCGCTGTCGGCCGGCATCTGGTATGTGGCGATTGATTTCCAGCTGTTTGTCCTGAGTGTGGCGCTGTTGACGGTGCTGCGTGGCGGTCGCCATCGCTGGGCCGTGCTGGCGCTGGCTGCGGCCTCGCTGCTGGTCTTCAACCGGCGTATCGAGTTCGACATGACCGGCCTCTATTTTTTCGGCGCTTATGCGCTGGGCATGCTGGCCTGGTGGGCCAGTCGCAGCGAACGGCCCGTGCGCTGGCTGCTGGTGATCGTGGCGCTGGGCAGTGTCGCATTGCTGCTGGACTTCCGCGGGCGGCTACTGGTGGCGCTTGTGGTGGCGCTGGGCCTGGTCTGGCTGCAGCGCAGCCCCTGGCCGGCGCGCTGGCTGCAGCAGGCCTGGATGCTGCGGCTGGGCCAGATCTCCTACTCGGTGTTCCTGATCCACTTCCCGGTCTGCCTGCTGGTCAATGCGCTGGTGAGCCAGCTCTGGCCGGGCCAGTTGCTGGCCAACACGCTGGGCCTGCTGGGCGCTTTTGGCCTGTCGCTGCTGGCCGGCGAGGCGCTGTACCGCGGCGTCGAGTCGCCCCAGGCGCGCTGGCGCAGCTGGCTGGCGCCGGCACTGGCTGCGCGCTGATCCGGGTCGCCGGATTTTCAGTCAGAACAGGCGCCAGCCCCCGTCCAGCGGGCGCAGAAAGTTCCTGATTTCATAGCGGATGGGAATGCCTTGCAGGGCAGGAGGCCAGGGAATATACTGTTTATTCATACAGTTAATTCTTTGCTGATTGCCGCCATGCCCGACGTCCTGATTCCCGTCCACGCCATCAAGGGCCGCGGCACCGCCACGCGTCTGGCGCACCGCTTCGAGAAAGACACACGCACGGACTGGGACGACGGCTGGGGCACGCTGGAGGCAGACGCGGCCGAAGGCACGGCGCGGCTGGAGACCACCGTCACTTTCGAGGAGGCGCGCAGCGCCATCTCGCGCAACGACTCGCCGGACATCCACTTCGACTATTCGGTCAACCCCTACCGCGGCTGTGAACACGGCTGCATTTACTGCTACGCGCGGCCGACCCACAGCTACCTGAACCTGTCGCCGGGCCTGGATTTTGAAACCCGGCTGATCGCCAAGCGCAACATCGTCGAGGTGTTGCGCGTGGACCTGGGCAAACGCAGTTATGTGCCCAAATTGATCAACATCGGATCCGCAACCGACTGCTACCAGCCGGTAGAACGCGAACTGCGGCTGACGCGCGGTCTGATCGAGCTGATGCAGCAGACCGGCCATCCGTTTTCGCTGGTGACCAAATCCAGCGGCGTGGAGCGCGACCTCGACCTGATCGCCCCCATGGCGGCCGACGGGCTGGCGGCCGTGTACGTGACCATCACGACGCTGGACCCCCAGCTTGCGCGCACGCTGGAGCCACGCGCGGCAGCTCCGCATCGCCGCTTGCGCACCATCCGTACACTCGCGGCCCAGGGTGTGCCTGTCGGTGTCAGCCTTGCCCCGCATATCCCGTTTGTGACCGACGACATGGAGCAGGTGCTGGAGGCCGCCTGGGAAGCGGGCGCGCGATCGGCCTTCTACCATGTGCTTCGTCTGCCCTGGGAGGTGGCGCCGCTGTTCAGGCAGTGGCTGGCGCTGCATTACCCGCAGCGCGCGGAGCGCATCATGGCGTGCATCCAGGAGATGCGCGGCGGCAAGGACTACGACAGCAACTTCGCCTCGCGCATGAAAGGCAGCGGGCTGTGGGCCGACCTGATCAGGCAGCGTTTTGAAAAGACCTGCCACCGCATCGGCTTCAACCGCGAGCGGGTGGAACTGGACCTGGGCAGATTCAGGCCGCCCTCGGCTTCAGGTCAGACCAGTCTGTTCTGATCGGGCCCCGCAGTAGCACGACTTGCGCCCCGCTATTCGGAGAGTTGCCGCGCGTGGTGATTCAGGTGGTCGGCCATGAAGGTGCTGATGAAGTAGTAGCCATGGTCGTAGCCGGCGTGCCAGCGCAGTTGCAGGGCCTGGCCGGCGCGCGCGCAGGCCGCTTCAAACAAATGCGGATTCAATTGCGCGGATAAAAATTTGTCGGCCAGGCCCTGATCGACCAGGATGCCGCCGGGGTAGGGCGCATGGTCCAGCCGGGCCATCAGGGCAGTGGCGTCATGCGCTGCCCACAAGGATTCATCGGCGCCCAGGTAGCCGGTGAAGGCCTTGCGGCCCCAGGGGCACTGGCTGGGGGCGCAGATCGGCGCAAACGCCGACACTGACTTGAACAGCGTGGGGTGGCGCAGTGCCAGGGTCAGCGCGCCGTGGCCGCCCATGGAGTGGCCGAAAATGCCGATGCGCCCGGGCTGCAGCGGCAGGGTGGCGGTCAGCAGCGGCAGCAGCTCGGCCGTGAGCCAGGTTTCCATGCGGTAGTTTTTGGCCCAGGGCGCCTGCACCGCATCGAGGTAAAAGCTCGCCGCCACGCCCATGTCCCAGCTGTCGGTTTCGCCGGGGATGTTGGCGCCGCGCGGGCTGGTGTCCGGTGCGATCAGCGCCAGGCCCAGGGTGGCGGCCAGCCGCTGCGCGCCGGCCTTGGTCATGAAGGTTTCCTCGTTGCAGGTCAGCCCGGCAAGGTAGATCAGCGCGGGCACCTTGCCGCCGGCGTCGTCGATCATGATTTGTGGCGGCAGGAACACCGAATACTTCATGCTCAGTCCGATGCTGCGCGCGGTGTGCTGGTAGAAACGCTGCACGCCGCCGAAGCAGGCGTGTTCGCTGAGGAGTTCGGCGTGTGTGTTCATGGGTGTAGCCCCGGTTGTACCAGTTCCAGCACGGCGCTGGCAAACAGTTCCGGTTTTTCCTGGGGCAGGTTGTGGCCCGCGCCGGACACGATGTGATGCGAGCGCGGCCCGGTGAAAAAACGGGCGTGCTGCGCCGCCGCGGCGGGCGGCCGCACGCCGTCGTCGGCACCGTCGAAGGTGATGCTGGGCACGCGGATGGCCGGCTGCGCGGCCAGGCGGGCCTCGATGCCCGCCAGTGCCGGGTCGCCCGGCACCAGCCCGAAGCGGTGCCGGTAGGACTGGATCACGACCTCCACGAAGTCGGGGTTGTCGAAGGCGGCGGCGCTGCGTTCGAAGGTGGCGTCATCGAAGGCCCAGGTCGGCGACCACAGTTTCCACAGCAGCCGGCAGAAAGCGCGCCGG
>CALRTF020000225.1:0-6575 GCA_943370985.1 Paenacidovorax caeni
CGCTTCTTCTGCGGGAATCCCAAGCGGCGGTCATGTTTGCACGCGAGCGCAGCGCACGCGGCCACATGAGGCTCCCTTCCCTCGCCCAGCGGGGCGAGGGAAGGGCGGGGGGTTGGGAGTGGGGAGTCGGACATACTGTCGGTGGCAAGCCCAAACGCCGCGTGTTGCCTTGATTCGCCGGCTCGCGGCCGGACATCTGTCTCGGACGCAGGAAAAGCCGCACAATAAGCCCATGACGCTGACAGAACTGAAATACATCGTAGCCGTCGCCCGCGAAAAACACTTTGGCCGGGGCGCCGAGGCCTGCCATGTGTCGCAGCCGACGCTCAGCGTGGCGATCAAGAAGCTCGAGGAAGAGCTGCAGGTCAAGCTGTTCGAGCGCAACGCCAATGAAATCACGGTGACCCCGCTCGGTGAAGAGATCGTGCGGCAGGCGCAAAGTGTGCTCGAGCAGGCCGAGAGCATCCGGGAGATCGCCAAGCGTGGCAAGGATCCGCTGGCCGGCGCCTTGCGGCTTGGTGTGATCTACACCATCGGTCCCTACCTGTTGCCCGATCTGGTGCGCCAGGCGATTGCGCACACGCCGCAGATGCCGCTGATGCTGCAGGAAAACTTCACCGTCAAGCTGCTCGAGGAACTGCGCACCGGGGAGATCGACTGCGCGATCCTGGCTGAACCTTTTCCCGACACCAACCTGGCGATTGCGCCGCTGTACGACGAGCCCTTCATGGCGGCCGTGCCCAGCACCCACCCGCTGGCTGCGCGCGACAGCATCACCGCCGAGGAACTCAAAAAGGAAACCATGCTGCTGCTGGGCACCGGCCACTGTTTCCGCGACCATGTGCTCGAGGTCTGCCCCGAGTTTGCGCGCTTTTCGAGCAATGCCGAAGGCATACGCAAGAGTTTTGAGGGCTCGTCGCTGGAGACCATCAAACACATGGTGGCTGCCGGCATGGGTGTGACGCTGGTGCCGCGGCTGAGCGTGCCCAAAGAGTCGCTGCTGCCGCCGGTCGTGGTGAAAGCCGCAGCAAAAGGAAAAAGCAAGGATGTGCCGGAGCTGCCTTCGTACATCAAGTACCTGCCGTTTGAAGGCCATGTGCCGAGCCGGCGCGTAGTGCTGGCCTGGCGCCGCAGCTTCACGCGTTATGAGGCGATCGCGGCCTTGCGCAATGCGATTTATGCCTGCGAGCTGCCGGGCGTGGCGCGCTTGTCCTGAACGTTTTCATGATGTCTATCAAGGCGATACAGTTTGACTGTTGCCGCGTGCTGCCTGATTGCTTAAAGTAAAGACTGATGTTCTCGAAAGGAAATCTCCATGGCCAAATCTGCTCCCAAAAAAAATCTGCCTGTCAGCCGCACCGGCGCGCCCCCGATCAACATCGGCATCAGTGAAAAAGACCGCGCGGCCATCACCCAGGGCCTGAGCCGCCTGCTGGCCGACACCTATACGCTTTACCTGACCACGCACAACTTCCACTGGAACGTGACCGGGCCGATGTTCAACACGCTGCATGTGATGTTCATGACCCAGTACACCGAGTTGTGGAACGCGGTGGACCCGGTGGCCGAACGCATCCGCTCGCTGGGCCATCCCGCGCCCGGTTCCTATGCCGAGTTCGGCCGCTTGACCTCCCTCCCGGACGCGCCGGTCAAGCCGCCGCAAGCGCTCGAGATGGTGCGCATCCTGGTCAAGGGCCACGAGGCGGTGGCCCGTACCGCGCGCGAACTGTTCCCGGTTGCCGACAAGGCCAGCGACGAACCGACGGCCGACCTGCTGACCCAGCGCCTGACCGTGCACGAGCAGACCGCCTGGATGCTGCGTTCGCTGCTCGAGGAATAAATCCATTTTTCGGGCGAATTGCATCGTTACGCGGTGCTCGCAATCCTCATGTACCTGGGTACATTCCGGTTGCTGTGCGCCGCGCGCCTCGCACTTCATCCCGAAAATCTGAATTTCTTGATGTGGCGGGCAGCGACTAACATCGCTGCGTGACGCATAAATTACGCCTCTACCTCGAACTGATACGCTGGGACCGCCCGGCCGGCTGGCTGCTGCTGCTGTGGCCCACGCTGTCGGCGCTCTGGGTGGCGTCGCATGGTTTTCCGGGCTGGCACCTGATTGCAGTGTTCACGCTCGGGACCATCCTGATGCGCAGCGCCGGGTGCTGCCTCAATGACGTTGCCGATCGCGACTTTGACCGCCACGTCAAACGCACGGCCCAGCGGCCGGTCACGCGTGGCGCGCTGGGGGTGCGTGAGGCGCTGCTGCTCGGTGCCGTGTTGGCCCTGATGGCCTTCGGCCTGGTGCTCACGACCAACATCACCACCATCGCCTGGTCCTTCGCGGCGCTGGCGGTTGCTGTGATGTACCCCTATGCCAAACGTTTTGTGTCCATGCCGCAGGCCGTGCTGGGTGTGGCCTTCAGCTTCGGCATCCCGATGGCTTTTGCCGCCGTGCAGTCGCGGGTGCCGGCGCTGGCCTGGCTGCTGCTGCTGGGCAACCTGTTCTGGGTGATTGCCTACGACACTGAATACGCCATGGTGGACCGCGACGACGACCTGAAGATAGGCATGAAAACCTCGGCCATCACGCTGGGCCGCTTCGACGTGGCGGCGGTGCTGGCCAGCTACTTGGCTTACCTGTCCATCTGGGCCCTGGCCCTTGTGGATATTGCGCAACCAGCTATCTATTTGATAGCTATTTCAATCGCCCTGGCGCAGGCTTTGTGGCATGTCTGGCTGATCCGCGGGCGGGACCGCGATGCCTGCTTCAAGGCCTTCCGCCTGAACCACTGGCTGGGCTTCACGGTGTTTGCCGGCATTGCCCTGGCTTACGCGCTGGCGGGCGCCTGACGGCCGGGCGCTGGATTGCTGTCAAGGCAGTCGCTGCTTGCGCACGTGGAACAAGGGCTGACGGCCGTTTTCGCTGGGGATCAGGCGGCTCCAAACTCGTCGCCGAGTTCGGCCGCGCGTTGTCTGGCGGCGTGCATCGCACGCATGAACTGCAGCTTGACCTGGTCCTGCTCCATGGATGTCAGGGCGGCATAGGTAGTGCCGCCCTTGGAGGTCACCCGGGCGCGCAGGATTTCCGGCGGTTCGTCCGAGGCGCGCGCCAGTTCTGACGCGCCCACAAACGTGCCCACCGCCAGCTGGTGGGCCTGCTCATGGCTGAGCCCCATGTCGACGCCGGCCTGCACCATGGCTTCAATAAAATAAAACACATAGGCCGGGCCGGAGCCCGACAGGGCGGTGACCGCATCCAGTTGTTTTTCATCGTCCAGCCACAGCAGGTCGCCGGTGGTGCGGATCACCCGCTCGACCACCCGCCTGTCGTCGGGACTGACGGCGGCCCGGGCGAACAGGGCGGTCACCCCCTTGCCGATCAGGGCCGGTGTGTTGGGCATGGATCGCACGACGCGCTGGGTGTCCAGCCAGTGGGCGATGCTGTCGGAACGAATGCCGGCGGCCACACTCAGGTGCAGGGCCGTTTTGGTAAAAAAGCGGGTCCGCAGGGCCGCAACCTTGTAGGTTTGCGGCTTGACGGCCCAGACCACCAGGGTGGCGCTGGCAAGGGCATCGCCGGGGGCCTCGTGCACCTGGATGCCCGGAAACTGCTGGTGCAGTTTCGCGCGCTGTTCGTCCCAGGGTTCCACCACCTGGATCTGGCTGGCCGTCATCCCGCGCTTGAGCAGGCCGCCGATGATGGCGCTGGCCATGTTGCCGCCGCCGATAAAGGCGATGGCGCTGGTGTCTGTGTGAACGGGTGAAGTCATGCAGTTTCAGTCCAAAAATTCAAAAGCCAGCCATTGTGTGATTTGCCGCGGATTGAAATTGTCGTCGCTAATGAAGTGGAGGCTGCGATTGCCGTTGGCGAGCCGCGGACCCCAGCTCATGCCTTCGGTATTGTCGAGGCGGGCCAGCCGGCGGCCGCTGCCGGGACCGGTGAAGACCGAAAAATCGGCCAGCAGCAGCTTGTCGACCGGTTGGTAGGCGCCAGGTCGCAGCACCGGGATGTTCAGCGTGTCCGTCCCTTCGCGGGTGTCGATCAGGTAAAGGCGCAGCGAATTGCCCGTAAGGGCATCGTGGCCTGCCATATAGGCTCGCTCCAGCACCAGCATGCGGTCGGCATCGAGCATCAGGATTTCAGTGACGCCATTGTTGGCGTGGGTGGCCGGCGCGACAGGTGGGCGGGGGATGGCTTCGGGCACGTAGGCTATTTGCCGCGTCACCTGCCCGCTGCCCAGATCCAGCTGGGTAAAGCGGCAGGGCCCGCCGGCGGACTGTAAGGTGGGCAGCGGGCCGTCCTGGCGCAGCGCGCCTTCCATGGCGATCCAAGCGCGGCTGCCGTCCGGGCTCAAGGCCAGGCCTTCAAGCGTCAGGTTAACCCGCGGCCCCTGGGTGAGCTGAAAATCAAACATGGGAGGGAGCGTGAACTCACGCACCAGCGTGCCGTCCGTGCGGCTTTCGCGCAGCGCCGGAGCCGCTCCCGTCAGCGCATGGCCTTCACTGGTCCATAGCAGTGTCTGGCTGGCCGGTCGCCACCGGATAGCCTCGGGATCGGGAACCTGGACGCCCCGCAATGCCGCCGGATAGCTGCTGCCGTCCGCCTGTTTCAGTGTGGTCACGCCAGTCAGTGTGGGCTCACCCAGCTGATCTGCATCGAGCGAAACGCGTGCAGTGTAAAACCGTGCGGGGTGGATGGCCGAACCGTCATCGCTGAGCAGGTAATACACACCGCTGGCCTCGTCGTAGTCGATGCCCGACAGGCCGCCAACGGTGGTGCCCTGAAACTGGAGCCGGTGCGGCAGACTGGCCTCGCCGATGAGGCGCAGGCGCGGTGGCGCCCGCGATGCGCGCACCGGGCGGGCGGGTGCCAGGCCCGCCAGCCCCAGCGTGGCGGCCGCGCCATAGCCCAGCATGCGTCGCCGTGTCGGTTCGAACTGGGCTCCGGCGGGGCGGGCAGGGCTGGGCATGCGGCGAGTTTAGGCTTGCCGGACGCCAGGCTTGTGACAGCGTGCGGGAGCGGGGACGACCGCTCGTCCTCTGGCTCTGGCTTACAGCGCCACGGTCTGGCGTACCGCGTGTTCCCACTGTGCCATCAGGGCAGCTGCGCGGTCGGCGCTCAAGGTCGGCAAAAACCGCCGCTCTGCGCGCCACATGTCGGAGAGCTCGCGGGTGCTGGCATACACACCGCTGGACAGTCCTGCCAGGTAGGCCGCGCCCAGGGCCGTGGTTTCGGTGACTGCCGGCCGCACCACGGGGATACCCAGCAGGTCGGCCTGGAACTGCATCAGCAGGTCGTTGATGCAGGCGCCGCCGTCCACCCGCAGTTCCGCAACCGGCGCGGCGCCGGCAGCCACGGCATCGCGGCTCATGGCCTGCAGCAGGGCCGCGCTCTGGTAGGCAATACTTTCCAGTGCCGCCCGGGCAATGTGGGCCACTGTCGTGCCGCGTGTCAGGCCGGTGATGGTGCCGCGGGCCTCCGGTTTCCAGTAGGGCGCGCCCAGGCCGGTGAAGGCCGGCACCATCATCACGCCGCCGGAATCGGGAACACTTTGCGCCAGGGCCTGCACCTCGCCGCTGCCCTGGATGGCGTGCAGGCCGTCGCGCAGCCACTGAACCACGGCGCCGCCGACAAACACGCTGCCCTCAAACGCGTACTCGGTTTGCGGCGTGACCTGCGCGGCGCTGGTCGTGAGCAGGCCGTTGTGCGAGGTCTGGAACTTGTTGCCGGTGTGCATGAGCATGAAGCAACCGGTGCCGTAAGTATTCTTGGCCATGCCTTCCTTGAAGCAGGCCTGGCCGAACAGTGCGCTTTGCTGGTCGCCGGCCACGCCGCCAATCGGGATGGCTGCGCCCAGCAGCCCGGGCAGCACGTCGCCGTAGTGGGTGCTCGACGGCAGGACCCTGGGCATCAGGGCTTCGGGAATATCGAGCAGCGCCAGCAACTCGCTGTCCCAGCTGTTGGTGTGCACATTGAACAGCATGGTGCGCGAGGCGTTGGTCACGTCGGTGGCATGCAGGGCGCCGCCCGTGAGCTGCCACATCAGCCAGCTGTCCACCGTGCCGAAGGCGAGTTCGCCGCGCACCGCCAGCTGCCGTGCCTGCGGCACCTCGTCGAGCAGCCATTTGAGTTTGGTGCCGGAAAAATAGGCGTCGATCAGCAAGCCGGTTTTCTGCTGTATCAATTCCGCCTTGCCGTCCTCGCGCAACTTTGCGCAGGTCGCCTCGGCGCGCCTGTCCTGCCAGACGATGGCGTGGTGGATGGGCTGGCCTGTCTTGCGGTTCCATACCACCGTGGTTTCGCGCTGGTTGGTGATGCCCAGCGCGCGGATGTCCCCGGCCTTGAGTTTCGCCTTGACCAGCGCTTCGCGCGCGGTCGCCAGCTGCGTGCGCCAGATCTCCATAGGGTCATGCTCGACCCAGCCCGGCCGGGGATAAATCTGCGGCAGCTCCTGCTGCGCCAGCGCCACGATGTGGCCCTGTTCGTCAAACACGATGCTGCGGGAACTGGAGGTGCCCTGGTCCAGGGCAAGCAGGTAGGTCATGGTGGCAGCTCAGTGAGGGGCGATATC
>CALRTF020000226.1:0-6544 GCA_943370985.1 Paenacidovorax caeni
CAGCCAGTAGCCGCAGGGACGCACGCGTGTCTTGAGCTTGCGCAAGCTCAGCGCCGAGTTCCATTCCACCCGCAGCGCCTTGTCGGCGCCGGTGACCGGGTCCAGCATCACCAGTTCCTGCTGCACCAGGGTCGGGCCGGCTTCGACCACGGCCTCGTCCTTGCAGGCCAGCCCGGCGATCTCTTTTTCGATGTAGGGCTGCAGCTGGCCGAGCTCGCTGGCGCGCTGGGCCGTGCTGGCCAGCACGCTGCTGATGGCGGTGACATGGGTGTGCACGCGGCGCTGGATGTGCAGCCGGCCGATGCCGACGCCGCGGGTTTCGACCAATAGGCTCACGGTGTTTTTCAGGCCGCTGACGTTGCGGCCGGTGTCCGGCTGGGTACCGCCCATGGAGATTTTTTTGTCGGCCAGGTCGGCCGAGGTGGTGTAGTACCACTCGTTGCTCAGGCCCTGGGACTTGAGCGCCGCCACCAGCGGACGGCGGTACCACTCCTCGGAGGCCCGGGTCAGGAACTCCGGGATGTTGGCGGTGGTCGCGTACTGCAGCAGCGCGTCGTACTTCTGCACGGCGTCGAATTTCTGCAGGAAGCGGCCGACCACGGTGTATTCGTGCGCATCAACCACAACGGTTGGGCGGTAGTCGCGCGCAAGCCGGGCCAGGGCCTGCGCTTCGGGCGTGTTGAGCAGCAGGTGATCGCGGTTCATGTCCAGCCCGCCGGTGGTCACGCGTTTGTTGTCCATGGATCCGTCAGGGTTGGCACGCGGCACGATGATGACGTTGATGCGGTCCAGCACCGGGCGCAACAGGCCCTGGGTCAGTTCGCGCGCCACCACCAGCAGCGCTTCGCTGCCGGCCGGCTCATCGCCGTGTTGCTGGCCGATCAGCAGCACGGTGGGCCGGCCCGATGCCGCGATGGCGGCTGCGCCGGTGCCGGCGGCACGGGTCAGCACCAGCGCTTCCAGGGCTTCGCCGCGCTGCGACTGGCCGATCGGCAGCAAGGCGGCTTTCATGCCGGGCGTTGCCGCAGCCGAGGCGACCAGGTCGCGCAGCCAGCTCTGGATTTCCGCATTCGAGGTGAAGCTGCTGCGTCCTTCCTGCAGGCCCGGCGTGCTGTAAATCAGCGAAGGTGCAGGGAAACGCGCGGCCACGGCGGCGTTGTAAGGCTCGGGGGCCACCACCCCGGACGGACGCACCGGAACCGGCTGGATGACCACGACCGGGGGGGCCACTGTCGCCGGGATCGCTGCCGGCGCGGGCGCGGCGGGTGGCGGCGCCTTGGCCGCGCTGCCCGGGGCCGGCCAGGGCGGTAGCGGCACCGAGGTGCAGGCGGTCAGGGCCAGGCTCAGCAGCAGCAGGGCGGGGCCGAGCCGGCCGGAGCGGGGGGGTGAGGGCAGTGACAGGGCTGTTGGGGTCATGGCTTCAATGGAGTTCTGGAGGACAGCCGGGGTGACCCCGGACCTGATGGCCCATTATCCAGCCTCCGACTTTGGGCCGGACTTGGTGGCTACCCTCTGTTACCGGATGTGGCAATTTCCCTTCTGGGCACGCCCGGCAGGTCCGCGTGAGAAACTACACGTTTTCACGCCCTTCGAGCCCTCCCGCCATGTTTCCCGGCCACTCCCCCACGCCAGCCACGCCATTTCCGCCGCATCGCCTCAGCGTGGCCCCGATGATGGACTGGACCGACAGGCATTGCCGTTATTTCCACCGGCTGCTGTCCCGCCACGCCTTGCTGTACACCGAGATGGTGACCACCGGGGCGCTGGTGCATGGCGATGTGGCGCGGCACCTGCGCTTCAACACGCAGGAGCATCCGGTGGCGCTGCAACTGGGCGGCAGCGAACCCGCTGACCTGGCGCATTGCGCGAAACTGGGCGAGCAGTGGGGCTACGACGAAATCAACCTCAACTGCGGCTGCCCCAGCGAACGCGTGCAGCGTGGTGCCTTTGGTGCCTGCCTGATGGCCGAGCCGCAACTGGTGGCGGACTGCGTCAAGGCCATGGTCGATGTGGTGCAGCTACCGGTGACGGTCAAGCACCGCATCGGCATCGACAAGAGCGAAAGTTATGACTTTGTGCGCGACTTTGTCGGCGCGGTCAGCGAAGCCGGCTGCAGCACCTTCATCGTGCACGCGCGCAATGCCTGGCTCAAGGGCCTTTCTCCGAAGGAAAACCGCGAGGTGCCGCCGCTGCGTTATGAACTGGTGCACCGGCTCAAGCAGGAGTTTCCCGCTCTCACCATCGTCATCAATGGCGGCATCACCACCGGCGAGCAGGTCGCGGCGCAGCTGTGCAAACTCGATGGTGTGATGGTCGGTCGCGAGGCTTATCACAACCCCTGGTGGCTGGCGTCCTGGGATCAGGCCTTCTTCGGCGCCGCCGCGGGCGGGCAGACCCGGGAATCGGTGGAGTTGCAGATGGTGGACTACATGGCAAGCCAGGCCGCCGAACACGGCACGCCCTGGCCGACCATTGCCCGGCACATGCTGGGCCTGCGCCATGGCCTGCCCGGCTCGCGCCGCTGGCGCCAGGTCTGGAGCGACCACAAGCTCAAGACCCTGCCTCCGCGCGAGGTCATGGCGCTGGCGCATGCAGCCGTGCCGGTTGGCGAAGCAGCCTTGTCCCATGCCTGAGCTGGTGCCGCGTGAAACGCGGCTGGCGCTGTTGCTGCTCTGGCTGGTTCCGGCGCTGTGGGCCGTCAATTACATCGTGGCGCGCAAGGCGCCCGGCGTCATCGGCCCTTACGTGCTGGCGCTGGGCCGCTGGGGCCTGGCGGCGCTGATCCTGGTGGTGATCACACGTTCCGAGCTCTGGCGCGAGCGCGCTTGCATTCTGCGGGTCTGGCCCCAGTACCTGGTGCTCGGCACCCTGGGCATGCTGATCTGTGGCGCCTGGGTTTACGAGGGCGCGCGCTCCACCGGGGCGATGAATATTGCGCTGATTTATTCGGCCTCGCCGGTGCTGATCAGCCTGGGTGCCCTGTGGTGGCTGGGCGAAGCCTTTGGTGCGCGGCAAAAGGCCGGGGTCGTGCTGGCGCTGGCCGGGGTCGTGCACGTGGTGGTCAAGGGACAGTGGACCGCTTTGGGCGAGGTGCAGTTTGTCGCGGGTGATGCCTGGATTGTGGCGGCCACCATCTCATGGGCGGCTTATGCCCTGCTGCAAAAACGCTGGCCCAGTCCCCTGAGCGCGACCGCGCGCCTGGCCGCGATCTGTATCGGTGGCAGCCTGGTGCTGCTGCCGCCGGCGCTGTGGGAGGCGACGCGGCCCGGCGCCGACGTGCTGGGCGCGCAGGCCTTGGGGCTGGTGGTGGTGGCCGGCCTGATTCCCGGCATTGGCGCCTACTGGATATACAGCTGGGCGCAAAAAATCCTCGGCGCCAGCCGCGTGGCGGTGGCCTTGTACCTCGGCCCGCTGTATGCGGCTGCTGCGGCCTGGGGACTGCTGGGCGAGCCGCCGGGCTGGCACCATGCGGTCGGTGCGCTGCTGATCCTGCCCGGGGTATTTCTGGTCACGCGCCCGCTCAGACGGCCGCCTGAGCCACCGCCTAAGCCGCCGCTTCCAGGCCGTTCCTGAAATGCTCGCGCATGCGCTGCACGCTGGCCTCGGCATCACGTGCGGCCAGCGCTTCCATGAGGGCACGGTGTTCGGCCAGTGACTCCTCGATGCGGCCGCTTTTGAGCAGCGAGTTGTGGCGATTGAGCTTCATCACCTTGCGCAAATCGGCCACCATCTGGTCGCGCCAGCGATTGTCGGCGATTTCGAGCAGGCGCATGTGAAAGGCCTCGTTGATCTCGAAAAAGCGTTCCCGGTGGGCCACGGCTTTTTCAAGGTCACGGTGCAGGCCTTGCAGGTCCTTGAGCTGGGCGTCGGTGGCGCGGGCTGCCACCACCCCGGCCGCATCGCTTTCGAGCAGGGCGAGCAGGTGGTAAACATCGGCGAGGTCGCGCTCGGAGACTTCGGTCACGTAGGCACCACGCCTGACCTTCATGGTCACCAGGCCTTCGGTGGCCAGCACCTTGAGCGCCTCACGCAGCGGCGTGCGGCTGATGCCGTATTCCTCGGCCAGCTTGAGTTCGTCGATCCAGCTGCCGGGCGCCAGTTCGCGGCTGAAAATGCGCTGGCGCAGCAGCTCTGCCACTTCTTCGTACAGCGCTCGGGGGGTCAATGAAACTGCGGCCATGGTGTGGAGAAGGGGTCAATAACAGCCGGGGCTGGACAGTGCGATCTTAGCTGAAACTAAATTTTGCATCAATAATTATAAATAATGTAAACTGCAGCGACTTGCAAAAACCGCCGGCAACGGCATCCGTACGCGCCATGAGCACCCCCACACCATCGTCCGCCCCCGAATTTGCCCCGGCCAGTCTCGAGGCCTGGGCCAAAGCCGCCGCAAAATCCGCACCCGGGGGCGATCTCGGCGCCCTCAACTGGCAAACCCCGGACGGCATCACCGTCAAGCCGCTGTACACCGCGGACGACGTGAAGGACCTGCCTTACACCGACACCCTGCCGGGTTTCGAGCCGTTTATCCGCGGCCCGCAGGCCACCATGTATGCGGTGCGGCCCTGGACCATCCGCCAGTACGCCGGTTTTTCGACGGCCGAAGAATCGAATGCCTTTTACCGCAAGGCCCTGGCCGCAGGCGGGCAGGGCGTGTCGGTGGCTTTCGATCTGGCCACACACCGGGGCTACGACAGCGACCACCCGCGTGTGACCGGCGACGTCGGCAAGGCCGGCGTGGCCATCGACAGCGTCGAGGACATGAAAATCCTGTTCGACCAGATCCCGCTGGACAAGGTCTCGGTGTCCATGACCATGAACGGCGCGGTGCTGCCGGTGCTGGCCGGTTATGTGGTGGCGGCCGAGGAGCAGGGCGTGGCCCAGGACCAGCTCAGCGGCACCATCCAGAACGACATCCTCAAAGAGTTCATGGTGCGCAACACCTACATCTTTCCGCCGGCGCCCAGCATTCGCATCATCGGCGACATCATCGAGTACACGGCGAAAAACATGCCGAAGTTCAACTCGATTTCCATCTCGGGTTACCACATGCAGGAAGCCGGCGCGAACCAGGCGCTGGAACTGGCCTTCACGCTGGCCGACGGCAAGGAGTATGTCAAGACGGCGATCGCCAAGGGCCTGGACGTCGACGGTTTTGCCGGCCGCCTCAGTTTCTTCTGGGCCATCGGCATGAACTTCTACCTGGAAGTCGCCAAGATGCGCGCCGCGCGCCTGCTCTGGTGCCGCATCATGAAGGAGTTCAAGGCCAAAAGCCCCAAGAGCCTGATGCTGCGCACGCATTGCCAGACCAGCGGCTGGAGCCTGACCGAGCAGGACCCCTACAACAATGTGGTGCGCACCACCATCGAGGCCATGGCCGCGGTGTTCGGCGGCACGCAAAGCCTGCACACCAACAGTTTCGACGAAGCGATCGCGCTGCCGACCGAATTCTCCTCGCGCATTGCGCGCAACACCCAGCTCATCATCCAGGAAGAAACCCACATTCCGAACGTGATCGATCCCTGGGCCGGCAGCTACATGATGGAAAAGCTGACCCAGGACATGGCCGATGCGGCCTGGGCCATCATTGAAGAAGTGGACGCCATGGGCGGCATGACCAAGGCCGTGGACAGCGGCTGGGCCAAGCTCAAGATCGAGGCCGCGGCGGCCGAAAAACAGGCGCGCATCGACAGCGGCAAGGATGTGATCGTCGGTGTCAACAAATACAAGCTCAAGACCGAGGACGCGATTGAAACTCGCGACATCGACAACGTGGCGGTGCGCGAAGGCCAGATCACGCGCCTGAAGGCCATACGCGCCAGCCGCGACAGCGTCGCGGTGCAGGCTGCGCTGGACGCGCTGACGGCCGCCGCCGAACAAGGCGACGGCAACCTGCTGGACCTCAGTATCCAGGCGGTGCGCCTGCGTGCCACGGTGGGCGAGGTCAGCGACGCGCTCGAAAAAGTTTACGGGCGCCACCGCGCCGATACACAAAAGGTGACCGGTGTGTACGCTGCCGCTTATGACTCGGCCGAAGGCTGGGAAAACCTCAAGACCGAGATCAACGCGTTCGCCGAAGCCCAGGGCCGGCGCCCGCGCGTGATGATCTCCAAACTCGGCCAGGATGGTCACGACCGCGGCGCCAAGGTGGTGGCCACGGCCTTTGCCGACCTCGGCTTCGACGTGGACATGGGCCCGCTGTTCCAGACCCCGGAAGAATGCGCACGCCAGGCGATTGAAAACGACGTGCACGCGGTGGGCGTCTCGACGCTGGCGGCAGGCCACAAAACCCTGGTACCGGCCATCATCGCCGAGCTCAAGAAGCAGGGCGCCGACGACATCATCGTGTTTGTCGGCGGTGTGATCCCGCGGCAGGACTACGAGATGCTCTACGAAGCTGGCGTCAAGGGCATTTACGGCCCGGGCACACCGATCCCGGCCAGTGCCAAGGACGTGCTCGAGCAGATCAAGGCTGCGCTGAAGTGAATTGCCTATTGCCTGGAGTGACCCTGAAAACCGTTCTGGCTGAGCCAGTCGAAGCCTC
>CALRTF020000227.1:0-6513 GCA_943370985.1 Paenacidovorax caeni
GGCTCGCCAGCTGCGGCCTCGCCGGCGCGCGGCAGGCCGCGGGCAGCGCGCAATTCGTCGGCCCAGACCGGCACGGCCGGAAGCGGCGCGGTCGCGTCTTCGCCAGCAGCTACCGCCAGCGACAACGCGCCCTGGAAAGCTTCCCACACGGCCAGCAGCTGGCCGCGCGAGGCGTCGAGCAGCGGCGGAAACTTGGTGTCCACGCTGGCCCAGTTGGCGTCCTGCGCGATGTCGTCGGCCTGGCCCTGCCAGTGTGTGACGTCGGCACGCAGCGCGTCCCAGGCGGCCTGCGCATCGCGCCAGGGTTTGGTCGACAGCACCTCGATGCGCTGGGCGATCAGCACCGCGGCTTCGCGCTGCACCTGGGTGCGGTGCTGCAGGTCCTCGATGGTCTTGACACGGTCAGCGAGCTGGGCCTTCAGGCCGGCCAGCGGTTCGCGCGACAGCGGCGCGCCGGCTTTGGCGGCATCGCGCTGCCAGGCCAGGGCATCGGCGAGGTTGAGCTTTTTCAGGTCCAGCAGGGCCTGGCCTTTTTCGGCCCACTCGGCCGCCACACTTTCCTGGTTCTTGGCGCGTTTGGCCTCGTCGAGTTTTTCTTTCAGCGGCTTGGCCGCGCCCTTGTCGCGGTTGGCGAGATCCTTGTAGACCTCGGCCATCTGCTCGGCGCTGGGGCCGGTGGCCAGCCACTCGCGGATGCGCGCGGTGCGCTCACCGGAAGTCGGCGCCGAAAAAGCGCCGCCCGTCATGCTGTCCAGCGGATGGCTGTCGCCCGGTTTGGTGGACGGCGTTTTCACGGTGGAGGTATCGGGCTTGGAGGGTTTGGACATGGGAGAACGCAGCATAAAAATTAAAAAGGCCTGCCGGGAAAACAAGTTGCGGCTGAATGCGGCGGGGGCGGGTCAGGCCCCGGCGCTGCATCGCGGCCAGCGATGGCGGTCCGGACGGGTGGGAAGGGTTCAGTGAGCGGGAAACATACGGACCATGGCTCTTCACAGGCTCTCAAGGCCGGGACACGCCCGCGCTTTAAAAATAAAGCACAGCCGCTATTTTCGCTGTTTTTACGGCATCGCCAAATTAAGCTCTGCGCGGGGTGTCCATTTGGCATCCGGCGGCACGGTTTTGGCGGCGCCGAGGAACAGCCTGGCCGGCGCCAGATCGCGCCCCGCGAGGTAGTCCTTGACGGCCACGCTGCGCCTCAGCGCCAGCTCGCGCATGGCGTCCTCGGTCACCGCGATGTCGGCCAGCAGCAGCTTTTCCATCTCGGCGGCCGGCAGCTCTTTGGCCAGCCCGACGAGGTTGCGCGGCTTGGTGATGTCGGCGCGCCGGTAGACCTCCTTGAGCAGCGCCGGGTATTCGGCCGCGCTCACTGTCACCCCGGACAGGGCCGTGCTGCCCTGCGCCACCAGGCTGCGGCGCTTTTCGGCACGCAGCAGCTGGTCCAGGCGTTCGCGCCGGTAGCCCTCACGTTCGGCATCCAGGCTGGCGGTGCCGACCACGGTCAGTTGCAGCGCGGGGCGTTCGGCCAGCGCCCTGGCCACCTTGTCGAGTCCGGCCGTGGCCTCGGGCGCCAGGCGCGCGCTGCCGGGTGCAAAACCGACGCTGGCCAGTTCCTCCCCGCCGCCGCCAAAAGCCCCGGCCAGCAGGCTGAAAGGCGCGGTGATGGCCTTGACGATGACATTGAGAATCACCTTGACGATGACCGGGCCCAGGCTGAACTGCGGGTCGCTCAGCGAGCCGCTGATCGGCAGGTCGATGTCGATCACGCCGTTGCGGTCGGCCAGCAGCGCGACCGCGAGCTTGACCGGCAGGCTGGCCGTCGAACCCTCGACCTTGTCGCCAAAGGCGAGCTGGTTCAGCACCACCTTGTTGTTCGCGGTGAGCTGGCCGTCGGGCTGCACCACATAACTGACGTCCACACTGAGCTTGCCGCGGCTGATGCCGTAGCCCGAATACTTGATCGCATAGGGCGACAGCGGCGGCAGCTCGAGGTCGCGCACCTTGCCGCGGACGTCCAGCGCCAGCGGTTGCGCCAGCGGGTTGAGCTTGCCGCTGATCTCCAGCGAGGCCGTGCCTTCGGCGCGGCCGCGCAGCTCGAGGTCGGCCATGGTAGGCGCGCCGGCGGCGGGCGCCGATGAAAACGCGCTGAGCTTGCCGCTGAGCTCGCTGAGGTTGGCCGAGTAGTTGGGTTTGACAAACCGGTCGGAAAACAGCACCCGGCCGTTAACCAGCGTCATCGGGCCGACGTTGATGACGGGCGCCGGCGCTGCAGTTGCCGGTTTTGTATCGTTTGGGACTGCAGCCCCCGTCGGACGGGGGCTGGCAGCTCCTGATTTTGTAGCAACCGGGCCTTCCGGTGGAGGCGGCTTGAGCAGGTCCTGCAGGTTGATGCGGCCCTCGGGCGTGACGATCACCCGCGCAAAGAAGTCGCTCAGCACGGTTTCACGCACGTCCACACGCGCGGCCTGGGCCGGCGCCAGCGCCACCCGCAGGCCGCGCAGGTTCAGCGCCTTCCAGGCCAGCAGGCCCTCGCTGGGCGCCAGCGTGTTGGAGCGGAACTCTTCCAGCGCCACGTCACCGGCCAGTTGCGCCTGCGGGCCGGCCGGGGTCTGGCGCCAGCCGACACGGCCGCGGAAACTCGCATCGGCACGCAGCAGGTCGATGTTGAGTTGCTCACCAAAATACGGCTCGAAGGCCTGCACCGGCATCCGCGTCAGTGCCAGCTGGCCCTGGGCCTGCAGCGGCGCCAGCCCGAGGCTGCCCTTGAAGTCCAGCTTGCCCGGCTCGAAACGCCCGGTCGCCAGCTGCAGCGATGCGCTCAGGGGCATGGGCTTGGCGGCCTGCTCCCTGGCCGCAGGCCGCTCATCGAGCACCAGCCCCTGCAGCTGGGCCCTGACGCCGCTGACCTCGAAGGCCACCGGCCGGGTATTGGAGCGGTCGGTGAACGACATGGCGCCACCCTCGAGCGACACCTCGCCGATCGCCACGCCCCAGGCCGGCGCACCGCCCGACCCGGGCGGCGGCGCGGCCTGCTCACGCGCAGCCATCCAGCGCTGGTACATCCAGCGCCTGTCGGCATCCCGGTCCACCCTTGCTTTGGGCTGCGTCAGGCGCATGCTCGCCGCCTTGAAGGTCTGGCCGGCCACGTCAATGTCCATACCGGCCACATCGACGCGCTGCACCGATACCAGCGAGGTTTTGCCCTCGGCCAGCAGGATGCCCTGCAGCGCGAGCTGGGGCGAAGTGATCTTCAGCAGCTGCGCCCTGCCGCCGCCAGCGGCCTGCCACTGGATGCCGAGGTCCGCATCGAGCTGGCCGTTCAAGGCCGGCAGCAGGAACTGGCCGATGTACTTGGCGGCCATGTCCAGCGGCCAGGCCGCCAGGCTTGCCTTGACATCGGCTGCCGCGTCGGTTGCGCTGCCGCTGAAGCTCAGCAGCGCGGGTGTGGCCGCCGGGGCCGGTGCGGCGATGCCGGCCTGGACCGCTTTCCTTCGCGCAGCGGCGGGCGGCGCGGCCGCAGCGACTGCGGCCGCGTCCAGTGCGATCGCGCCCTTGAACTGCAGCGGCGCGTCCGCCGAAAAGGGAAGGCTGATCGCCGAGGCGTCCAGCACCAGCCCGTTCAGGCGGATCTGCGCGGGCGAGGCCAGGCTCTGGTCCAGCCAGTTGACCCTGCCGCTGCGCACCGCAAGGCTGGTGACCTGGACTTTCCAGGGCGAGCGGGCCGCTGCTGCCGGGGTCGCGGTACTGGCGCTGGCGGCTGCGGATGCAGCCTGGGCTGGGGCCTTGTTTTGGCCTTCGGCCCCTGCTGGACGGGCGTCAGCAGCTATGCTTTTGGTAGCAATCGGGGGGCCGGCCGGCAGCAGGTTCAGTTGCCCGCTGCGGTCCCGCGTGATGTTCAGCACGGGTGAGGTGAGCACCACCGACGACAGCCGGACCACCTGCTCGAGCGGCCGGACCTCGTCCATCACCACCTGCAGGCGCTCGAAACCCAGCAACTCGGGGGCGGAAGCCGGCGCGCCCGCAGCGCCCTGCAGGCGCACCTGGTCGGCCGTCAGCATGCCGGAAATCCTGAGAACGGTTTCCGGCGTCTGTTCGAAAGCCACCTGGATATCGGCATTGAGCACGCCGCCCTGCAGCCGCAGTGGCAGGCCGGCCGGCAGGTAGCCCAGATAGGGCCGCAGGTCCAGCGCATGAAGCCGGAAGCTGGCGTCGGTCTTGCGGGTCTGGGCAAAGGGCGTGCCTTCGGCGGCGCTGTCGAAGCGGCTGCCATTGAGCGCGAAGCTCAGTCGCGGCGCCGTCTGGACGTCGCGCTGCGAACGCAGGTTGCTCAAAAAGGGCACCGACAGGTTGAACTCCCGCAATTCATGCAACTTGCGCACCGACACATCGTTGAAGTCGGCGCGGCCGCCTGTCAGCACGAGGTTGTGCAGCGCAAATCGCTGCGGCTTGCCGTCCGGCGCACCCGGCGCGGGCTGCAGGCGCGCGATGATGTCGTCGATGTCATAACGCCCTTGTCCCAGGTGCGTCAGTGACAGCAGCGGGTCCTCGATCCGGATGGCGTCCACCACGGGCGCCAGCCGCAGCACGGACTGCAGCTCTGCATCTATATAGAGACGCTTGATGCTGAGTTGGGGTGATTCCTGGGCAAGCCCGGGCGACACCGGGGACGCACCGGCCCTGGCAAGAGCGAGGTCGTGCAGGGTGAGCTCCAGCGACCAGGGCTGGAAATCCACCTTGCCGACGGTGAGCTGGCGGCCCAGCTTCTGCGACCCGGCTTTTTCCAGCTGCCACTTCAGCAGGCCCGGCACCGCTGCCCAGGCCAGCGCCCAGCACAGCAGCAGCCCACCCAGCGCCCAGGCCAGGCGCCGGTGCCAGCGCGGAGATCGCAGGGCCGAATGAGCCCGGGCCGGGAGGCCGCGCCAGAAATGGAGCCAGCGGCCCCGTACGTCATCACTTGTCATAAGCGCCAAGTCTTGGGGGCCAGCGGGCAAAGGTCAATGCTTTTTTGCGCCGCAAGCGGCTGCACAAATGAAAAACCCCGGGCAGCGGGGCTGACCGGGGCTGACGGCGGACATGATGCCCATGCCGTCTGGCTTCGCAAAGAAGAGAAGTTCGTCTCCAGTGCGATGAAAGCAAGTGATTGCTCTCAGGTTGACCGGGATTGGTTACCCGGCTGATGCTTGAGGTACTCAAGCACTTGCAGGTTAAACCCGGTGCTGCAGGCATGCAAGGCATTATTTGTAATCAAAAAATGCCCGGCGATTGCGGTTTTCTTCCCAGCTTTACATATTCGCCGCATGTCGGGACCTTGTCCTACAGACAGGCGCGAATCAGCGGAGATTTGTCCGATCGCCCGTCCTGATTCAATGCTCCAGCGTTTTCTCCAAAAACGCTGCAAAGCCTTGAAGTATCTGGACTTTACTGGCGAAACATACAGCCCTGACAGTATGCGAGCCGCCGTCACGTCCGTCTTAGGGAGGCCGATCAAAAACCGCCGCAAACGCGCAAATCCGTCGCTTTGGCCTTGAAATGCTCGTTTTAAGTATCATATGAGTATATTGATTTGCTTTTATATGATTGACAAGTTATTTAGACGCCTCATAGAATTCGCCGTCCCGACAAAACCAAGGGACAACCCGAACCCGCTGCCGAACCCGGCAAAGTCAAACAAGGGGTCCCTACCCCCAAGGCCAGCGCCTTGGTTTGATGGCGACCCAATCAAAGTGTGACGGCTCCAGCAGCCGCCGCACGTAGAAAGGAGTGCTATGACAGCGCCAGGACAATCAAGCCCCGCATCCACCTTGCGGGCAATCCAGAAAGACGTGGGCGCGAGTCTGTCCAACATTGCGGACGACATCGCCCAGGGATTTTTCGAAATCACGCACAACAGCTTTGCCCTCGTCGGCCTGGCTGTGGTGTTTGCCGTGATCACCCTCACCGCGCGGCCCGACCTGCGTCAGGCCGGCGAGTCGCGTCTGATGAGCTGGCTGCAGGAGCGCCAGGAAGCCGCCATCGGTTATACCGAGCCAGGAGCCATCGACCGTGCGACCGCCGCCAACCCCAGGGACTTGCCCAAGCAACAGGCTGCTGTGGCGTTCTGGCTGAGCCGCAAATACGGCGTTGCGCCCGAGCCGCTCAGCGTGCTGGTGGCCGAAGCCTTCGAGATCGGCCAGAAAGCCAAGCTCGACCCCACGCTGATTCTGGCCATCATGGCCATCGAATCGGGCTTCAACCCGTTTGCCCAGAGCCCGGTCGGCGCGCAGGGCCTGATGCAGGTCATGACCAAGGTCCACCACGACAAGTATGAAAATTTCGGCGGCAAGCTGGCCGCCTTCGACCCGGTGACCAACCTGCGTGTGGGTGTCAAGGTGCTGCAGGAATGTATTGCCCGCGCCGGTTCGCTCGAAGCGGGCCTGAAGTTTTATGTCGGCGCGGCCAACCTTGACAGCGATGGCGGTTATGCCGCCAAGGTCATGGCCGAACACGCGCGCCTGCAGGCCGTGGCCAACGGCCGCG
>CALRTF020000228.1:0-6499 GCA_943370985.1 Paenacidovorax caeni
GCACTGGCGTGGGCTGGCCCGCGGCGATGAGCGGCTTGAAGCGACTCAGCTGCTCCTGCAGCGGCTGCTGCAGCATTCCCCACCTGCAGCGCAAGGGCAGGGCCGCGCCGCCCGCGCCGTGCAACGCGCACAACACTTCATGGCCGAACGGACCGCCGATCACCATGCCGCACGCTGGACGCTCGATGACGTCGCCGACGCCGCCTGCTGTTCGCTGTTCCACTTGGCGCGCTGCTTCCGCAAACACACCGGGCTCAGCCTGCACGGTTACCGCCAGCGCCTGCGCCTGGCCGCGGCACTGCAGCGGCTCGACGAGGGCGAGGGCGACCTGGCCGCCCTGGCGCATGAGCTGGGCTACAGCAGCCAGAGCCATCTCGGCAGTGCCTTCGTCCGCGAGCTCGGCGTCACGCCGGCGCAGGCCCGGCGTGGGTTGGCGGGCTGACGCGCGGCCACAAGCGCAGGAATCTGATAGCCGGCCGGCGTGTTTGTCGACACACTCGCCGGCATGAACCGCAATCTTGCCATCGGCCTGCTAGCCGCTCTCGCTGCTGCACTGATCGGCAGCGGCTGGCAGATCGCCTCGCGACACGGCGTGACCACCCGCCTCGGGCCGCTGGAACTGGCGGTGCTGCGTTATGGCATCCCGGCGCTGGTGCTGTTGCCCTTGCTGGCCAGGACCGGCCTGTTTCCGGCCGGTCTGGCGCGCAGGAAGCTGTGCCTGCTGGTGCTGGGTGGCGGCCTGCCTTTTGGCCTGCTGGTGCTGGCCGGCGCGCAGTGGGCGCCGGCGGCCCACATGGGCGTGTTCATGGCCGGCAGCGTGCCGCTGTTCACCGCAGTGGGCGCGCGGCTGGCGTTCGGCGAGCGCATCAGCGGCCTGCGCCTGAGCGGCCTGTTGCTGATTGCGGGCGGCATGCTGCTGTTCGGTGCCAGCGACTTTCCGGAGGCGGCGCAGACCTGGCGCGGTGATCTGCTGTTCATGCTGGCCGCGATGTTGTGGGCCATCTACACCCTGGTCTTTCGCGGCAGCGGCCTCACGCCGTGGCAGGGTGCGGCGGTGATCAATGCCTGGTCCTTCCTCTTGCTGTCGCCGCTGCTGCTGATCTTCGGCGCGCCCCGGTTGTTGACTGCGCGGTGGACCGATGTGGCGGGGCAGGCACTGGGGCAGGGCCTCATCGCCGGCCTGCTGGGCCTGGTGACCTACATGATCGCGATCGCACGTCTGGGCGCGGCCCACGCCTCGCTGTCAGCCGCCCTCGTGCCCATCAGCACCGCTTTGGGCGCCGCCTGGCTGCTGTCTGAACCCATGGGTGCGGGGACGCTGGCCGCCTGTGTGCTGGTGGCGGGTGGGGTGGCGCTGGCCAGTGGGGCGCTGGGGCGGCGGGTCTGAGGCGCTTTTTCTTCGGTACGACACCACGGGTTTTGCGGTCACCATTGGGTTAGAGTTCGGCACATATCACTCTCGCCCAAGGAATGAAGGGTTTGAAATTTGCCGGGGTGATCGGTAGCAAGCTCCATGCGCCGGGGCGGTGCCGGCCCGTAGCTCAGACATTTCCAACCCCGGACTGGCCATGAAAACCTGCACCGAATGTTCCATGCCCGCTCCGGCCATCAGCCTGCAGTGCGGCCATTGCGGTTCGGCAACGTTCACCGAAGACGCCGGGCTCCATGGTGTCCGCGAACGAGAAGGCAGAGCATCCTATTGGAGTGTGCTGACCTGGGGCACTGGGTATTTCCTTGTGAGTGTTGTTGTGAGCGTCGCCGCCACGATGGCTGCGCAAGCCCTGGCGGGTGTCGGCCTTGTGCCGGCAGCCCAGGGCCTGGCGCTGGCACCCTCGGTTTTCAGGCCGCTGATCACAGTGCTGTTTTTTGCCTACTTTGCGGCGGGGCGAACCGCCCCCATTGCACATTCGCTTGCGCTGCTCCTGCTCATCACACTTGGCGGCTTCGGGCTGCACCTGGCCAGCTCGGCGCCGTTACAGGCTTTTCTTTCACACGCGCTGGGGACATGCTTCTTCGCTGCCCTGGGAACGGCCATTGGCTTGTTTTTTCACAGGGGTGCCAGGCGGGCCTGACGGGCGCTAGGCCGCCGTCGGCCCGGCTTCGGCCAGCACGCGCTGCAGGGTCTGCAGCAGCTCGGTATTCGAGGTCTGGGCCTTGAGCAGCACTGCGGCGAAGCGGGCGCCCTCGGCTGCACTCAGCGCGGTGGCGGAGAACACCACCACCGGCGGCGGAAGGTCCAGTGCGTTGATGTCTGCCAGCACATCCCAGCCCGAGCCGCCCCGCAAGGCGAGGTCCAGCAGAACCAGGTCGAAGCCCTGCTCGCGCAGCCGTTCGCGCGCTTCCCCGGGGGACACCGCAAACTCGAAGACGGCAAAGTCCTGCGCGATCGCGGCGGTGACGCGCTGCGTGTCGAAGTCGTCCTCGATGTGCAGGATGCGCGGTTTCCCGATGTTCATGAGGCCGATGGCACGGCGCAGCGTGCGGATCATCTGGTTCTCGTCGATCGGTTTGTCCAGCCAGTCCGACACGTTCAGCGGCAGGTTGTTGCACTGGATCTGGCCTTCGCTGGCCGAGGCCGACACCACCACAATCGGCAGGTCGCGCGTGTGCGCCTGCCGGCGCAGGGTCAGCATCAGTTCGATGCCGTCCTGGTCGGGCAGGTCCAGGTCCACCGTCATGGCGGCATACCGCCCTGTCTCGAGCAGGGCCAGCGCCGTGGCGGCGGTGTAGGCCCGGTCCACGTCGAAGCCGCCCTTGGCCAGCATCAGGCCGATCAGGTGGGCGATGTCGCGGTCGTCCTCACACACGAGAATGCGCGGGCGGGCGAGGGCGGGTGCGGCACCGGGAGGCGCATGGCGCGCTGCCGACAGCGGCAACTCGAAGAAAAAGGTGGTGCCCGCGCCGGCTTGCGTTTCAAAACCGATCAGGCCGCCGAGCCGCTCGACAATCGCCCGCGAGATGCTCAGGCCCAGCCCGGTGCCGGCTACCTTGCGCGTGTCGGACGAGTCGGCCTGCGAGAACTTCTGGAAGATGCGCTTGCGGAACTCGTCGGGAATGCCGGGGCCGCGGTCGCGCACCTCGACCCGCACGCCCAGGCCCGCCTGCGACACCAACACCTCCACCGTTTCGTCGGGCGGGGAAAACTTCATCGCGTTCGACAGCAGGTTGGTCACGACCTGGGTCAGGCGGTCGCTGTCCGCCAGCACCTGCAGGGTCTCGTCCGGACAGTGCAGGCGCAGGCTCACGTTTTTGGCGGCGCCAAAACCTTCGTTGGCCGCCAGCGCCTGCTCCAGCAGCGGCTTCAGGGCCGTCTCGCGCAGGTCGAGCTGCATCTTGCCGGATTCGATTTTTTCGATGTCGAGGATGTCGTTGATCAGGCGGATCAGGCGTTCGCAGTTGTTCTTGGCAATCTCCACCAGCTTTTTGACAGGTTCGGGCAGCTGGCCGCCGACACCGCCCGCGATCAGCCCGAGCGAGCCGCGGATCGAGGTCAGCGGCGTGCGCAGTTCGTGGCTGACGGTGGAGACAAACTCGGTCTTGATGCGGTCCACCTGTTTGAGTGCGCTGACGTCGGTGGCCAGCACGTAAAAGCCGACGACCTTGCCCTCGTCGGCATCATCCCCGTAACGCGGGAAATAATGGACCACATAGTCGCGCACATCACCGCGCAGGCTTTTCCGGGTGCGTTCGTACACCACCGGATACCCCGCCAGCACCTCCTTGATGGCGGCGATGTTGCTTTGGTAAATCTCCTCGCCCAGCACGTCCCGCATGTGCCTGCCGTCGATGTCCGCCGCGGACAGGCCCAGCGCCTCTTCATACGCCAGGTTGTGGAAGCGATAGTGCTGGTCGGCATCGATGTAGGACAGCAGGGCAGGGATGTTGTCGGTGATGTCGCGCAGCTGCGACTCGCTGCCCCGCAACAGGTCGCTGGCCTCGCGTGCGTCCTTCTCGGAGCGAACGAGTTTGCGCACCAGCGGCGTGACCAGAATGCTGAGCAGCAGCATGCCGGCGATCACCAGGCTGGCCAGCACCGGCAGGATGAATTTGAGCTGGGCAAAGATGGGCGCGTACAGCTCTTTCTGGTCGATCTTGAGCACCATGCCGAAGCCGGCGGGCGCCACCGGCGCATACGCCGCCACCACCTGTTCCCCCCGGTAGTCGCTGGCGGTGACGATGCCGGTGTTTCCGAGCAGCGCGTGGTGCATGGGCAGGGCCGCGCCGGCCATCACGCGGTCGACACGCCTGAACGAGATGCCGGACAGCCGCCCCAGGAAACAGTCCATGGCCTTGCCGCCGTCGTCCAGCGGCGCACAGACCGCAAACTCGGCGCTTTCGCCCAAGGCGCTCACCTCGCCAAACACACGGGTCAGCAGCGGCAGGCTGGCCTCGGTCAGCACGGCGCCCACGCGGGCGCCCTGGGCATCGCGGATGTCCAGCGCGGTCTGTACCGTGAACTTTCCGTTCCAGAGCAGGATGGCCTTGTCGGTGTTGCTCAGCGGCACCTGTTTTTCATCGCTGCGGGAAAAGCTTCCCGCGCGCGCCACTTCACGGCCCGCAGCGTCCGTGAAGGACATGCCCTGGAAACCGGTGGGCAGAAACGAAGTGGCCGCCCGTTGCATGGCCTGCAGGGCGGCAGCGTCGTCCGGCGCGGACTGGAGAACCTGCAGGGTTTGCGCCAGAAAGGGGCGGGTGGCCACGGTGCGCGCGTCGGTCAGTGCCTGGCTGGTCTGGCTTTCAAACAGGCGGGCGTTGCTTTGCAGGGCGGCCTGCAGGCTGCGGCTGAGAACGGCCTGCGTCTGTTGCTGCATGACGACATACACGGCGATGCCCGCCGCCATGCTGGTCACCAGAAGAATGAGTCCACCCACCAGCGCTATCCAGCGGTCTTGTCGCATTGAAAACAAAGGTACCCTTTTTGTGCCGGAGCGCAGCCTTTCTGCGCTTGAAGCCGGGTCAAGAATAGCGCCGTTTCCCTCATTGCTTCGGTTTTGGAGCGAAGCTTTGTGTGTGATATTTGCGCTGGTGCTGTGCTTGCAGCCTTTGCGCGTGGGGTCGGTCCGGTGCAAGCACGGGTTGATGGTTCGATCTGATTGCGCGGTATCAACCGCCTGTGCCTGCACATCCGCTTGCCACAGTCACTGGCTTCGGCATCCGGGATCCTGAAACGACCCATAATTTGCGCATGCTGTCGAAACGCCACCTCCTGCTTCGTCGTGTGAAGGGAGCGCTTCTGCCGCGCCTTTTTTCACATGGCAGCCACACTTGACAGGATTCAGCATGGCGACGCAAGACGCGGTAAAAGGTCCGGCTTCATACTTCCCCTCCATCGAGAAGAAATACGGCAAGCCGCTTGCCCACTGGATGCAGATGCTCGAACAGGCCGGCCCGCTCAAGCACATGGAACTGGTGAACCTGCTCAAGACCGGGCATCAGATGGGTCACGGCCACGCGAATGCGCTGGTGGCCTGGTTCCTGGCCCAAAAAAAGTAAACGCGGTTCCAAGCCAGGCTTCCCATGCTCGCCTCCCTGCTCGCCATCGCCATCCTGCACTGGGCCGTTTTGCTGGTGCCCGGCTTCAACGTGGTGCTGCTCGCGCAACTCGCCGGCGGCCAGAGCCGTGCCGTGGCGTTTGCCGCGGTGGCGGGCATGACCACCGCCACGCTGGTCTGGGCGACATTGGCAGTGCTCGGCATCGGCATCGTGTTTTCGACATTGCCGGTCTTGCGCCAGGGCGCGCAGATCGCGGGTGGGCTGTACCTGCTTTACCTGGCCTGCAAGCTCTGGCGGTCCGGCACGTCGGCGGCCTCCGTGCAGGCGCAAACATTGAGCCGGGCGGCGGCGTTCCGGGTCGGCTTCATGACCAGTGCGCTGAATCCGAAAATTGCGCTCTTTTACGGCAGCGTGTTCGCCACGGCCTTGCCGCCATCGCCGTCCTGGCACCATGTGGCCAGCGCCGTGGCGGTGGTGTACTTCAACTCCGTCCTCTGGCACGGCAGCCTGGCGCTGGCTTTTTCGCAGAAGGCGGTGCAGCAGGCCTATCTGCGCAACTTCGCCCGGCTGACCCGGGTGTCGGGCGCGGTGGTCGGCGCCTTCGGCCTGAAGCTGATCGTCGGCACATTGCAGGAACTGCGTGCGCGTAAGCCCTGATGCGCGACCGATTTTTCAGGCCAATCCGGCCGCCAGCCCACGCCTGACAAGCGCTGGCAGCTATCAAACCCATAGCGCCGCAGGGCGCTCAGGCCGCCGGCAGGGCAGAAGCCTCGTACTGCGCCACAAACTCGCCGGTCGGCGGAATCGGCTTGATGATGTCGATCAGCACGCCGTTGGGGTCGCGGGTGATGAAGTGGCGCTGGCCAAATGCTTCGTCGCGCAATGGCAGCAGGATGGGCAAGCCGGCCGCCTGGAGCCGGTCGTGCACGGCGTCCGGGTCGTCGACCTCGAAGTTCAGCAGCAGGCCGGAAACCTTGCCGCGGCCCACCGCAGGAATCGTGTTGTG
>CALRTF020000229.1:0-6492 GCA_943370985.1 Paenacidovorax caeni
CCTTGAAGCGCAAAGCGCTTCAAGGACGGGACTCCCAACGAACGGTCATGTTTGCACCCGAGCGCAGCGCACGCGGCCAAATGAAATCCCCCTCTTTCGCCCAGCGGGGCGAGAGAGGGGTCAGGGGAGTGAGTGGGGAGTTGAAACTACTGTCAACAACGACCCCCGGCGCAGTGACGCCTCAGATCCCCGACAAGAAGCCCTGAACGCAGTTCAGGCCAGCGCTTTGGCCTTGTCCGCCTCGGTCGTGAATGAATCCGCAAAAAACTCTTCTTCAGGCAGGCCGCCGGCTGCGGTGTATTCGGCGCGGGCCGAATCGACCACGATGGGTGCACCGCAGGCATAAACCTGATGCCCCGACAGGTCGGGAAAATCTTCCAGCACGGATTTGTGCACAAAGCCGGTCCGCCCGGTCCAGTTGTCTTCGGGCAGGGCATTCGAGATCACCGGCACATAACGCAGGTTGGGCATCTCCGCGACCTTGGCCATGACCCAGTCGTTCATGTAGAGGTCGGCCGGCCGGCGCCCGCCCCAGTACAACACGGCGGGACGTGTGCTGCCCTTGAACTGCAGGTGTTCGATCAGTGCCTTGATCGGCGCAAAACCGGTGCCCGAGGCCAGCAGCACCATGGGTTTGTCGCTGTCCTCGCGCAGGAAAAAGCTGCCGTAAGGGCCTTCGACGCGCAGGATTTCCTTTTCCTTCATGGCGGTGAACACATGGTCGGTGAACTTGCCGCCGGGCATGTGGCGGATGTGCAGCTCCACGCCCGGATTGTCGATCTGCGTGTGCGGCGCATTGCCCATGGAATAGCTGCGGCGGTCGCCGTCGCGCAGCAAAAACTCCACGTACTGGCCCGCGTGGTACTTGAAGACGTCGCTGGCCGGCAATTGCAGGCGGATGATCATCACGTCGTGCGAGGCGCGTGTCATGGTGTTCACGCGGGTCGGCATTTTCTTGATCGGGAAGGCGCTTTCGTCGGTGACCTGGCGCGACTCCAGCACGATGTCGGTTTGCGGCACGCCGCAGCAGGTCAGGATGAAACCGGCGGCTTCTTCCTCGTGGCTCAGTGCCTTGAGCTGGTGCGGGCCATGCACCACCCGGCCTTCGATTTTTTTGCACTTGCAGGAACCACAGGCGCCGTCCTTGCAGCCGTAGGGCAGGCCCACGCCCTGGCGGATGGCTGCGGCCAGCATCGCTTCATCGGGGTTGGTGGTGAAGGCGCGGCCGCTGGGCAGCACGGTGACGTTAAAAGTCATATTCGTTATCCTAGGGTCTGTTGTCTCATTTGTGCTGTTGACCAGCCGATCCCCCAATTTTGCCCTCAAACCAAAGTCCCCTTGGCGCCCTGCCATCGCGTTTCCGCCGCCAGCGCGTGCTTTTTATCGGCTGCGGCGATGTCGGCCTGCGTGCTGCCGGCCGATTGCCATCGCGGGTTCGCGTGCTGGCGCTGACATCGTCGGCCGAAAAAATACCGGCCTTGCGGACCCGCGGCATCACGCCGCTGGCCGGGGATCTGGACCAGCCCGCCACGCTGCGCCGCCTGGCCGGCCTGGCCACGCGGGTGATCCACCTCGCGCCGCCGCCCGGCGACAAGCTCCCCGACTGGCGGCGCGACCCGCGCACGCTGGCCCTGCTGCGCGCGCTGCGGCTGCGCGGATTGCCGCAGTCCCTGGTCTACGGCTCGACCAGCGGGGTGTATGGCAACTGCGAAGGCGAACTCGCCACGGAAGTGCGGGCGGTGAACCCGCACACGCCGCGTGCGCAGCGCCGCGTCGACGCCGAGCAGCAGTTGCGTTTTTTCGGCCGCTCCAGCGGCGTGCGGGTGCACACGCTGCGCATTCCGGGCATTTATGCGCCGGACCGTGAGGGCGGCACACCGCGCGGCCGCCTGCTCAAGGGCACAGCGGTGCTGCAGCAGGCCGACGACGTGTACACCAACCATATCCACGCCGATGACCTGGCGCGCGCCTGCCTGGCGGCCTTGTGGCGCGGCAAGCCGCAGCGCATCACCAATGCCAGCGACGACACCGAACTCAAGATGGGCGACTACTTCGACCTGGCGGCCGATCTCTACGGCCTGCAGCGGCCGCCGCGTGTGGCGCGCAGCACGGCGCAGGACGAACTGCCGCTGATGCTGCTGAGCTTCATGAGTGAGTCGCGGCGCCTGGACAATACGCGTCTCAAGCAGGAACTGCGCTTGAGGCTGCGCTACCCGACGGTGGCGCAAGGTCTGGCACCGCCGCCTGAATCCTGACTGCTATCAAAACAGGAGCTATCCATGTCCACTGGACGTGGGCGGGAGGCCGATCTGGCTTGAAATTCAGATGCCCGACGGCTTTTTGAGCGTGAGCAGCCGGTCCTGCGCCCGGAGCACAATCGTTTTCACCTCGGCGCCCTGCAGCACGGTCAGGCGGATCTCGGCGTCGGGCGCGGCACGGTCCCAGAGCTTCTTGTAAAAAGCCTCCAGCGTGGCGACCGTGGCGCCGTCCACCGCCAGCACCACATCACCGGCTTCCAGGCCCGCCAGCTGCGCCGGACTGTCCTGGCTGACACGCATGACCTGCACCCGTCCGCCCTGGTCACTGGAGGTCAGGCCCAGCCAGGGCCGGCGGCTTTTGACGCTGGTGCCCGACTGCTGCAGCTCGGCCAGGATGGGCCTGAGCAGGTCGACCGGCACAAACATGTTGCCCGGCAGGCGCATATTGGCATCGGCCGCATTGGAGACAAACAGCGAGCCTATGCCCAGCAGCTCGCCCTTGCTGTTGAACAGCGGCGCGCCGCTGTGGTTGCCGCCGCTGGCCAGCACCGGCGGGCTGGTGAACAGTGCGGTATCGATGTGGTATTCCCAGTTGCCGGAAAAAGCGCGCTTGCTGACCAGCCGCGTCATGCTGACATCACCGTCCTCGTTGCCCTGCGGTCCGGTCATGGCCATCAGGGTTTCGCCAGGCTGCAGTTCGCGGCTGCTGCCCAGTGTGGCCGCAGTGACGCCGCGTAGCGGCAACAGCGGCCTGAGCAGTCCGAAGCCGGTGGCCAGGTCATAGGCCACGGCGCGCGCCGGCAGGGTCTTGTTGTCCTGGGTCACGACCTCGATCTGCTCGGCTTCCAGCATCAGGTAACCGATGGTCAGGATCAGGCCGTCCGGGGCGATGACCACGCCGGAGCCGGCGCGGCGCTGGCCCAGGGTTTCGGCCGAACGCGCGCCGTCGGCGGCCGTGACCCTGACACCCACGACGGCCGCGTTGGCGCGCGTCAGCGCGTCCAGCATGAGCTGCGCCCCCGGCGGCTGCACCGTCGCCGCATGGGCTGCGGCGGTCAGCAGGCAGGCGCCCGTGAGGGCGGTGAACCAGCGGGTAAGTGAGTGCATGACAGGCTCCTGAGGCAGCAGATGGCCGCGATCAGAGGATGCGCCTGATTGAAGACCCTTGCAAGCACCGGGGAACAAAAAAGGCGGCTGCGGCGACCGGAAAACCCGGGCGAATCAGCCGGCCAGGCGCTGGTGCAGCCAGTGCGCCGCCGCCAGCAGCCGGTGGTCGTCGCCCCAGGCCCCCACCACTTGCAGGCCGACCGGCAGGCCCTGTCTTCCGCGCGAAAACGGCAGGTGCACGCAGGGCAGGCCCAGCAGGGTCCAGCTGCGGCAGAACAGCGGGTCGCCGGTGCTGTCGAGACCGGCCGGGGCCTCGCCGATGCTGCTCGGTGCGAGGATCACGTCACAGTCCGCAAACAGCGCCTGGGCCAGCTGCCGCGCGCGGCCCGTGGTTTGCAGGTTCAGCGCATGGGTTTCGCCGGGGATGGCGAGGCCGTCGGCGATCAGCGCCTGCAGTGGCGCGCTGAGTTGCCAGCTGTGACGCAGGCGTTCGTGGCTCAGCGAGCGGGCGGTCTCAAAAGCCTGCACGGCTTTTTGCACCGCCACCAGGCCGCTCAGGCCGTCCGGCAGCACCAGTACCTGACCGTGTCCCGCGAGAAGTTTTTCGGCCTGGGCCCAGGCCTGCTGCGTGTCGGCATCGGCCTGGTCCCATTCCGGGGTGCGGCACCAGCCGATACGCGGCGCGGCGGCCTGATCGAAGGCGGCCGGGTCGGCCAGCCGCGCATCGCCGGTCAGCGCCGCGCCCAGCAGCGCCACGTCACGCACGCTGCGCGCAAAACCGCCGACCGTGTCCAGCGTTTCCGACAGGCTTTTGACACCGGCTTTGGGCACGCGGTTGTGCGTGGGCTTGTAGCCAACCACACCGCAAAAAGCTGCCGGACGGATCAGCGATCCCGCTGTTTGTGTGCCCAGCGCCAGCGGCAGCATGGCGTCGGCCACGGCGGCGGCCGAGCCGCTGGACGAGCCGCCCGGCGTGTGCGCCGGATGGTGTGGATTGCGCGTGACACCGGGGAACATGTTGGCCAGCTCGGTCGTCACGGTTTTGCCCAGCAACACCGCGCCGGCCTCGCGGCACAGCGCCACCGCGGCGGCATCGGCCGGTGGCTGCTGCCCGGCGTAAATCGGCGAGCCGTAAGCGGTGGGCAGATCGAAGGTATCGAACAAGTCCTTCACGCCGAAAGGCAGGCCGTGCAGCAGGCCCCGGACGGGGCCGGCGTCGAGTTCACGTGCGCGGGCCAGCGCGGCGTCGGCGTTCAGCTGCACAAAAGCCAGCACCTCCGGTTCGCGTTCCTTGATGCGCTCCAGGCAGGCGCGGACCAGGTCGACGGCGCCGAGTTCGCGGCGGGCCAGCAGGGCGGCGGCTTGCCAGGCGGGGAGTTGGTGCAGGGGAGGGGTGCTGGAGGCGTTCATGGCCGCCAGTATCTGTTGATTTTGAATCCCCCTGCGGTTCCTGGCCTGCTTGTCAGCTCGGGGGCATGGTCTGCAGCCTGAACCGCGACGCCTGGTGCCGTCCTTCCAGTGTCACCCAGAGGTCGGCACTGGCGCGCCAGGACTGGCCTGCCGGCACATGCTGCGCCGGTGGCGCCCAGGCCTGTCCCAGCCAGGGACCGGTGGTGGCCAGCTGCAGCAGGCCTGCGGTGCACAGCAGTTCATCACCGGCGGACAGGCGCAGACTGAGCGGCTGCCCGGGCGGCAGGCTCCGGTCAGCGCGCATGGGTGCTCACCACCATGTCCACTTCCACGGCCGCGTTTTTCGGTAGCTGGTACACCCCCACCGAGGTGCGGGTGTGCGCGCCGGCCTGGCCCAGCACGGCGTGCAGCAGGTCGGATGCCGCGTCGGCGACCTCGCTTTGCTGTGTGAAGTCCGGGGCGCTCTGGACAAAAACCTGGATGCGCAGCACGCGGGCAATGCCGTCCAGGCTGCCGAGCGATTGCGCCAGCAGGCGCAGGGCGCGGACCACACACAGCTGCGCCGCCAGGCGGGCCTGCGCCAGCGTGACGTCGGCGCCCACACGCCCGGTGACCACTACCGTGTCGCCGACGCGCGGGATCTGGCCGCTGACGTAAGCGACCTGCTGGTCCTGCACCACCGGCACATAGTTGCCCCCGATGCGGATGGGTCCCTCGAAGCTGTAGCCGAGGGTCTGGATGATGCTGTCCAGCGCAGCCTGCCGTGACGATGAAATGGACATGGTGTGTTGACCTCCTGCCCCAAGCGTAAAACGGGCGCGCCGCACGCAACAGGTACAGCGCCTGCAGAAGCGGGGGCATCAGGGACGATGGGCGGGCTCTGTTATGGTTGATTTCAGCGCTGCCTGTATCTGTTGCGAAACACCGGCGCCCCGCACCATCGAGCCATGACCAAGCCCAACGACACGCCGCTGTACCAGCAACTGGCCACCGACTACGCTGAAGCCATCGGGCAGGGCGCCCTGCCGGCGGGCAGCCGCATGCCGTCGGTGCGTGTGTTGATGCGCCGCCATCAGGTGAGCCTGTCGACCGCCTTGCAGGCATTGCGCGTGATGGAAGAGCGCGGCTGGCTGGAAGCGCGGCCGCGGGTCGGCTACTTTGTGCGCGCCAGCGCGCCGGCGCTCGCCGAGCTGGCCGACCCCGACCTGCGGGCCCCGCTGGCTGCAGAGCAAAGCCTTTTTGGCGACCGTTTTGTCGGGCTCAACGAACGCATCTCGCTGGTGCTGGACAGCGCCCGCCGCGCCGGTGTGCGGGTGGACCTGGGCGGGGCCACACCCGGCCCGGAGCTGTTCGACGTGGCGGCCATGAACCGCAGCGCCGCCGCCTTGCTGCGCGAGCAGCCCGAGCTGCTGGTGCTGGGCCGTGCCACCACCGGTGCGCACCCGGCGTTCCAGGCGGCCATGGCCCGCCGCGCGCTGGAGGCCGGGGTGCGCGTGGCGCCGCAGGATGTGCTGGCGACCAGCGGCAACACCGAGGCCGTGCACCTGGCGCTGACCGCGGTGGCGCAGCCGGGCGATGTGGTGGCGGTGGAGTCGCCCACCTACTACGGACTGCTGCAGGTGATCGAATCGCAAGGCCTGAAGTCGCTGGAAATTCCCTGCAGCCCGCGCACCGGCATCTCGCTGGAAGCACTGGAGCTGGCGGTGCGCACCGAGCC
>CALRTF020000230.1:0-6490 GCA_943370985.1 Paenacidovorax caeni
GCATGGAATGTGAGGACACGGTGGCGGCCGTGCTGCACTACGCCAACGGCGCGATCGGCAGCATAGCCGCGACCACGGCGGCCTGGCCGGGTTTTCCGGAACGGATTGCGCTCAACTTCACGGCGGGCAGCGCCACGCTGGAAGCCGGCGAGTTGCGCGCCGAATTGACCGACGGCCGCAAGATCCAGGTCGGGGTCCGGCAGGCGACGGGGTCAGGCGCCAACATCATGGCGTTTGACCATGCGTTTCACCGCGCGCTGCTGCAGGACTTTGTCGCGGCGATCCGCAACGGCACGGAACCGTCGGTCACCGGCCGCTCGGCCCTGCAGGTGCAACGGCTGATCGCCGCAATGATGGCGTCGTCGGCCAGCGGCACGGCGGTCTTGCTGGCGCCCTGAAGACGGCGCCACCGGCACTCAGGCGGCGGTTTCCTGCCCCAGCCCGAGCAGGCGCATCGCATTGCCCTTGAGGATGCCGGGCATGACCTCGGGCTTGAAGCCGGCGTCCTCGAAGTCCTTCATCCAGCGCTCGGGCGTGATCAGCGGGTAGTCGCTGCCGAATAACACGCGGTCCTTGAGCAGGGTGTTGGCGTACTGCACCAGCTGTTTCGGAAAGTACTTGGGGCTCCAGCCCGACAGGTCGATCCAGACATTGGGCTTGTGGGTGGCCACGCTGAGCGCCTCGTCCTGCCACGGAAAGCTCGGGTGCGCCATCACGATCTGCATGTCGGGAAAGTCGATGGCCACATCGTCGAGGTGCATGGGATTGCTGAACTCCAGCCGCAAGCCGCCGCCGCAACGCATGCCGCTGCCGATGCCGCTGTGACCGGTGTGGAAGATCGCCGGCAGCTTGTGTTCGTTGATGACCTCGTAAATCGGCCAGGCCATCCTGTCGTAAGGGTGGAAGCCCTGCACCGTCGGGTGGAACTTGAAACCCTTGACGCCGTGCTCCTTGATCAGGCGCTCGGCCTCGCGTGCGCCCATCTTTCCCTTGTGCGGATCGATGCTCGCAAAACACATCATCATGTCGCTGTTTTTTTGCGCAGCCTCGGCGATTTCCTCGTTCGGGATGCGGCGCCGGCCCAGCTTGGACTCGCTGTCCACGGTGAACATCACCAACCCGATCTTGCGTTCGCGGTAATAGGCGATGGTCTCCGCGATGGTCGGGCGGCGGCTGTTCTTGAAGTACTTGTCGGCCGCGCGGTCGTACTCCTCGCCATAGTTGTCAAACGGGTTCCAGCAGCTCACTTCGGCGTGGGTGTGGATGTCGATGGCGATGAGGTTTTTGTAGTCCATGTCTTTTGTCTCCTGTCGTGGCTTCCATCCGGCGCGGCATGCGGGTTAACACTGAGGAATCAGGCCGGAAAGTCGGTTGAATTGGTTATTGTTTATAACAATA
Source organism: Paenacidovorax caeni (assembly GCA_943370985.1). GTDB lineage: Bacteria > Pseudomonadota > Gammaproteobacteria > Burkholderiales > Burkholderiaceae_C > Polaromonas > Polaromonas caeni_A. The sequence continues at coordinate 1,399 of CALRTF020000230.1, forward strand.
ATCGATGCAACTTGCAAACCCCCTCATGAACGCACACACACCTTTTCCCGACCTCCAGCTTGAACTCCGCGGCGACCAGCAGGAAATTGCCGTCGTCCGTCTCGCGCGCCCGGCCAAACGCAATGCCCTCAATGATGGACTGATCCTGGCCTTGCGCAACATGTTTGAAACCCTGCCCGCCGGTGTGCGCGCTGCAGTGATCCACGGCGAGGGTGCGCACTTCTGCGCCGGCCTGGACCTCGGCGAGCTGCAGGAACGTGATGCCGGCCAGGGCATGCACCACTCGCGCATGTGGCACGCCGCGCTCGAATGTGTGCAGCACGGCCCGGTGCCGGTGATTGCGGCGCTGCACGGCGCAGTGGTCGGCGGCGGCCTGGAACTCGCGAGCGCCTGCCACATCCGCGTGGCCGATGCCTCGGCGTTTTACGCCCTGCCGGAAGGCTCGCGCGGCATTTTTGTCGGCGGCGGCGGTTCGGTGCGCATCCCCAAACTGATTGGCGTGGCGCGCATGACCGACATGATGCTGACCGGCCGCGTCTACAACGCGCAGGACGGCGAACGCGCCGGTTTCGCCCAGTACCTGGTCGATGAAGGCAAGGCGTTTGACAAGGCGCTGGAGCTGGCGACACGTGTGGCACAGAACGCGCCGCTGACCAATTACGCGCTGATGCACGCGCTGCCGCGCATTGCCGAGCAACCCGCCGACCAGGGCTTCTTCACCGAGTCGCTGATGGCGGCCATCGTGCAGAACGCGCCCGAGGCCAAGGAACGCGTCAAGGCTTTCCTCGAAGGCAAGGCCAACAAGGTCAGCAAAGACTGAGCCCCGGATCCAGATCGGCACAGACACCATCATGAGCGAGACCACCCTTTCCTCCCCTGCCCGTTACCGGCCCCTGGTTTTCGGCGTCACGCGCGTCGAGTTGCGCGGTGATGACGGCGGCATCCAGTACCTCAAGGCCGACCAGCCGCTGGGCGACTACGCCGCCCGCATGACCGACCGCCTGCTGCACTGGGCGCAGGCCGCGCCCGAGCGGACCTTCATGGCCCGGCGCGTCAAAAACGCCGATGGCAGCTCGGGCGACTGGCGCCACATCAGCTACGCCGAAGCGCTGGCCAGCGCGCGCAGCATCGGCCAGGCCCTGCTGGACCGCGGCCTGAACGCCGAGCGCCCGGTCGCCATCCTCAGCGAAAACGACCTGGAGCACGCGCTGCTGGCGCTGGGCTGCATGTACGTTGGCGTGCCTTATTGCCCGGTGTCGCCGGCCTACTCCACCGTGAGCCAGGACTATGACAAGCTGCGTCACGTGTTGTCCACGCTGACACCCGGCCTGGTGTTTGCCAGCGATGCCGGCCGCTACGGCAAGGCGATTGCGGCCACGGTCGGCCCGGATGTCGAGGTTGCTATTCATTCCATAGCTGGAAGCCCCCGCCTGGAAAGGGCCACGACCACTTTTGACCAACTGGTGTCGACCCCGGCCACCGCCGCCGTGGATGCTGCCATGCAGGCCACCGGGCCGGACACCATCGTCAAGTTTTTGTTCACCTCGGGCTCGACCAAACTGCCCAAGGCCGTCGTCAACACCCAGCGCATGTGGTGCGCCAACCAGCAGCAGATGCGCCAGTCGATGCCGGTGCTGGCCCAGGAACCGCTGGTGCTGATCGACTGGCTGCCCTGGAACCACACCTTCGGCGGCAACCACAACGTCGGCATGACGATTTACAACGGCGGCACGCTCTACATCGACGACGGCAAACCGACGCCGGCGCTGATGGGTGAAACCCTGCGCAACCTGCGCGAAATCGCGCCCACCGTGTATTTCAACGTGCCGACCGGCTTCGAGGCCATCGCCCACGCCATGAAAACCGACGAGGGCCTGCGCAAGAACCTGCTGTCGCGCGTGCAGATGTTTTTCTACGCCGGCGCGGCACTGGCCCAGCCGGTCTGGGACAGCCTGCACCAGACCCAGGAAGCCGAGGTCGGCGAACGCATTGTGATGGGCACCGGCCTGGGCATGACGGAGTCCGGTCCCTTCGGCATTTTTGTGACCAGCCCCGACGTGCGCGCCGGCGACCTGGGTGTGCCGGCGCCTGGCCTGGAACTCAAGCTGGTGCCCATGGACGGCAAGATCGAGGTGCGTTACCGCGGCCCCAACATCACGCCCGGCTACTGGCGCGCGCCTGAAGCCACCCGTGAATCGCTGGACGAGGAAGGTTTTTTCTGCACCGGGGATGCGGTCGCCTGGATCGACAAAAACAATGTCCACAAGGGCCTGAAGTTCGACGGCCGGATTGCCGAAGACTTCAAGCTCGGCACCGGCACCTTTGTCAGCGTCGGGCCGCTGCGCGCCAAAATCATCGCGGCCGGTGCACCCTATGTGCAGGACGCGGTGCTTACCGGCATCAACCTGAAGGAAGTCGGCGCGCTGATTTTCACGACGGCGGCCTGCCGCACGCTCAGCGGTCTCGGCCCCGAAGCCAGCCTCAAGGACGTGCTGGAGAGCGCGCCGGTGCAGGCGCGTTTCCAGAAGCTGTTCGACGATCTGGCCGCGACCGCCACCGGCAGCGCCAGCCGCATCGCGCGTGCGCACCTGATGAGTGATCCGCCGTCCATCGACAAGGGCGAAGTGACGGACAAGGGCTCGATCAACCAGCGCGCCGTGCTCAAACACCGCGACGCCCTGGTCCAGGCCCTGCATGACGGCAGCCTGCCCTTCATCATCCAGCCGCAAAAGGACAAGACATGAACATCCAGGGACAGGCCGCCATCGTGACCGGCGGCGCCTCCGGGCTCGGCGAAGCAACCGCGCGTGAACTGGCGCGCCTGGGCGCAAAGGTCGCGCTGCTCGACGTGAACCTCGCGCTGGCGCAGCAGGTGGCCGCCGACATCGGCGCGGACCGTGCGGTCGCCTGCGCCTGCGACATCACCAGCAGCGACAGTGTGACCGCCGCGCTGGCGCAGGCCGCCGCAGCCCACGGCCCGGCGCGCATCCTGATGAACATTGCCGGCATCGGCAGCGCCAAACGCATCGTGCAAAAAGATGGATCGGCCGCACCGCTGGAAGATTTCGCCCGGGTCGTCAGCATCAACCTGATCGGCAGCTACAACGTCAGCCGGCTGTTCGCCGCGGCCTGCGCCAAGCTGGACCCGCTCGACGACGGCGAACGCGGCGTGATGATGTTCACCGCCTCGGTGGCGGCCTTCGACGGCCAGGTCGGCCAGCAGGCCTACAGCGCGTCCAAGGGCGGCCTGGTCGGCATGACCCTGCCGATGGCGCGCGACCTCGCGCAGCACGGCATCCGCGTCTGCACCGTGGCACCCGGCCTGTTTGCCACCCCGCTGATGAAACAGTTGCCCGAGGCGGTGCAGCAATCGCTGGCCGCGTCGATTCCTTTTCCGTCGCGCCTGGGAAAACCCGAAGAGTTCGCCCAGCTCGCCTGCCATATCGTGACCAACAGCCACCTCAATGGCGAAGTGATACGGCTGGACGGCGCGCTGCGCATGGCGCCGCGCTGAGCCAGGTTTTCCCGCCACCCTGCAATTGCCCGCTTTTGTGTCGACTTTTACAACCGGAGACTTAACATGAGATTCACCAAATCCCTTCTCGCCATTGCGCTGGCCGGCACCGCGGCCAGCGCCGCCCTGGCCGACATCAACATCGGTGTCAGCCTGCCGCTGACCGGCCCGACCTCGGCGCTGGGCATTCCGATCAAGAACGCCATCGCACTGTGGCCCACCAGCATTGGCGGTGAAAAACTCAACGTCATCATCCTGGACGACGCCACCGACCCGACCAATGCCACCAAGAATGCGCGCCGCTTTGTGGCCGACGACAAGGTCGACATCCTGATGGGCTCGGCCGCCACACCACCGGCCAACTCGGTGGCCGCGGTCGCTGCCGAAACCGGCACCATGCACCTGACCTTTGCACCCATCGACGTATCCACCAACAAGGCACCCTGGTCGTACAACATGCCGCAGTCCACGCTGGTGATGTCCCATGCCATCGTTGAACACATGAAAAAAACCGGCGTCAAGACCGTCGGCTTCATCGGTTATGCCGACGCCTACGGCGAACTCTTCCTGCGCGACATGAAGGTCAAGATGGCCGGCACCAACATCAAGTTTGTGTCTGAAGAACGTTTTGCCCGCACCGACACCAGCGTCACCGGCCAGGCCCTCAAGGTGACGGCCGGCAACCCCGACGCCATCCTGGTGGTCGCTTCCGGCAGCGGTGCGGCCATGCCGCACAAGGCGCTGATCGAGCGCGGCTACAAGGGCAAGATCTACCAGACGCACGGCGCGGCCTCGCGCGACCTGATGCGTGTCGGCGGCAAGGATGTCGAAGGCGCGTTTGTGGTCGCCGGCCCCGGCGTGGTGGCCGAGCAGTTGCCTGCCAACCACCCGAGCAAGCAGGTCGCCATGACCCATGTGACCGCCTGGGAAAAAATCTACGGCACCAACAGCCGCAACCCGTTTGCCGGCCACGCCTACGACGCCTCGGTGGTGCTGCAGAAGATCATCCCGATCGCGCTGAAAACCGCCAAGCCCGGCACCAAGGAATTCCGCGGTGCGCTCAAGGCGGCGCTGGAAAATGCCGGACCGATCCCGCTGTTCCACGGCACGGTCAACTACACCGCCACCAACCACGCCGGTTACACCGACGAGACCGGCATCATCATGCAGATCGTCAACGGCGACTGGAAACTGCAGGCCAAATAAGCCGGCTTTCCCGCGGGTGAGCGGACGGCGCGGCCACAGGCCGGCCTGCCCGCTCACCCGCGTTTCACGTGTTCCCTGAAGGTATTTATGGATTTTTCAATTGCCAGCATCCTGCTGGTCGACGGACTGACCAACGGCGCGATTTACGCGCTGCTGGGCCTGGCCACCGTGCTGGTGTTCGCCGTGACACGGATCATTTTTATTCCGCAGGGCGAGTTCGTGACCTATGGCGCGCTGACGCTGGCGATTTTGCAGACCGGCAAGGTGCCGGGCACCATCTGGCTGCTGCTGATGCTGGCCGGGCTGGCTGCCGTGGCCGAAGCCTGGCACACCTGGAGACGCTACAGGCTGCCGGCCAGGGCCCTGCTGTCG
>CALRTF020000231.1:0-6478 GCA_943370985.1 Paenacidovorax caeni
AGGGCCAGCTCGGCACCTCGGGCTCGGTGGCCTGGGACTTCGACCATGTCGGCATGATCGAAGCCGAGCCCGCGGCAGCCGGCGCCGACCCGGAACTCGCCGCGATTGAAGCCGGCGCCCAGGATTTCGAGGCCGGCGAGGAAGAAGGCGCGACGCTGTTCATCACCGATGCGGCCGACCTCGACATCGTCAGCCGCGCGCTGCCGGCCCAGGGCTTCACGGTGCTGTCGGCCAAGCTCGGTTACAGGCCGAAGAACCCGGTCGATCCGGCCACGCTGAGCGCCGCCGAACTCGAGGAAGTCGAGGCCTTCCTGGCCGCCATCGACGCCAACGACGACGTGCAGACCATTTATGCGGGCCTCGGCAGCTGACGCCGCGCGCCCCTTCCACTTCATTCCAGAACAAGCATGAACGACACCACCGCCACCGACGCGAGCCAGCGCCCGCCCCTGCCCGACCACCTGTCCGCCGACCCGCGCAGCCCGCACCATGTCGCCGCCGTCTTCGAACACGACATCGGCATCCGCTTCAACGACAAGGAGCGCAGCGACGTCGAGGAGTACTGCATCAGCGAACGCTGGATCAAGGTGCCGGCGGGCAAGGCGCTGGACCGCAAGGGCCATCCGCTGATGATCAAGCTCAAGGGCAAGGTCGAGGCGTTTTACAAATAGGCAGCGTCCGGCGCGGCTTTTTATAAGCAAAATAGCCCTGCAGCCCCCGCCAGCCGGGGGCTGGCAGCTATCAAAAGCAGAGCATCCCGCGCGGCAGGTTCAATCGCCGGCGACGGCCGCGCCCACAATCGCGTGGCGTTCGAGTGACGCGGCGACAAAGCCGCTGCGTTTCATGCGGGCCACAAAATCATCGAGGAAGGCCGCCGCTGCCGCGCTGCGCGCCTTCGGCATGGCCATGGCCTGGTTGATCACCATGAAACGCTCACCCAGCAGGCGCAGGCCGCCGACGCGAAGGGCGTCCGCTTCCAGGCCCTGCTTCACGCCAGCCGACACGTCCAGGCCGTCCTTGAGCATGGCATCGACCACCGCTTCCGAGGTCGCTACCGGCACCAGCGTGGCGTGCTGGATGTGCCGCTGCAAATACAGGCCATAGGCACTGCCGGCGCCCACCACGATGCGTATGCCGGCGCGGTCCACCTCGGCATTCGAGCGGATCGTCGAGTCCTCGCGCAACAGGTAGTAGCCCTCGATCTGCACATAGGCCGGCGTGAAGTGGGTGGTTTCTGCGCGTAGCGGGTCGATGGCCATGAAGCCGATATCGGCCTCGCCGGCAGCGAGCGCCGCCACCGATTTGGCGGCGGTGTCGAACTGCAGGAAGTCGACGTCGACGCCGAGCTCACGCGCAAACGCGCGCGACAAATCAATGGTGACGCCCGCGGGTTTTTCCTGGGCCGTGTGGCTGTGCGCGAGCACCGGGTTGCCCAGGTTCAGCGAGGCGCGCAGCATGCCGGTGGGCGCGAACTCTTTTATCAGCGAAGCCGCATCAGTCATCGAGAAATCCTCCCTTGTAAAAACTCCAGGCCGTGCCGTCATGCAGGTAGAAATACCCGTCGGCGCAGTCATCCTTGCCGGGGAAAAATTCCCGATAAGCCTTGGGCACCAGGCGTTCGAGCTGGGCGTCGGACAGTTCGTCGAATTCTTCGGGGGTGATGGGCTGGCCGACCCGCAGTTTGCGTTCCATCGCCTCAGGCCTCCATCAGCGCGCGCACATGCGCGGCCGTGCCGCTGGCCAGGCCTTCAAGGCTGTAGCCGCCTTCGAGCACCGACACCACACGACCACCGGCGCTTTCATCGGCGACTTTCATCAGCTCGCGCGTGATCCAGTGGTAGTCGTCGTCGGTGAACTGCAGTCCGCCCAGCGGATCGAGGTGGTGGGCGTCGAAGCCGGCCGAGATGATCAGCAGGCCGGGCGCGAACTTGCGCAGCGCCGGCAGCAGCCGGGTGTTCATGGCGGCGCGGAAGGCGGCCGAGCCCGTGCCGCGCGGAAACGGCACATTCACAATATTTCCGGCCACGCCGGTTTCGTGGCGCGCGCCGGTGCCGGGGTAAAACTCCGACTGGTGGCAGGAGCCGTAGAACAGGTCCGGGTCGTCGTAAAACGAGTTCTGCGTGCCGTTGCCGTGGTGAACGTCAAAGTCCACCACCGCGACCCGCTGGATACCGTGTTGCCCGCGCGCATGGAGCGCGGCAATGGCAGCCTGGTTGAACACGCAAAAACCCATGGCCTGGTCGGCCTCGGCATGGTGGCCGCAGGGGCGTGTGGCACAAAACACATTGGCCGCCTCCCCCGCCACCACATCGTCGACACCGGCACAGGCCGCGCCCACACAACGCATCACCGCCTCCAGCGACCCGGGCGACAGGATGGTGTCGCCGGCATCGAGCGCGCGGTAACCCTCGGTGGGAGAGGCCGACTGCACCTGGTCCACATAGTCGGGCGTGTGCACATGCAGCACCTGCTCGAAGCTGCCCAGCGGCGCATCACGCCAGACGGCGCCTGAAAACTCCGGCGTTTTTAATGCCTGGAGCACGGCCTCCAGCCGCGCGGGCGACTCGGGGTGGTGCGGGCCCGGTTTGTGGTCAAAGCAGGCTTCGTGGGTGTAAATCAGGGTGGTCATGGGGATCCCGGCAGATGGACACCCATGATAGCGAACCCGCCTGCTGCGCCCGGCGGCGGCTTGCTTGCCGCGGATCGATGGCGCAGCCCGGACGCAAGCCGGTCATACGCCTGAACCGTCAGGCCTACTTGCCTGATATCCAGCCAGACTTCGAAAACTCGTTCACCAGCTTTTCTGCAAATGAATTCAAAATGTCATCAGGTTCGACGCTGCTGGTTCCCACCGCGTTGATGTCCAGCTTGGCGCGCACCCCGGACCGGTCCAGCACGATGACATCCAGCACGAGGTTTCTGGCGCCCACCGTCGTCCGAATGATTGTTTGCGGCTTGATCACGATGGTGAAAGCATCGCCCGCAGGCACACCCCTTGCCGCCAGCAAGGCTTCGATTCTGGATGAGGATTTGTCCCTGAAAGCATTCATCAGCGGAGCGACGTATTCCCGGTTGGCTCGTGCGCCCGCTTCGGTCTGAACACTGTTTGCGGAAAGGTAGGACTGCAAGCGGTAGCCTGCTGACTCATCCCACCGCACCCTTGCTGAAGTCAACTGGAACTCGCCGGCAGTCACGATTTTCGAACTCAGGTTTGCACCTACGCAGCCGGTCATCAAAGCCACGACCGCCATTGACAGGCTCAAGCGCTTCAGGATCATTTCAAAGACGTTCATCACTGTTCCTCCCGGATTAATGTTCGCCGGATTATCTTTGACAATGCCCTGCGGGGCCGCCAGCATCCCCCCAAAAAAAACCCGCTGCTGCCTGCGCAACAACGGGTTTGATATCTTCATGCATCAAACAGGCCGCCAGCCCGCATGCAGCAAGCGCCGCCAGCTATTGATTCAATAACATCTGCGCCGCCCCATCGATCACTGCATGGCGCGATCAAACCTGAACACGCCGGGATCCAGCACCGGATCCACGTCCACCGGAATCGTGCTTTTCGGCGGGAAGCGGCCTTCGAGCAGCAGCTTGCTCAGCGGGTTTTCAATCCGCTGCTGGATCGCGCGTTTGAGCGGCCGCGCGCCGAACACCGGATCGAAACCAACCTTGGCGAGCTCGGCAATCGCCGCTTCCGACACCTCCATGTTGAGGTCCATCTTCTGCAGCCGCTCGATGAGCGTCTTCAACTGGATGCGTGCGATCGACTCGATGTTTTTCGCGTCGAGTGAATGGAACACCACGGTCTCGTCGATGCGGTTGAGGAACTCGGGACGGAAATAGTTCTTCAGCTCGCCCTCCACCGCTTCCTTGACGTCCTCATAGGGCTGGCCGACCATGGTCTGGATGATGGGCGAGCCGATGTTGCTGGTCATCACGATCACGGTGTTCTTGAAGTCCACGGTGCGGCCCTGGCCGTCGGTCAGGCGGCCGTCGTCGAGCACCTGCAGCAGCACATTGAACACGTCGGGGTGGGCTTTTTCGACCTCGTCGAGCAGCAGCACGCTGTAGGGCTTGCGGCGCACCGCTTCGGTCAGGTAGCCGCCCTCCTCGTAACCGACATAACCGGGCGGCGCACCGATCAGCCGGGCGACCGAATGTTTCTCCATGAACTCGCTCATGTCGATGCGGATCAGGTGGTCCTCGCTGTCGAACAAAAAGCCGGCCAGCGCCTTGCACAGTTCGGTCTTGCCGACGCCGGTGGGGCCGAGGAACAGAAAGGAACCGGTAGGCCGGTTCGGGTCCGACAGGCCCGAGCGCGAGCGGCGGATCGCATTGGCGACCGCGCCTATGGCCTCGTCCTGGCCGACGACGCGCTCGTGCAGCTTGCCTTCCATCAGCAGCAGCTTGTCGCGCTCGCCCTGCATGAGCTTGCTGACCGGGATGCCGGTCGCGCGTGCCACCACTTCGGCGATTTCCTCGGCGCCGACCTGGGTGCGCAGCAGCGTGGGCGCATTGGTTTTGCCCTTGCTGGCCTCGGCGTCCTGCGCTTCCTTCAGGCGTTTTTCGAGCTCGGGCAGTTTGCCGTACTGCAGCTCGGCGACTTTGTTGAAGTCGCCCTTGCGCGTGAACTCCTCGATCTGGAAACGCATGCGGTCGATCTCTTCCATGACGTCCTTGGAGCCGAGCGCCTGGGCTTTTTCGGCCTGCCAGATTTCATCGAGGTCGGAGATTTCCTTTTGCAGCTTGGTGATTTCTTCCTCGATCAGCGCAAACCGTTTTTGCGAAGACTCGTCCTTTTCGCGGCGCACGGCTTCACGCTCGATCTGCAGCTGGATCAGCCGGCGGTCGAGTTTGTCCATGACCTCGGGCTTGGAGTCCATCTCGATCTTGATCTTGGCCGCGGCCTCGTCGATCAGGTCGATCGCCTTGTCGGGCAGGAAGCGGTCGGTGATGTAGCGGTGGCTCAGCTCGGCCGCAGCGACGATGGCCGGGTCGGTGATCTGCACGCCATGGTGCACCTCGTATTTTTCCTGCAGGCCGCGCAGGATGGCAATCGTCGCTTCCACGGTCGGCTCGCCGACCAGGATTTTCTGGAAGCGGCGCTCGAGCGCGGCGTCTTTTTCGATGTACTTGCGGTATTCGTCCAGCGTGGTCGCGCCCACGCAGTGCAGCTCGCCACGCGCCAGCGCGGGTTTGAGCATGTTGCCGGCGTCCATCGCGCCTTCGGCCTTGCCGGCGCCGACCATGGTGTGCAACTCGTCGATGAAGACAATGGTCTGGCCTTCGTCCTTGGCCAGTTCCTTGAGCACGGTTTTCAGGCGCTCCTCGAACTCGCCGCGGAACTTGGCACCGGCCAGCAGCGCGGCCATGTCCAGGCTCAGCACACGTTTGCCCTTGAGCGAATCGGGCACCTCGCCGGCGACGATGCGCTGGGCCAGGCCTTCGACAATCGCGGTCTTGCCGACGCCGGGCTCGCCAATCAGCACCGGGTTGTTCTTGGTGCGGCGCTGCAGCACCTGGATGGCGCGGCGGATCTCGTCGTCGCGGCCGATGACCGGGTCCAGCTTGCCCAGGCGGGCACGCTCGGTCAGGTCCAGGGTGTATTTCTTGAGCGCCTCGCGCTGGCCTTCGGCTTCCGGGCTGTCCATGGCCTGGCCGCCGCGCACCGCGTCGATGGCCGCTTCCAGCGCCTTGCGGGTCAGGCCGGCTTCCTTGGCGAGCTTGCCGACGTCGGCCTTGCTGTCGGCCACGGCCAGCAGGAACAGCTCACCGGCGATGAACTGGTCGCCGCGCTTGATGGCCTCCTTCTCGGTCGCCTGCAGCAGCTTGGCCAGTTCGGGGCCGACCTGGATCTGCTCCTGGCCGGAGACCGTCGGCAGCTTCTTGACGGCCGCGTCGGTCGCGGCCTGGAGCGCGGAGACATTGACGCCGGCGCGCTGCAGCAGCGCTTTCGGCCCCTCGTCCTGGGCCAGCATGGCAGCCAGCAGGTGGGCCGGCTCGATATAGGCGTTGTCATGGCCCAGCGCGAGCGATTGCGCGTCGCTGAGGGCTTCCTGGAATTTGGTGGTGAGTTTGTCCTGGCGCATGGGGCGTCCCTTCAAAAATGATTGCTGTGGATCTGGGGCTGAAAGCGGCGGTTTTCAATAGCCCCTGCGCCGCCCGCAGGCGTCCGGCGGCCAGGCCAGGCGGGAAAGAACAGGCCTAGAATCATTGCCATGAACATACACCAGGTGTCGGTCAGCTACGTGCAGGAACAGGACCGCCTGTTGATCCGTATCAACGGCAAGGAAGGCGGCGAACTGCGGGCCTGGCTGACGCGGCGCCTGACGCTGGCCCTGTTGCCGGTCCTGAGCCAGACCTCCACCGAGCAGATCAGCAAGGTCGCCGCGGCGGCCGTTGCGGCCGCCCTGCCCGCGGTCAGTGCCGACGACCCGCGCGGCCAGGCGATGGCGGCCTTCGAAACCGAGGCTGC
>CALRTF020000232.1:0-6431 GCA_943370985.1 Paenacidovorax caeni
TTACAACGAGGACACCACGAAGACGCTGGACCTGATGGTGCAGGCGGCCTACAAAACCATGGCCAATGACGTGCTGATTGCGGTGCCGCTGTTTGTGTTCATGGGTTACCTGGTCGAGCGGGCCAATCTGATCGAGAAGCTGTTCAAGAGCCTGCACCTGGCGATGGCCCGGATCCCGGGCTCCCTGGCGGTCGCCACCCTGGTGACCTGCGCCATTTTTGCAACCGCCACCGGCATCGTCGGCGCGGTGGTCACGCTGATGGGCCTGCTGGCCCTGCCGGCCATGCTGCGCGCCGGCTACAGCGTGCCGCTGGCGGCAGGCTCCATCACGGCCGGCGGCTGCCTGGGCATCCTGATTCCGCCCTCGGTGCTGCTGATCGTTTACGGCGCCACCGCGGGTGTGTCCGTGGTACAGCTGTACGCGGGCGCGTTTTTCCCGGGCCTGATGCTGACCGGCCTGTACATCCTCTACGTGATCCTGGTGGCCAAGCTCAAGCCGCAATGGGCGCCGCCGCTGTCTGCGGCCGACCGCATGGTCGAGCTGCCGCCAATGACACAGCGCCTGACGACAGACACTTCCCGCCACGCGCTGACCAGCCTGGTGGGCGCCATGAAAGGCAAACGCAACAGCGATGTGCCCATGGGCCACCTGATGCGTCAGCTCGCGATTGTGGTGCTGCCGGGCCTGCTCTTCCTGCTGGTGCTGGTGACCAGCTACCGCGCGGTGACCACGGTGGAAGCCGAAGCCGTCTACGACATCCAGCAGATCGGCGCCAACTCCTCCGAGCGTTCCAGCACGGACACCGGCGGCCTGCAGGAGCCGCCCAGCCAGGGCCTGCAGGAGCCGCCCGCCGAAGGCGGCCTGCAGGAGCCGCCGTCCGGCGACGTGAAGGAGCCTCCTTCAGGTGACGTGCAGGAGCCACCCGGCGCCAGTGCCGCGCCAGCCGCACCTGCGGCGCTGGGCGAGCCTCCAGGGGCGTCCGCCGCCAAGGCGGAAACGGCCCCGGCCGGCGCCACCACGCGTGACGCGCCGACCTGGTGGTGGGTCTGCTTTGCCATCATCGGCGCGCTGGTGGCCCTGTTCTACCTGTTCCTGAGTTTTGCGCGGCTGGAGATCTTCAAGATGCTCCTGTCCTCCTTCTTCCCGCTGATGATCCTGATCATTGCGGTGCTGGGCTCCATCGTGATGGGCCTGGCCACACCGACCGAGGCAGCGGCCATGGGCGCGCTGGGCGGCTTCCTGCTGGCGGCGGCCTACAAGCGGCTGACGCTGTCGGTGCTGCAGGAGTCGGTGTTCCTGACCGCCAAGACCTCGGCCATGGTGTGCTGGCTGTTTGTCGGCTCGGCCATTTTCTCGGCAGCCTTTGCGCTGCTGGGCGGCCAGGAGCTGGTGGAGACCTGGGTGCTGAGCATGAACCTGAGCAAAACCCAGTTCCTGGTGATGAGCCAGGCCATCATCTTCATCCTGGGCTGGCCGCTGGAATGGACCGAGATCATCGTGATCTTCATGCCCATCTTCATCCCGCTGCTCGACAACTTCGGTGTGGACCCGCTGTTTTTCGGCCTGCTGGTGGCGCTGAACCTGCAGACCGCCTTCCTGAGTCCGCCGGTGGCCATGGCGGCGTTTTACCTCAAGGGCGTGGCGCCGAAACATGTGACCCTGAACCAGATTTTCCTGGGCATGTTGCCCTTCATGGGCATCCAGATCCTGGCCATCGTGTTGCTGTACCAGTTCCCGGCCATTGGCCTGTGGCTGCCGCAGCTGCTGTACAAATAAGCAGCCGCCGGGCGGATGGACACCCGGGGGGCGCGCAAGCGCCCCTTTTTTTTGGGAAAAAGCGCTAAGATTGACGTTTACGTAAACGTCAACAAGCACGGCACATCCTGTTGCCGGAAGAACGGAGACAGCCATGGCGAAAAAAAGCCCGTCCGCACCCCAGCTCGCCAGCTGGCAGCCGCCTGCGGGCAAAAGCGCGAAGGCTTTTTCGCTGGCCGCCCTCGATCCTGCCGCCAAACCCTGGTCCAGCGGGGACAAGGAGGCCGACAAGGCTGGCGTGGACGCGCTTGCAAGCGAGCTGGACGGCCTGCAGAACCTGTTTTACGCCGACAAGCGCTACAAGCTGCTGGTCCTGCTGCAAGGCACCGATACCTCGGGCAAGGACGGCACCATTCGCGCCGTTTTCAGCCGCACCAGCCCGCTGGGCGTGCACACCGTGGGCTGGAAGGCGCCGAGCGAGGAAGAGCGGGCGCACGACTATCTGTGGCGCATCCACCGCCAGGTGCCCGGGGCGGGCGAAACCATGATTTTCAACCGCAGCCACTATGAAGATGTGCTGGTTCCGGTGGTCAAGGGCTGGATCACGCCGGAGCAGACCGCGCAGCGTTTGGCCCACATCAACGACTTCGAACGCCTGCTGGCCGAAACCGGCACGGTGATCCTCAAGTTCATGCTGCACATCAGCTTCAAGGAACAGGGCCAGCGGCTGCAGGAACGGGTGGACGACCCGGCCAAGCGCTGGAAATTCAGCATGGGCGACCTGGAGGCACGCAAGCAATGGGCCGACTACCAGAAGGCTTACGAAGCACTGCTGCAGGCGACCAGCACACCCTGGGCACCCTGGACCGTGGTGCCCGCCGACTCCAAGACCCACCGCAACCTGATGATCGCCACGCTGGTGCGCGACAGGCTGAAGTCGCTGGACCTGTGCTACCCGCCTGACGATCCGGCGCTGGCCGGATTGAAGATCGACTGATGCCTGCGCATTCAGGCCAAGAGACAACCTTCCAGAGAGTGCCGCCATGACCGACCTGTCCGCCGAATACAAGGCCCTTGCCAGCTACAAGCCCACACACAAGGTGCGTTTTGTCACCGCAGCCTCGCTGTTTGACGGGCACGACGCCGCCATCAGCATCATGCGGCGCATCCTGCAGGGCATGGGCGCCGAAGTCATCCACCTGGGCCACAACCGCAGCGTCGACGAGGTCGTGACGGCTGCCCTGCAGGAAGACGCGCAGGGCATTGCCATCAGCTCCTACCAGGGTGGCCATGTCGAGTACTTCAAGTACATGGTGGACCTGCTCAAAAGCCGCGGCGGCGAACATATCCAGGTGTTCGGCGGCGGTGGCGGCGTGATCGTGCCGCCGGAAATCCGCGAGCTGCAGGCCTACGGTGTGACACGCATCTACAGCCCCGAAGACGGCCAGAAAATGGGCCTGGCCGGCATGATTGGTGAAATGGTCATGCGCTGCGACAAGGACCTGACCGGTTACGCCCCGACAGACACGACGGCGATTGAAGGTCATGGCGAGATGGCCTGGCGCGCACTGGCCCAGCTGATCACGGCACTAGAGAACGGGAGCGCCGATGCGGCCCTGGTGCAGTCCTTGAGGACGCAAGCCGGGGACAGAAAAATCCCGGTGCTGGGCATCACCGGCACCGGCGGCGCCGGCAAGTCATCGCTGACCGACGAGCTGATCCGCCGCCTGCGGCTGGACCAGAACGACCAGCTTCGCGTGGCCATCATCAGCATCGACCCCTCGCGCCGCAAGAGCGGCGGCGCGCTGCTGGGTGACCGAATCCGCATGAACGCCATCAATCCGTGGACGGTGACACAGGCCCCCACGCTTGTCGCTTCGCGTACTGCGCTGCCCCCCGAGGGGGCTAATTTTTCTAGGGGCGGCCCGTCGAAAAATTCACCGCGCCCAACCGCCGATAACGGACAGCGCGTCTTCATGCGCTCGCTCGCCACACGCGACTTCGGCTCGGAGATCAGCAAGGCGCTGCCCGACGTGATTGCCGCCTGCAAGGTCGCCGGCTTCGACCTGATCGTGGTCGAGACCTCGGGCATTGGCCAGGGCGACGCCGCCATCGTGCCGCATGTGGACGTGCCCCTGTACGTGATGACCCCCGAGTTCGGCGCCGCCAGCCAGCTGGAAAAAATCGACATGCTGGACTTTGCCGAGTTCATCGCCATCAACAAGTTCGACCGCAAGGGTTCGCTCGACGCCCTGCGCGACGTCGCCAAGCAGGTACAGCGCAACAAGGAGGCCTGGACCACGCCGGCCGACCAGATGCCGGTGTTCGGCACCATGGCCGCGCGTTTCAACGACGACGGCGTCACCGCGCTGTACCAGGCGCTCAAGCCGCGCCTGGCCGGGCTGGGCCTGGCCCTGTCCGAAGGCACGCTGCCGAAGTCAGAGGTGCGCCACAGCACCAACCAGACGCCGGTGGTGCCGGCGGCGCGCACGCGTTACCTCGCCGAAATCAGCGACACGGTGCGCGGCTACAAAAAACGCGCGCGCGCCCAGGCCCAGCTCGCGCGCGAGGTGCAGCAGCTCAAGGCCGCCGCAGCCATGCTCAAGATCGACAAGCCCGGCCGCGCCCCGGCCGCCGAAGCGGCGCTGGACCTGGCCGGCCACCGCAAGGCGCGCATGGACGCGGACGCGCGTGCCCTGCTGGCCCAGTGGCCCGACATGTTGGCCGCTTATGCCGGCGATGAATATGTCGTCAAAATCCGCGACAGGGAAATCCGCACCGCGCTGGTCACCCCATCCCTCTCGGGTACGCCGATTCGCAAGGTCGCGCTGCCGCAATACGAGGACCACGGCGAAATCCTCAAGTGGCTGATGCTGGACAACGTGCCCGGCAGCTACCCCTACACCGCCGGCACCTTCGCCTTCAAGCGCGAGGGCGAGGACCCGACGCGTATGTTCGCCGGCGAGGGCGACGCCTTCCGCACCAACACGCGTTTCAAGCTGCTGTCCGAAGGCATGGCCGCGAAACGCCTGTCGACGGCCTTTGACTCGGTCACGCTCTACGGCAACGACCCGGCCTTGCGGCCGGACATCTACGGCAAGGTCGGCAACTCGGGGGTCTCGATCGCAACGCTGGACGACATGAAGGTGCTGTACGACGGCTTCGACCTGTGCAAGCCGTCGACCTCGGTGTCCATGACCATCAACGGCCCGGCACCGACGATTCTGGCGATGTTCATGAACACCGCGATCGACCAGAACATTGATAAGTTCAAAAAGGACAACGGCCGCGACCCAACCGCCACCGAGACCGAAAAAATCCGCGAGTGGGTGCAGGAAAACGTGCGCGGCACGGTGCAGGCCGACATCCTCAAGGAAGACCAGGGCCAGAACACCTGCATCTTCTCGACCGAGTTCAGCCTCAAGGTCATGGGTGACATCGCCCAGTATTTCGTGCACCACAAGGTGCGCAACTTCTACAGCGTCTCCATCAGCGGTTACCACATCGCCGAGGCCGGTGCGAACCCGATCTCACAACTGGCTTTCACGCTGTCCAACGGTTTCACCTTTGTCGAAGCCTATCTCGCGCGCGGCATGCACATCGACGACTTCGCGCCCAACCTGAGTTTTTTCTTCAGCAACGGCATGGACCCCGAATACACGGTGATGGGCCGCGTCGCGCGCCGCATCTGGGCCGTGGCGATGAAGGAAAAATACGGCGCCAACGAACGCAGCCAGAAGCTCAAGTACCACATCCAGACCTCGGGCCGCAGCCTGCATGCGCAGGAGATCCAGTTCAACGACATCCGCACCACGCTGCAGGCGCTGATCGCGATTTACGACAACTGCAACTCGCTGCACACCAACGCCTTCGACGAGGCCATCACCACGCCGACCGAGGAGTCGGTGCGCCGCGCCATGGCGATCCAGCTCATCATCAACCGTGAATGGGGCCTGGCGAAAAACGAAAACCCGTCCCAGGGCGCTTTCATCATCGAGGAGCTGACCGAGCTGCTCGAGGAGGCCGTGCTGCTGGAGTTCGAACGCATCGCCGAACGCGGCGGCGTGCTGGGCGCGATGGAGACCGGTTACCAGCGCGGCCGCATCCAGGACGAGTCCATGCATTACGAAATGCTCAAACACACCGGCGAGCTGCCCATCATCGGCGTCAACACCTTCCGCAACCCGCACGGCGACGCCGTGCAGGACAAGCTGGAGCTGGCGCGCTCCACCGACGAGGAAAAGCAGAACCAGCTCACTCGCCTGGCCGACTTCCACGCGCGCCACGCCGCCGAGTCCCCGGCCATGCTCAAGCGCCTGCAGCAGGCGGTGATAGACAACGCCAACGTGTTCGAAGTGCTGATGGACGCGGTGCGCGTGTGCTCGCTGGGGCAGATCACGAATGCCCTGTTCGAGGTGGGTGGGCAGTACCGGCGGAACATGTAGTTTGCTATTGATTTGATAGCTGTTATCCCCCGCCGTTCGGGGGATGCAGGCACTTTTTATCATTCATCGCGGCATCACGCCGCGTCCGTAGCTCCTGGTTGTCAGCAGGGTTGAACTCCCCACTCCCACCCCTGGCCCCTCCCTCGCCCCGCTGGGCGATGGAGGGGGACTTCATCTGGCCGCGTGTGCTGCGCTCGCGTGCAAACATGACCGCGCGTTGGGAGTCCCGG
>CALRTF020000233.1:0-6426 GCA_943370985.1 Paenacidovorax caeni
CCAGCATCGGCCTGCACCAGCGCGACAACGACCGCCTGATCGGCACCCTCAAACACCTGCGCGACATCGGCAACAGCGTGCTGGTGGTCGAACACGACGAGGACATGATCCGCGCGGCCGACCATGTGATCGACATGGGGCCGGGCGCCGGCATCCACGGCGGGCGCGTGATGGCCCAGGGGACGTACGAGCAGGTGCTGGCCAACCCCGATTCGCTGACCGGCAAGTACCTGGCCCAGGTGCTCAGGATCGAGGTGCCGACACGCCGCACGCCCTGGCTGCCGACGGTGGAAAAGGCGCCGTACCGCGACCCGAAGAAGCCCTCGAAATTTGCGCCCAGCGCCGCCGGCATCAAGCGCGCCGCGCGCGAGGCCGAACACCTGCGCACCCAGGGTGACATGCAGGCGATCAGGGTCATCAAGGCCAGCGGCCACAACCTGAAGGGCGTCAGTGTCGACTTCCCGGTCGGCCTGCTGACCTGCGTGACCGGCGTTTCGGGCTCCGGCAAATCGACGCTGGTCAACGACACGTTATATGCCGCCGTGGCGCGCACGCTGTACCGCGCGCATGAGGAGCCGGCGCCGCATGAAAGCATCGAGGGGATCGAACATTTCGACAAGGTCATCAATGTGGACCAGTCGCCGATAGGCCGCACGCCGCGCAGCAACCCGGCCACCTACACCGGCCTGTTCACGCCGATCCGCGAGCTGATGGCCGAGATGAACACCGCGCGCGAACGCGGCTACGGCGCCGGGCGTTTTTCCTTCAACGTGGCCGGCGGCCGCTGCGAGGCCTGCCAGGGCGACGGCGTGGTCAAGGTGGAGATGCACTTTTTGCCCGACGTCTACGTGCCCTGCGACGTCTGCAAGGGCATGCGTTACAACCGCGAAACCCTGGAAGTGCAGTACAAGGGCAAAAACATCGCGCAGATCCTGGACCTGACGGTGGAGGACGCGGCCGAATTCTTCAAGGCCGTGCCGGTCATCGCGCGCAAGCTGCACACCCTGCTGGACGTCGGGCTGTCCTACATCAAGCTCGGCCAGGCGGCGACCACGCTGTCCGGCGGCGAGGCGCAACGTGTCAAGCTCGCGCTGGAACTGTCCAAGCGCGACACAGGCCGCACGCTTTACATCCTCGACGAGCCCACCACCGGCCTGCATTTCGCCGACATCGCGCTGCTGCTCAAGGTGCTGCACCAGCTGCGCGACGCCGGCAACACCATCGTGGTGATCGAGCACAACCTCGACGTCATCAAGACCGCTGACTGGCTGATCGACATGGGCCCGGAAGGCGGGGCCGGTGGCGGCATGGTGGTCGGCGTGGGGACACCGGAAGACATTGCCGCCAACCCGGCCAGCCACACGGGTCGTTACCTGCAGCGTCTGCTGTAGCCCGGCTCGCGGGCCCCGCTCCCGCTATACTGAAAAAAAAGCGGGAGAAGTCCGTGGGATTGTGGCGCGTAAGACTCATATGGCTGGCGTGGCTTTGGGCCCTCACCCCCGCGATCGCCCAACTTCCTCAAGAGGCTTCGCCGGCACTTGTCGCGGCCGCGCAAGCGCAGCGCCAGGCCCTGTTTGACGGGCGTGGCATGGACGTACCTAAGTTGTCCCAGGACATAGGCGCCGCCGTCAGGGACGGTGAAAAACTGGAGCGCGAGGGTCAATACCAGCCGGCACTGGACCGCTTGCTGGTGCTCGAGAAATACATGCCCCTGCCGGAGGTGCCCAGCTTCGATGTCCAGATGCTGGCCAGCTGGTTGTATGCGAAGCTGGGACGCAACGAGGCCGCCCAGCAGCACCGCGAACGCGCCGCCGCCTACAGGACCTTGTTGTGGCAGCACATCGGAAGCGGCGACTCACCCGATGCGCCCTTGCGGGTGGTGATGGTCAATGAAATTGTCGAGTGGGCCAAATCGAGGCTGGCCCGCATTGGCGAAGTCAAATCGCAGCCGCATCGCGGAACCGAACTGACCGTGGTGACCTACCAGGGACCGACAACGGGCAACCAGCCGAGACAGCTTTTCGCCGAAATCGACCCGCGCACGCGCGCCATGGGCAACCGGACGCTGGACCGCTTCACGCCGATCCCGCTGGCGGAACTGCGTCCGCAGGATGTGGCCCTGCTGGCCGAGGCGCGCGAAAAACGCGCCCGCTTTCTGTCCGACCAGCGTTTTTCCTACCTCGAGTTGCGCGATCTGATGGACAAACTGATGAAGGAGTCCATCAGGCTGGACATGGACGGCAAGCCACAGGAGGCGCTGGCCAAACTGGGTGAGGTCGGGAAACTGCGTGCCGTCGAGGACATTCCGTCGCCGCGCTGGCTGGCCTGGTACAGCTACCTGCTGGGCAAGACCGGCAACACGCCCAGACAACAGGAGATGCGCGGCCTGATTTTTGGCGTGCAGCAGGCCATGGCCCACAGCGGTGACGGGCGCGCCCTGTCCACCGCGATCCATGTGATCCTGATCGACGAGGAATATGAGTGGCTGAGTGTGAAGAAACTCAAGCTCGTGAAGCAGGCGCTGCGCGAGGCCGGCGACCAGCACTACGACGTGATGACCGTTCAGGACCCCCAGGGCAGGCAAACCGACGTTTTTTTCAACATCACAGGGCTCTACGCGCGTCAGTCCCGCTCGCTGGACCCTGGCAAGTAGGAATCCAGGCCCATGTCTTCCATCACGCTGCGCTTTCTCGCCGAACCGAGCACCATCAACTTCGGCGGCAAGGTGCATGGCGGCACCGTCATGAAGTGGATCGACGAGGCCGCGTATGCCTGCGCCACGCGCTGGGCCAAGCGTTACTGCGTGACGGTGTCGGTCGGCAGCATCCGCTTCCAGCGCCCCATCATGATCGGCGACCTGGTGGAGGTCGAGGCGCGCCTGGCCTACACCGGCAAGACCAGCATGAACATCTCGGTCGAGGTCCGCGCCGGTGACATGAAAACCGGCCAGATGGAAGTCATCACCGAGTGCCTGGCGGTGTTTGTGGCGGTCGATGCGGAAGGACAAACCATCCCGGTGCAGGCCTGGCAGCCGGAAACGCCCGGCGACATCGCGCTGGCGCAGCGCGTCAAGACCTACCTCGACGCCGCCCGCGCCATGCACACCTAGTCACTCAGGCCGCCGCCAACCCGGCGAAATACACGGCCAGCAAGTCCAGCGCGTGCCGTACCTTGGCCGGCTGCTCACCGCGCCGCGGCGTCACCGCATACACCGGCAGGTCGTCCAGTTTCCAGCCCGGCAACACAGGCAACAGGCGGCCATCGGCCAGCGCCCGCCGGTCATCGTCGCTGACCACGATGCTGATGCCCCAGCCCGCCAGGCACAGCGCGTGCAGGGCCGTGACCTGGGTGGCC
The DNA here is from genome assembly GCA_943370985.1 of Paenacidovorax caeni. Taxonomy (GTDB): domain Bacteria; phylum Pseudomonadota; class Gammaproteobacteria; order Burkholderiales; family Burkholderiaceae_C; genus Polaromonas; species Polaromonas caeni_A. The sequence goes on from CALRTF020000233.1 coordinate 3,355, forward strand.
TGAACGCGCCCTTCCATGTGCAGGGCGCAACGTTCGCCGCCGGGCCCCGACAACTCCAGCAACTCGCCCGCTGTGCCGGGCTTGCCGCCCAGCCAGTCGTGCGCCAGCAGGTCCGCGGGCTGTGCCGGCCAGCCGCGCGCGGCGAGGTAGGCCGGCGAGGCGCACAGCTGGCGCCCCATGCGGCCCAGCTTGCGCGCCACCAACGCCGAGTCCGGCAAGGCGCCGACCCGCAGCGCGATGTCCACCCGCGCGGCGATCAGGTCGATGACGGCGTCATCGAGCAGCAGCTGCAGCGACAGCCGGGGGTGGGCGCGCAGCGGCGCCAGCGCGCTGGCCAGCAGGCCGCCGAAACCAATCGGCGCGGCCAGCCGCAACTCGCCTTCGGGCTCGTCGCGCAGGCGGGCCAGCGCCTGGTCTGCCGCGCGCGCCGCCGCCACCATCGCCGAGCAACCCGCGTGGTAACGCTCGCCGGCCTCGGTCAGGGCGAGGCGCCGCGTCGAGCGGTGCAACAGCGCCAGGCCCAGCGACTGCTCGAGCTGGCGCAGGTGCTGGCTGACCGCCGAAGGTGTCATCGCAAGCTGGCGTGCCGCTGCCGTCATGGAGCCGGCAGCGACCACCTCGGCAAAAATGGCCATGCGCCTGAGCTGGTCCATATCCCCTCCTATTAGTTAGCGTTACTTCACAGTGTTAGCAAATTAAGCCATCTATTCACGGCGTTGTGAAGTCAGCAAACTAGCGGCTTAGAAATCACCAGGAGTTTTCCATGAATATCGCCCTGATTGGCGCCACCGGTTTTGTTGGCTCGGCCATCCTTCCCGAACTGCTGGCGCGCGGCCACCGCGTCACCGCGCTGGCGCGCACGCCGGCCAAAATCACGCCGCAGGCCGGCCTGAGCGTGGTCAAAGCCGACGTGCTCGACGCGGCCCAGGTCGCCGCCGCCGTGGCCGGCCAGGACGCGGTGATCAGCGCCTACAACCCGGGCTGGAGCGAGCCGTCCATCCACGACCTGCACCTGCAGGCCAGCGATGCGATCGTCGAAGGGGTGAAAGCAGCCGGCCTGAAACGTCTGCTGGTGGTCGGTGGCGCCGGCAGCCTGTTTGTCGCACCCGGCCTGCAACTGGTGGACACGCCGGAGTTTCCGGCCGCGTACAAGCAGGGCGCACTGGCCGCGCGCGAGGCCTTGAACCGCCTGCAGCGCGAAAACACGCTGGACTGGAGTTTTGTTTCGCCGCCGATTGCGCTGGCGCCCGGCGAACGCAGCGGCCAGTACCGCGTCGGCGCCGACGAGCTGCTGCCCGGCCAGGGCGGGCAGCCGGCCGGCATCAGCGTCGCTGATCTGGCGCTGGCCATCGTCGACGAGATCGAGCAGCCGCAGCATCTGAAAAAACGCTTCACGGTCGCCAGTTGAGCATCAAACAGGCCGTCAGCCCTTGCCGGACAAGCGGTGTCAGCTATCAAATAAATAGCGAACCGAAGCTGGCCGGCCTTGCGGCGCTGTCTGACAGTGTGCGCCGTCGGCTGCGCCGAGGGTCGGCTGGAAAGGTTTTTCCGTGCCCACCCCTCTCACCCGGCTCCCCCCATCGCTGCAGCAACGCAGGAACCGGCGGCGCCCTGTGGGATGCGTGCGGCCCGCGGGCGCGATGGCCTGGCGAAGATGCTCAGTGATGTGCCGGTGGGAACCCTGTTGTCGCGTCAGGGCTGCGCCGCGATCTTCGCGGCCGGTGTGGCGCCGGGCGCCCTCGGCTCCAGCAGCCTGACCAGGTCGTCCACCGCGATAGGCACAATTTTCTGGAGTTGTGCATCGAATCCGGCGATGTCGCGGATGGCCTCATCCACGCTGGCGTATCCCTTGAACTGCGTCGCATAGGACTTTGCATAGTCGGGCGCCGTGCCGAAGGCACCGCGGTAACGCGCCGCCGTCGGTGGTGTGCTCGGGTTGCGCATGATGTCGGTCTGGGCGACCGCCACCGGCTTGGCTGCAGGCGGCACCTCCAGGAAGGCATAACGCACGCAGGGACTGACGGCGCCGAAGGTGCAGGTGCCCACGTCCAGGTTCAGGGCAAACACCGGCGCATCGGTGGGTACCGTGACCATCTTCGTCGAAGGCTTGAAAAACCGCCGGTCATTGCCCATCGAACCGGACTCGTAGGGGATACGCACCACGTCGACACTGATGCCGAGCTGGCCGAGCCGGCGCACCAGCTCACTGACAAAGGCCTGGCGGTGGTCGACGGCCAGCTTCTTCTCGGCAGCCGCTGCCGCCAGCCGCGTATTGGCGCCTTCCAGCGAGTACTGAATGCCGACTGCTGTCAGCGCGCCTATCAGCATCACCAGCGGAACGCCGCCGCCTATCGGGTCCGCCGCTGCGGGCACCGTGTACTGGAACGGCGCGTCCTCGACAAACAGCCGGATCTGCGTTTTCTTGTCGGCCTGCAGTTGCTCGACCATGGGAGGAAGCTGGGCGCAGCCAGCCATCAGGGAGGCCGTCAGCAAAAGCACCGTCAGTGTCCGCCATGCTGCGGGCTGACGGTCAGATGGAACGCAATCGGGTCCTTGAGTCATGCATTAAAAAGGCCGGCGGGCCTCCCCCTGTTGTTGGAATGTGCGAGATGCTAGCAGAGCTTCCCGGCCCTGCGCACCCTTCGATTGCAGGAGCCGCAGGCCTGGCTTGCTGCTCATTCGCGCCTGTCCACCTTGCGGTTGCTGTCCGCCCTGGGCAGTCGTTTCAACCCCCACTCCCACCCTCAGGGATGCGCTGCCTGACTCGCGCCGAATTCGGTATTGGTCTTCTCCCCCACCCGTCGGGCTGGGCCGGGGAGCGCAGGTCAAAGCGGATCAGGGCGAGCGATTGTCTGAGCGAAACGAAGGGACGCAGACAGCAGGACTGAACTCCCCACTCCCAACCCCCCGCCCTTCTCTCGCCCCGCTGGGCGAGAGAAGGGAGCCTCATGTGGCCGCGTGTGCTGCGCTCGCGTGCACACATGACCGACGGTTGGGATTCCCGTGCAGGAAGCGCTTTTCGCTTCCTGCTCTCCGGCTTTGAGTCCTGTATTGGTACGGCTTTCCGGAGGG
>CALRTF020000234.1:0-6412 GCA_943370985.1 Paenacidovorax caeni
GGTCTGGGTCCTTCCGCTTCGCTCCAGGTAACCTGCGGTGCTCGCCGCAAACGGGGTCGAGCTCGACTCGCTTCGCTCAGACAATCGCTCGCCCTGATCCGTCCGGCCCTGCGCTCCTCGGCGCATACAGAAGGGTGGGAACGAAGAGAAGACAAACACGGACTACCAAATTCAAGATCCGGAGCACAAGAAGCGCTGCGCGCTTCGTGTGCGGGACTCCCAACAGACCGTCATGTTTGCACGCGAGCGCAGCACACGCGGCCAAATGAAATCCCCCTCCATCGCCCAGCGGGGCGAGGGAGGGGCTAGGGGTGGGAGTGGGGAGTTGAAACTACTGCCCGCAAGCGTTCCGGTGACGCAGCGTGACGCTCAAAACCGTCGGGACCGGGTCCCCGCCTAGACCCGCGGCGAATGCACGTGTTCCGGCCTCACGCCTATCCCCACCGCATAGGCAGGCAAAGCCAGCAAGGCCGGAAAGCGGTTGATCAGCCGCAGCGGCCAGGGCACGGCCAGGGGGGTGTCGTCCCCGGCAGACGCGCCGGCCAGCACCGGTGCCAGCACGCGGTTCTGGATCGCCACCTGCACCGCCTGCGTGATGCGTGCCGGCAGCAGGCGGCGCTTTTGCACCTGGGCCAGCAGGCTGGTCAGGGCCTCGGCAGACACTTCGGCATCGGCCAGCGGCCCGGCCAGAAGATTGGCTGCGGCCACGGCGTCCTGGATCGCCAGGTTGATGCCGACGCCGCCTAGGGGCGACATCGCGTGCGCCGCGTCGCCCAGGCACAGCAGGCCGGGCCGCCACCATTGTTCGAGCCGGTCCACTGTCACGGTCAGCAGCTTGATGTCGTCCCAGCTGGCCAGCTGGCCGACACGGTCGGCAAATGCCGGCACCAGCCGCACCAGGTCGGTGTGGAAAGCCTGCAGCCCGCGCGCGCGCAGGGCCTCGAGCCCGCCCTTGGGGATCACATACGCGCATTGCCAGTAGCTGCCGCGGTTGATCATGGCCAGGAACAGGCCGCGGCCTATGCGACCGCCCGTGCTCGAGCCATCGGAAGGCAGCCGCGGCAGGCGCATCCACAACACGTCGATCGGTGCGCCCAGGTCGCGCACGCGCAGCCCGGCCGACTGGCGTACGACCGAACGCCGGCCGTCGGCGCCAATCACCAGGTCGGCCATCACCTGGCGTTCACCAGCGGGTGTGCTCACCGCCACCCCCGTGACGCGCCCGCGGGTCTGCAGGACCCCGGTGACCTCGGCGTTCTGCATCAGGCCAAACGAGGAGAAGGCCTCCGCCTCGTCGCGCAGGAAATCCAGGAACTCCCACTGCGGCACCATGGCGATGAAGCGGCAGTGCGCAGGAATGCGTGAAAAGTCCGCAATCGCCACATCGCTGTCGCCGATGGTCGCGCGCAGGACCTGTACCGCGTCATGCGGGCGCGCCAGGAATCTGTCGAGCAGGCCCAGCTCATGCATCACCTGCAGGGTCGAGGGGTGCACGGTATCGCCGCGGAAATCGCGCAGGAAGTCGGCGTGTTTCTCGAGCACCAGCACATCGACACCGGCACGCGCGAGCAGCAGGCCCAGCATCATGCCGGCGGGACCGCCGCCGGCAATACAGCAGCGGGTGTTCAGCGCGGTCAACAAAGCCATGTGGCCCAGCTTAGCCGCTCGCTCCCTCCGCCGCAAGGCGGCCCGTCAGGACGATTGCCGCGCGGCGCGCTCGGCGGTGACGATCTGGTCCAGCAGGGCCAGCGGGTCGGTGTTGTGCCCGAAGGTACGGGCTTCGGCCTGGTCGGCCGGGCTGATCTCGAGCTTGTCGGCCATCCTGGCCATCAGCCTGAGCATGGCGGTCATCTCCCGCTCGTTCAGCAGGTTGATCTGCAGATCCAGCTGGTGGCGGCGTTCACTTTCCCGGCTGGCGATGTTCTGCCCGATCATGATGAAGAAGGACAAAAAAATCGCCTCCAGCGACACCACCATGGTCAGGAAGGTGAAGGGGTAGGGATCGAACGCCAGGCGGCTGGAATTGAAGGCCAGCCAGCCGATAAAAAATGCCGCGTGCAGCCACAACACCGGCGCCGTTCCGCAGAAGCCGGCGATGCTGGCGGCCACGCGGTAGGCCCAGGGCCGCCTGGCCTGCCGCTCACGCTCGAGCTGCAGGATGGCCTCGATGTTGCTGCGGGTCAGCTGCTCTATGCTTTCGCCGACAGGTGGCGCGGGCGGGGAATCGCGTCCCGAAGCCGCGCGCTGCATGCCGGCGGAGCCGGAGCCGTCGAGGGAGCCGGCCAGGGCCATCAGGCCGGCACTTCGTAGTGGGCCAGCAGTTCTTCCTTGAGTGCCTTCAACTCGGCGACCATGCCCTTGAGGTCCATGTCGCTCTTGCGCGCCTTGACAAACATTTCCTCGCGCTCTTCCTCGACGTGGTGGTCGATGTATTCGCCCAGCACAATGACCTTGGCGTCGAACAACTCCTCGTCGGCGTCCATGCCGGAGATCTGCGCGATCAGGTCCTTGGCACTGGCATGCTCGACTTCCGCTTCATTCATCAGCGCGTCATCGCCGATGGCTTCGCGGGCCGCCGGATAAAAGACCTGTTCCTCGATGTCGGCATGCACCGTGAGCTCCTTGCAGATCCTGTCGGCAAGCGCCTTGCGCTCCCCGGCCGGGGCTTCGGCTTCGCTGAGTTTCTTGAACTGGGTGAACAGCTTCTTGACCGCAATGTGGTCGGCATCGAGCAGGTCAACGGCGTCATTCATCTTGGGGGGGGCTTTGCTCATGGTGGGCTCCTGGGTGGTGGGTTTGTTGTCAGGTGGGTTCCGGTCATGTGCCGGCGGCCGTTGTCGGGTCACGGCTGCCAGACACCGAAAACGACTCTAGGCAGCCGCTTTGCGCAGGCCTGTGGGACGCCGTTGATCTTGCTGTAGGACAGGGCGAAAGCAGCAGGACCTGCGGTTTGTCCTACAGGCGGACACACACCTTGTTGACAGGCCCAAAGCCCGCGCCCTGCTCTGCTGATGCCATCCACTTTTTTTCAGGAGCGCCCCATGCCGCAAGGAGACAAGTCCGCCTACACCGACAAGCAAAAACGCCAGGCCAGGCACATCGAGGAAAGTTATGAAAAAAAGGGAGTGCCCGACGGCGAGGCCGAAGCCCGTGCCTGGGCCACCGTCAACAAAAGTGATGGCGGCGGCAACAAGACCGGCGCCGGCAGGAAAAAAGGCGGCGCCAAATGACCGCGTCCCCACGCCGATCCGTCGCTGCCAATGCCACGGCACGCACCCAGCGCGCGATCCAGGCCAGCCAGGACGCCAAAGACGCGCGCCAGCCGAAAAAGCCGCCGGCCAAAAAACCGGTCCAGGCCGGCGCCCGCGTGCAGCCGGCCACGCCCTTGCCTCGCCAGCACCTGCGCAAACCCGGCCTGGAGGCCGACATGGCGCTGCAACCGAACTTCCTCGCGCCGGCCTATGAAGGCAGCCACAAGCTGCGGGGCAAGGTGGCGCTGATCACCGGCGGCGACTCGGGCATAGGCCGCGCCGTGGCGGTGCTGTTTGCGCGCGAGGGCGCGGACATTGCGCTGGCCTACCTGAACGAACACGAGGACGCGCGCGAGACCCGGCGCTGCGTCGAGGCCGAAGGGCAAAGCTGTGTGCTGATCCCGGGCGACGTCAAGAAACCGGCCTTCGCGACCCGGGCGGTGGCCCAAACCCTGAAGGCCTTCGGGCAACTCGACATCCTGGTCAACAACGCCGCCTTCCAGGAACATGCCAAAAGCCTCGAAGAACTCGACGACAAACGTTTCGAGGAAACCTTTCGCACCAACATCTTCGGCTACTTCCACATGGCCAGGGCGGCGGTGCCGCATTTGCGCCGGGGCGCCTGCATCATCAACACCGGCTCGGTCACAGGCCTGGAGGGCAGTGCCCAGCTGCTGGACTACTCGGCGACCAAGGGCGCCATCCACGCCTTCACCAAGTCGCTGGCCAGCAACCTGATCGACAAGGGCATACGCGTCAACGCGGTGGCGCCGGGCCCGGTCTGGACGCCCTTGAACCCGGCCGACAAGTCCGCCGCAGACATCCGGCATTTCGGCGAAAAAACCGACATGAAACGCCCGGCCCAGCCCGAGGAAATTTCACCGGCTTACGTGTTCCTGGCCGCACCGGTGTGTTCGGGTTACATCACCGGCATCGTGCTGCCGATCACCGGCAGTGTCGGCGCTTGAGGGAAAAACAGGCCGCCAGCCCTCGTCGGGCAAGCGCCAGCAGCTATCAATAAAATAGCATCGACGGGGTGCTACGATTTGCGCACCCTGTACTCTCCCGCTCAAAACATGACCCACGCGCTGGACGTCGTCACCTTTGGTGAAGCCATGATGCTGCTGGTGGCCGACCGGCCCGGCCCGCTCGAAGACGCCGGCGCGTTTCACAAATACACGGCAGGCGCGGAGACCAATGTGGCCATCGGTCTGGCCCGCCTCGGCCTGAAGGTCGGCTGGGCCAGCCGCCTGGGCACCGACATGATGGGGCGTTACCTGATCCGCGCGATGTCGGCCGAAGGCATCAACTGCGCACAGGTCGCGCTGGTGGCTTCGCAGCCGACCGGCTTCATGATCAAGGGCAGCGTCAGCGACGGCAGCGACCCGCCCATCGAATACCACCGCAAAGGCTCGGCCGCCAGCCAGATGGGGCCGGACGACATCGACAGCGCCTGGCTGCTCTCGGCACGCCACCTGCATGCGACCGGTGTGTTCCCGGCGATCTCGGCAAGCACCCTGCCGCTGGCCAGGCGCAGCATGGACCTCATGCGCGCCGCGGGGCGCACCGTCTCTTTTGATCCCAACCTGCGGCCTGCGCTGTGGGCCTCGCCGGCCCTCATGGTGGAGGCCATCAACGACCTGGCGGCGCGGGCCGACTGGGTGTTGCCCGGCCTGGAGGAAGGCCGCCTGCTGACCGGCCAGGACACGGCCGAGGGTATTGCCGGTTTTTACCGCGAACGCGGGGCCAAGCTCGTGGTGGTCAAGCTCGGCGCGCAGGGCGCCTGGTTCGACGGCATCGGCGGCAGCGGCCACGTGCCGGGCTTCCCGGTGGCACAGGTTGTCGATACCGTGGGTGCGGGGGACGGCTTTGCCGTCGGTGTGATCAGCGGGCTGCTGGCGGGCCTGGACGTTGCCGCGGCGGTGCGGCGCGGCGCCTGGATAGGCGCGCGGGCGGTGCAGGTGCAAGGCGACAGCGAGGGCCTGCCTTCACGGGCCGAGCTGGCCGCCGCCGGTTTTTAGGGCCAAATCAGGCGCCGGCCCTTTGCGGACAGGAGCAGGCAGCTATCAATAAGTGAGCGCCCCAGGAGTCGGCGCGCTGTCAAGGCCCGGGACGGTTGCGCTCACCGATAAACCCAGGCTGGTTTTCGTCCTCGGCCGGCGGCGGCTCCGGCATGGGCGCAACGGCTGGCGGCGGCGGCTGACCTGCATCAGCCGCGGCAGGTGGGGGCAAGGTCGCGGCCTCACCGAGCAGATCGGCTTCGGCCGCTTTGTGTTCTTCCGCGGGAGCGGGCGGGTTGGCGCGCACGGCTAGTTGCCCAGCGGCGGGCGATTGGTTTCGGCCGGCTCTTCCATGTCGGGCGAAACCAGCGACCGGGAAGCATCGTCCACGGCGTCGTCCTTCGCGTCTTCCCGGTCCTGGGGTGTGGGTTCGGGGAAAGGCTTGACCTGTGGCTTGTTCAGCAGGCCCTGGCCATCGGGCGTTGGATCTTCGGGCATGGTGGCAGCGCTTACATCGGTTGGGGGGTGGGCTGGACCTGGCCGGGGTTGGGCGGCGTGCTCAGGGGTTGCACCGGCTCCGGCTGGGGCACGTTGGGGTCAGTAGCCATGGCCGGCGCCTTTGGGTTTTTCACTGCCGGGTTCGGTCGGCTTGTCGAGGTCGCGGATCATGCCTTCACCTTCGCGGTCGCGGCCATCGCTGGGAATATCGCGTTCGCCGACATTCAGCTCGGGTTCCTCATCGATCGGGGGCTGGGTTTTCGGGGCCATGGACGCCGAAGGATTTCGCTCGCCGCCATTGCGGCCCGGGTCGGCCGGCAGCGGCGGCGTGGGGTCGTTGTTGCTGTCGTCACCGGGCGGGACCGTGTCTTCCTCCGGTGCGGTCTGGGGTTCGGCGTGCATGTTCACAGCCCCGTCACCAGCAGGATGGGCGCGGTCTCCGTCACCACGGCCGCAGCGGCCGCCATGCTGGCACACACGGTGGTGAAGTAGGCGATGTACGCGGCCATCAGGCGGCGCGCGCGGCGGGGTTTGGCAGGACGGTTCTGGGGGGTGAGCAGTTTCATGGCGCATCCTTGGGTTGAATGCCTCCATGATGCTCAGGCCCGCGCGACGGGCTTATAGGTGGCAATGCCCTGTTCGTGTCAGCCCCAGGATGACACG
>CALRTF020000235.1:0-6390 GCA_943370985.1 Paenacidovorax caeni
TTTTCCTTCGACCTGTCCTGGCTGTCGCCGCTGTTCATCTTTTCCGGCGTGGTGCTCTTCATCTCGCGGCAATCGACCAACGTGGGGCGCGTCGGGCGCATCCTGATCGGCCTGGGGCTGATGCTGCTGGCGCTGCGGCTGGTGACCGATTCCACCGCGGTGCTGACCTCGAACTCGGCCATCAAGGCCCTGCTGGGCACCCTGAGCAGCGACCTGCTGCTGGAGATCACTGCAGGCGCGGTGCTGGCCGTGGTGTCCTATTCCAGCCTGGCGATCGTGCTGCTGACCGCCACCCTGGCCGCTTCCGGCGTGATCCCGCCGGACGTCGCGCTGGGCCTGGTGCTGGGCGCCAACCTCGGCAGCGGCCTGCTGGCAGTGCTGACGACAGCCCGCTCGGCCATCGAGGTGCGCCAGGTCCCGCTGGGCAACCTGGTCTTCAAGCTGCTGGGCGTCGCGGTGGCCGCGCCCTTTGTGGGCCTGTGGCTGCGCCATGTGGCGCCGCACCTCGGCGAAACCGCCACCATGGTGGTGCTGTTCCACCTGATGTTCAACACGGCCGTCGGTCTGGTCTTTATCGGCTGGACCCAGGTGGTGGCAAGCTGGGTCGAAAAATTCCTGCCCCGGCCGGTCAAGGGCGCGACCGCCGGCGGCCGGCCGCACCACCTCGACCCTTCGGCACTGGCCACACCGTCGCTGGCCATCTCCTGCGCTGCACGCGAGGCGTTGCATCAGGCCGACGTGGTCGAAAGCATGCTGCTCGGCGTGCTGGAAGTGATACGCCGCAACGACCTCAAGCTCGCCGAAGACCTGCGCAAGATGGACGACACGGTGGACGAGCTGTACTCGGCGATCAAGTATTACCTGACCAAGATCTCGCGCGAGGCCCTGGGCGAGGAAGAAAGCCGGCGCTGGACCGACATCATCAGCTTCACCATCAACATGGAGCAGATCGGCGACATCATCGAGCGTGTGCTGATCGACATCGAGGACAAGAAAATCAAGCCGGGCCGCAATTTCTCGGAAGCCGGCATGGCCGAGATCTGCGAGCTGCACCAGCGCCTGATCGACAACCTGCGCCTGAGCATGAGTGTGTTCCTCAACGGCAGTGTGCGTGATGCGCAGAAGCTGCTCGAGGAAAAAGCGCGCTTCCGCGACCTCGAACGCGCCTACGCCACCACCCACCTGGGCCGGCTGTCCGACCGCACCATGCAGAGCATGGAAACCAGTTCGCTGCACATCGATCTGATCAGCGACTTGAAGCGCATCAACTCGCACATCTGCTCGATTGCCTATCCGATTCTCGACTCGGCCGGCGCATTGGCCCCCAACCGCCTGCGCCAGGGCGTGCTGACCGATGAGCTGCGCTGACCGGCCGGCCCCGCCGGCATGAACCCCAACGCCGACCAGCTCTGGAAGGCGCCACGCTGGGCCCTGGCCGTGCTGCTGGCGCTGCTGGGCATGCTGGGGCCGTTTTCCATCGACACCTACATCCCGGCGTTCTCGGGCATCGCGCGTTCGCTGGGCGCCACGCCGGTCGAGATGCAGCAGACGCTGTCGGCCTACCTGTTCGGCTTTGCCTTCATGAACCTGTTCCACGGCGCGCTGGCCGACAGCTTCGGGCGACGTCCGGTGGTGCTCTGGGGCATCGCGATGTTCACCCTGGCCTCGGCCGGTTGTGCGCTGTCGCAAAGCATCGAGCAGCTGGTGTTGTTCCGGGCGCTGCAGGGCCTGTCCACCGGCGCCGGCATCGTGGTCTCGCGCGCCGTGATCCGCGACATGTTCCCGCCGGCCCAGGCGCAGAAGGTCATGAGCCAGGTGACGATTTATTTCGGCGTGGCACCGGCGATTGCACCCATCATCGGCGGCTGGCTGTTTGTGCACATCAACTGGCATGCGATCTTCTGGTTCCTGACCGGTGTCGGCGTGTTGCTGTGGGTCGCCAACTACCGGTTGCTGCCCGAGACGCTGCATGTCACGCAGCGCCAGCCCTTCAATGTCAGACACCTGATGCGCGGCTACTGGCAGCTCGGCTCGAGCGCGCGCTTCTTCCTGCTGGCACTGGCCAGCGGTGTGCCTTTCAACGGCATGTTTCTCTACGTGCTGGCCGCGCCCGAGTTCCTCGGTTCGCATCTGGCCCTGGCGCCCACCGAGTTTTTCTGGTTCTTCGTGCTGACGATCGCCGGCATCATGGCCGGCGCCTGGCTCAGCGGCCGCCTGGCCGGCAGGATTGCGCCCAAGCAGCAGATCCGCCACGGCTTTGTGATCATGCTGGTGGTCGCGGTGATCAACCTGCTGGCCAACCTGCTGTTCAAGGCGCATGTGTCCTGGGCGCTGTTTCCGATTGCCATCTTCGCTTTCGGCTGGGCCCTGATGGTGCCGGTGGTGACGCTGCTGGTGCTGGACCTCTATCCCGAGCGGCGCGGCATGGCCTCGTCGCTGCAGGCCTTCATCGGCTCGACCGCCAACGGCATCGTCGCCGGCGTGATTGCGCCGCTGATCATGCACTCCACGATCGCGCTGGCCGCGGTGTCGCTGCTGATGTTGTGTATCGGTCTGGTGGCCTGGCTCTACCTGCATCACCGCTGGCCCGAAATCGGCCGCGCGGTATCAGCCCTCGAGTGAACCGGGCGGCTTAGCCGCGCGCCTCCAGCAAAGCCGCCTGGATCAGCGCGGCCTCGCTGGTGAACCCACCGGCGTGCATCGTCTCCAGCATCTCGGCCTGATCCATCAGCACGAAGCGCTCGACCTCGCCATCCTGGTTCACCGGCACGATGCCGTCGGGCACGGTGCAGTGGTACCAGTCAATGCGCTCGATCACGTAGCCGGCACCGCGCCCGTCGTCACAGGGGCGGCGGATGTCGACGTGACCGCCGCATTCGATGCCCTGCAGCTGCTCCAGGCGCAAGCCGGCTTCTTCCCAGGTTTCCCGCGCCAGCGCGCTGGCCAGGGTGTCGGCACCGCTGATCATGCCGCCCATCAGGGTGTCCCACATGCCGGGATCGTTGGACTTGCTGAAGGCGCGCTGCTGCACCCAGAAGCGGCCATCGCCGGTGCGGCCTATCAGGTGGACCGCGGCGGTCGGGATGCCCAGCACACGCACCACGGCACGCTCCACGCTGCCGACGCGCCGGCCCTGCGCGTCGGTCACCGCGAGTTGCTCATCACGCCAGGCGTGGGCCAGTCCGGCCTCACGCAGCGCCAGCGCCAGCGCAGCCAGCGCAGCGGTGGGCTCACCCTGGAGGCGCCAGGCCGGGCTCCCCGCATGCTCTGTTTTTGATAGCTGAATGGCGCCGTCCGACGGGGACTGGAGCCTGATTTCATTCAACAAATCGGGCTCCACCGAACCGATCTCGGCAGCACCGGCCAGCAGCGGCAGGCGCGGCCGCGCCGGCGCCTGCCGGCCGCCGGCACGCAGCGCCGCCAGCCATGACGGATCCAGGCCGGACATGAGCTACAGGGTCAGGATGGTGCAGCCGGTGGTCTTGCGCGCTTCCAGCGAGCGGTGTGCCTCGGCCACATCGGCCAGCGCAAAACGCTGGTCAATCGGGACGCTGACCTTGCCGCTGCTGACCATGGCAAACAGGTCATCGGCCATCGCCTGCGTGGTCTCACGGCTGGCGATGTGGGTGAACAGCGTCGGGCGCGACACATACAGCGAGCCCTTGGCCGCCAGCAGGCCGATGTCCAGCGGCTCGACCTTGCCGGAGGCATTGCCGAAGTTGGCGACCAGGCCAAAAGGCCGCACGCAGTCCAGCGACTTCAGGAAGGTGTCCTTGCCGACCGAGTCGTACACCACCTTCACGCCCTGTCCGCCGGTGATCTCTTTCACCCGAGCCACAAAGTCTTCCTTCGCGTAGTTGATGGTGAAGGCTGCGCCATGCTCTTTGGCCAACGCACACTTTTCGTCGGATCCGGCCGTGCCTATGAGTTGCAGGCCCATGGCCCTGGCCCACTGACAGGCGATCAGGCCGACACCACCGGCGGCGGCATGGAACAACACGTGGTCACCGGCCTGCAGCCCGCCCTGGGGCTGGGTGCGGCGCAGCAGGTACTGCACCGTCAGGCCCTTGAGCATCATGGCTGCGCCGGTGTCGAAGGAAATGTCGTCGGGCAGCTTGCAGACACATTTGCCCGGCATGACCCGCACTTCGCAGTAGCTGCCGGGCGGCTGGCTGGCATAGGCGGCGCGGTCGCCGGCCTTCAGGTGGGTCACGCCCTCGCCGACGGCCTCGACCACACCGGACGCTTCCATGCCGAGCTGCAGCGGCATGGGCAGCTTGTACACGCCGGCACGCTGGTAAATGTCGATGTAGTTCAGGCCGACCGCCTTGTGGCGGATGCGTATTTCACCCGGCCCGGGCTCACCCACCTCCACGTCCACCAGCTTGAGCGCTTCGGGCCCTCCGTGCTGGTCGATACGGACGGCTTTGGAGCGGGTCATGGCCATGGTGAATTCCTTGAAGTACGGTTGAAAGGGAGTGCGGCCTGCATCCTGCCACGAAACCCGCGGGCTTGCTGGGCAGGCGCCGCGCCATCCCGCCCCGGCGCCGGGCGTTCAGGGGGTGGTCAGCAAGGCGGCAGGCACATGGTTACAGTCCCCGCATGACATCCGGACTGAATTTTCGCACCGCCCTGCTGCTGCTGGTGCCGCCGCTGCTCTGGGCCGGCAATGCGGTGGTGGGGCGCCTGGTCCATGAGCTGGTGCCGCCGATCACGCTGAACTTCCTGCGCTGGGCGCTGGCCTTTGTGATCTTGCTGCCGCTGGCCGGCTGGCTGCTGCGGCCCGGCAGCGCCCTGTGGCCGAGCTGGAAACGCTTCGCGCTGCTGGGCCTGCTGGGCGTGGGCTGCTACAACGCCCTGCAGTACCTGGCGCTGCAGACCTCGACACCGCTGAACGTGACCCTGGTCGCTTCCAGCGTGCCGGTCTGGATGCTGGCGATAGGCGCGTTGTGCTTCGGCCAGCGCATCACGCGACGGCAGGTGGCCGGCGCGGTGCTGTCGATTGCCGGCGTGCTGCTGGTGCTGTCGCGCGGCCAGTGGGCGCTGCTGGTACAGATCCGGCTGGTTCCCGGCGATGTCTACGTGCTGCTGGCCACACTGGCCTGGGCCTTCTACAGCTGGATGCTCTCGCAACCGAAGGATCCGCCCGCGATCCGCAATGACTGGGCCGCCTTCCTGATGGCGCAAATGGTCTTCGGGCTGGGCTGGTCGGGCCTGTTCGCGGCCGGTGAATGGGCGCTGACCGACGCCCGCATCGTCTGGGGCTGGCCGCTGGCCGCCGCCCTGCTCTACGTGGCCATCGGCCCGGCCATCCTGGCCTACCGCTGTTGGGGGGTGGGCGTGCAGCGTGTCGGACCCAACATCGCCGGCTTTTTCTCCAACCTCACACCGCTGTTCGCGGCGCTGATGTCGGCCGCCTTCCTCGGCGAGTGGCCGCAGCTGTACCACGGCCTGGCGTTTTTGCTGATCGTCGGCGGGATCGTGGTGTCGTCACGGCGCGCCCCGGCCCCCTGAAAGCCTGCGCGACAGAGTCCACGCAATCGGGTAGATTGCGGGGATAACGAGGAGACCAACATGGACTTTCTGAAAACCCTGGCCCGCGCCGTCTGCGGCGCCGGATTGTCGTTCGCCGCGTGCGCCGCTTTGGCTGCCGACTACCCGCCGCCGCAGCAAGGCAGCTGGGTCGTGAAAGACTTCCGCTTCCATACCGGCGAGGTCCTGCCCGAACTGCGCCTGAACTACAGCACCGTCGGCGCGCCCGGCGGCGAGCCGGTGCTGATCCTGCACGGCACGGCCGGCTCGGGCGCCAGCATGCTGACACCGGCGTTTGCGGGCGAGCTGTTCGGCGCGGGCCAGCCGCTGGACGCCAGCCGTTACTACATCATCCTGCCCGATGCCATCGGCACCGGGAAATCGTCAAAACCTTCGGACGGCCTGCGCGGCGCCTTTCCGAAATACAACTACGCCGACATGGTCGATGCCCAGTACCGGCTGGTCAAGGAGCACCTGGGCGTCAAACACCTGCGCGTGATCATCGGCAACTCCATGGGCGGCATGCAAACCTGGATCTGGGGCGTCAGGCACCCGGACTTCATGGATGCGCTGGTGCCCATGGCCTCGCAGCCCAGCGAGATGTCGAGCCGCAACTGGATGATGCGGCGCCTGATCACCGACTCGATCCGCAACGACCCCGACTGGGCCAACGGCAACTACACCCGGCAGCCGCGCAGCGCGCAGTTCGCCTCGGTGTTTTTTGCGATCGGCACCAATGGCGGCAACCAGGCGCTGTACAAGGCCGCGCCCACCCGCGAGAAAGCCGACCAGTTGCTCGACCAGCGCCTGAAAGCGCCCTTCACCGCCGACGCCAATGACGTGTTGCTGCAGTGGGAC
>CALRTF020000236.1:0-6374 GCA_943370985.1 Paenacidovorax caeni
AGTACTGCGGCGTGCCGGCCACGGCGTGCTCGCCGATGGCCGCAGCCGTCATGAGCGAGACCACTGCCACCGGACCCACCGCCAGCACGCGGCTGGTGCCGAACACCGCATACAGCAGCAGCGGCGCCACGCTGGCATACAGGCCCACCTCGGGCGGCAGGCCCGCCAGCATGGCGTAGGCCAGGCTCTGCGGGATCAGCATGATGGTGACGATGAGCGCTGCCACGCCGTCGCTGACCAGGGTCTCGCGCCTGTACGCGCGCGCCCATTGCAACACCGGCAATGAAGGCAGGCGCTGGCGCCAGCTGGACAGGGTACTCATGGGATCCGGGGTACGCAGGCCGCGGATCTCAGCCGTGCGCCGTTTGCGTGGGCTGCGCCACGCCACTCAGATTGAAGCCCGCCTGGGCCGCTTGCTGTACCAGCCTGGGCCAGGGCTGCAGCCCGGCCTGAGACAGCGCCCACAGTGTCGCCGAGCGCATGCCGCTGCGGCAATACGCCAGCGTGGGCGAAGGCAGCTGCTCCAGCAGGTCGGCGAAAGCCTGTCCGTCCTGCGGGCCGACCCGGCCCGACACCACCGGCAGGTAGGCCAGGGCCATGCCGGCCTGGCTGGCCGCGCGTGCCAGTTCGCGGTGAGCAGGCTGGCCCGGACCCTCGCCGTCCGGCCGGTTGCAGATGATGGACTTGAAACCGGCGCGCGCAATCCCGGGCAAGTCTGCGGGCGAAATCTGTCCCGCTACCGACACTGTTTCGGACAGGGGAACGGTCTTGAGGGGAGCCATGTCAGGCACCCATGCGCTGGCGCAGGCCGGTGCGCTCGGCGATCTCGAAGATCACCATGCCGACGACCATGGCAGCCACAAACACTGCGGCCTTTGGCTCGCCGGACGCCATGGAGACGATGCCTGGACCGGGGCAAAAACCCGCCAGGCCCCAGCCGGCACCGAAGGTCAGGCCGCCGATGACCAGGCGTTTGTCGATGTCCCTGGATGTGGGCAGGTGCAGAGCGCCCCCCAGAAAGCTGGTGGTGCGTTTGCGGGCCAGTGCAAAGGCGAAGAAACCCACGGCGATGGCGCCGCCCATGACCAGGGCGAGCGACGGATCCCAGGCGCCGAACACGTCCAGGAAGCCGAGCACCTTGCCCGGGTCAGTCATGCCGGAGAGCAACAGGCCCAGGCCGAACAGCAGGCCCACAAAAAATTCGGTGATGCGGTGCATGTCAGTGCTCCCTTAAAGAATGTGGCGAACCACGAAAACCATGGCAAAGCCCGCGCCCATGAAGGCAAGCGTGGCTACCAGTGAGCGGGGCGACAGGCGCGAGAGCCCGCAGACACCGTGTCCGCTGGTGCATCCCGAGCCATAACGCGTGCCCAGGCCCACCAGCAAGCCAGCGGCAACAATGGTGGTGAAGCCCGCGTCGATACGCGGCGCCTGCGCAAAGCCGGCGGGTGCCAGCAGGCCGTACACCAGCGGCGCGGCCAGCATGCCCACGAGAAAGGCCACGCGCCAGCCGGCGTCGCCGGCTTTCGGCGGCAGCAGGCCGCCAAGGATGCCGCTGATTCCCAGCACCCGGCCGTTGACCAGGATGAAGAAAGCCGAGGCAAGGCCCAGCAGGATGCCGCCGGACAGCGAAGCCCACGGCGTGAAATTGGCCCAGTCAATCGTCATCGCTTATTCCTTTTCAGAGACACAAAATTGTTGATACAGCACCTGCATCACGGCCAGCGCGCTCGGGCTGGTCAATGCATAGTGGATGTTCTTGCCCTCGCGGCGGGTGCTCACCAGATCCTCGTCGCGCAACACAGTGAGCTGCTGCGACAAGGTCGGCTGCACGATGCCGAGCAACTCTTCGAGCTCACCCACACGGCGTTCGCCCTGGGAAAGCTGACACAGGATCAGCAGCCGGTCCGGGTTGGCCAGCACTTTCATGAGGCGGCAGGCTTCGCCTGCGGCCGTCTGCATGTCTTCCAGGTTCATCAAGACTTTTTTCATCGATATGTCCCAAAGATTCATTGAGCTAGCGCATGGCCCACCCAGCGCATGTCTCTAATATATTGACAAACAATCTATTTGTCAATATATTATCAGCAACTTATTTAAAGGAAATCCCATGACATCCTTTCAGCCTGAAACCGCACAAGCCCAAGTGCATGGCCTGTTTGATCCTGCCACCTGGACCGTGACCTACGTGGTCCACAGCGGTCCCGGCAGTGCCTGCGCCATCATCGATTCGGTGCTCGACTACGATCCCAAGTCCGGGCGCACACAGCACGCCTCGGCCGACAAGGTCATCAGCTACGTGCGCGCCAACGGCCTGAAAGTGCAGTGGATCCTCGAGACCCACGCGCACGCCGACCACCTGTCGGCTGCGCCTTACCTGCGGGCCCAGCTGGGCGGACAGATCGGCATCGGCGGCAACATCACCCAGGTGCAAAAGGTGTTCAAGAGCGTCTTCAACCTCGAGCCCGGCTTCAGGCAGGACGGCTCGCAGTTCGACCACCTGTTTCAGGAGGGTGAGCGCATCCCGCTGGGCGCGTTGACCGGCGAGGTCCTGTTTGTGCCTGGCCATACGCCGGCCTGCGCGGCCTACCGCTTTGGTGACGCGGTGTTTGTCGGCGACACCTTGTTCATGCCCGACGTGGGCACCGCACGCTGTGATTTTCCGGGTGGGGATGCGCGCGCGCTCTACGCCTCCACCCGCAAGCTGCTGAGCCTGCCGCCCGAGACGCGGCTGTTCATGTGCCACGACTACCCGCCCAACGACCGCGCCGTCGCTTTCGAAACCACCGTGGCCGAACAGCGCGCGAAAAACATCCACGTTCACGACGGCGTGAGCGAGGACGAGTTCGTGGCCATGCGCACCCGGCGCGACGCCACCCTGGACATGCCTACACTGATCCTCCCCTCGGTCCAGATCAATATCCGCGCGGGTGAATTGCCGCCCAGGGAAGACAACGGCGTGGCCTACCTGAAGATCCCGCTCAACGCCTTGTGACCCACCCACCGAACGATCCGAGGGCAGCCCCATGACCACCGTTTCAGTGTCGCTCCAGCAGCAGGCCGACTACCGTTTCGAAATCCGTTTCGGCGGGGGCATCGCGACGCTGATCGCCGACGAACCCGCACCGCTGGGCCAGGGTCAAGGCCCCTCGCCCGCACAGTTGCTATGCGCCTCGGTGGGCAACTGCCTGAGCGACTCGCTGCTGTTTGCGTTGCGCAAGTTCAAGCAGGCGCCCGAGCCCCTGCGCTGCGACGTGCAGGCCGACGTGGGGCGCAACGCGGACAACCGGTTGCGCATCCTGGGCATCCACGCCACCATCACCCTGGGTGTCCCGGCAAGCTCGCTGGACCACTTGGAGCGCGCACTGGCGCAGTTCGAAGAATTCTGCACCGTCACGCAGAGCGTGCGTCAGGCCCTGCCGGTGCGGGTCACTGTCATCGACGCCGATGGCCACACGCTGCGCGATCGGACCTGAGCAGGCCGGTTCCAGACATCACGCGGCACCCGCGCGCCGGCCGCCCTGAAGTCCCCTTGTGGGGGAAGGCCCGGACCGCTTCAGCCTTTTCCCAGCGGCGGACGGCCGAACAGGGTGGAGGCGTTGCTGATCGGTCCGAGCTGCGCAGCCGCGTCCAGCAGCGCGGGTGCGAGTTCGTGCATGCGCGCGCTGTCCAGCCGCGAGCGCGGACCCGCAATGCTGATGACACCTGTCACTTCCCGCCGGCGAAACACCGGTGCAGCCATGGCCGCCATGCCGGGCGCGAAGACCTCGTCGATCATGGCGTAGCCGCGCACGCGCGCCGCATGCAGAAATCCCAGCAAGGCCTTGAGGGTGGTTGGCGCCTTCGGCCCGTATTCCGCAGGCAGGCCGAATCCCTGGCGCGAAACCAGCTCCAGTGCCCGTTCATCGCTGAGGCTCATCAGCCAGGCATGGCCCGATGCCGTGCAGGACAGCCGCGCATCCATGCCCATGTCCGGGTCGTAGCGCAGCCCGGTTTGCCGCATGCCCTGCGACTTGGCCACCCAGGTCAGGCGCTCGTCATCGACGATGGACAGGCGCACCAGCTCGCCCGAGCTTTGGGCCAGCCGCTCCAGTAGCGGCTCGGCGACGTCAACAATTCCGGCGCTGCTCAGAAAGCCCAACCCCAGCGACACCATCTTGAGTGTCAGCACATAGTCACCCTGCTTGCGCGCCTGTCGCACGTAGCCCCGCTGCTGCAGGTCGGCGAGCAGGCGGTGGCAGGCGCTCAGGGGGATATCCAGTTCTGTGGCAATCAGGGACAGCGGCAGCCCCTCCGGATAGCGGGTCAGGTGTTCCAGCACGGCCAGGCCGCGTTCGAGGGCGATGTTCATTTTGTATGATGAAATAAGTTTCCATTTTAGAAACATTTTCCCATTCGGACAGCAGAATTGCCAGCAATCAAAGAAGTGCCCTGTGGCACAACCCCGGAGACAAGCCTTGATCTGCCATTTCAATCGCCTGGTTCATGCCGCATGAGCCGCATCATCTACGTTCTCAACGGCCCCAACCTCAATCTGCTGGGAGTGCGTGAGCCCCAGCTGTATGGCAGCACCACGCTGGCCCAGGTAGAGCAACTGTGCCAGCGCGTCGCCCAGGAGCTCGGTTATGCCTGTGAGTTCCGTCAGAGCAATCACGAAGGTGTGCTGGTCGACTGGGTGCAGGAAGCACGCGAGAAGTCCGCCGCCGTGGTCATCAATCCGGCTGGCCTGTCCTTCCGTTCCATCCCGCTGCTGGATGCGCTCAAGACCCTGGACCAGCCAATCGCCGAGGTCCACATCACCAACATCCACAAGCGCGACGCGCTGTACCAGCATTCACTGGTGTCGCTGGCCGCCACGGGCGTCATCTGCGGCTTCGGTCCCTTCGGCTACGAGATGGCCTTGCGGGCGCTGGCGCAGCGCCTGGCCCCCGGGTAAAACCCAAGTTCGCCCCAGCCGATTTCCGCGTTATTTCAGTTCAGCCAACACATCAAAGGAGACAAGCATGAGCCATTCCATCCAGCGTCGCACGCTTCTCGGCACGGGAGCCGCCCTCGCCGCCACGGCTGCCCTGCCCGTCTGGGCCCAGGCCCCGGCCACCATCCGTTTTGCCGCGGTGTTCTCGGACAAGGACATCCGCGCCGAGATGATGAATCAGTTCGCCAAAGAGGTCGCTGCCGACTTCAAGATCGAGATGCACCTGAACTCCACGCTGTTCCGCCAGGGCACGGAGCTGGTGGCGCTGCAGCGCGACAACCTCGAGATGGGCAACATTGCGCCCCAGGACATCTCCAAACAGGTGCCCGCCTGGTCCATCCTGACTTCTGCCTACCTGTTCCGCGACGCCAACCACCTGAACCAGTTCTTTGCCAGCGAGTCGGGCGCGCAGATGAAGAAGATGGTGGAAGACCAGCTCAAGGTGAAGATTCTCGGCCCGACCTTCTTCGGCACGCGCCACGTCGGCCTGAAACCCAAAAAGAAAATCAATGTTCCGGCTGACCTGTCGGGCGTCAAGCTGCGCATGCCGCCCGGGGACACCTGGCAGATGCTGGGCCGATCCATCGGGGCCAACCCCACCCCCATGGCCTATGCCGAGACCTATACCGGCCTGCAGACCGGCGCCGTCGATGGCCAGGACAATCCCTTGCCCAACATCCAGAACATGAAGTTCAACGAGGTGATGTCGCAGATCGTGCTGACTTCGCACCTGGTCGCCTTCGACCTGCTCACCGTCAACATGAAGACCTGGAACTCCATGACGCCCGCGAAACAACGCAGCTTCCAGGCCGCCGCCGACAAGGCGATTGCATGGAGCACGGCCGAACACCAGAAACGCGAGGCCGAACTGGCTGAAACTTTCCGCAAGCAGGGGCTCGACGTCTACGTGCCCAACATCAACGCCTTCCGCGACCATGCGCAGAAAGTCTACCTCGCGTCCGACGAAGCCAAGGCATGGCCCAGCGGCATGCTGGCGCAGATCAACGCGATGAAGTAGGCTCCCCCGAAGCGACTGCGGCGCCTCTCGAGGAGGCGAGATCCGCGGCTCCAGATCGACCGGCGTCGATCTGGACGGGTCGAGCGGCGCCTGCTTCTGGCAGGCACGCGGCCTGCAAGGCCCACCGGCAGCCCGGCAAAGCCGGTTCCGCGGTGGCACTGGAGTGGACCATTGCTTGTATGCGTGCCGGGTGGCGCGCCATTGAAAGGGGACGATGATCGATCACATTCTCAAGCGGCTGCACCGCTTCGCGGAAGCGGTGGCGGCCGGGCTGCTGGCGATTATTTTTGTCGCTTTCCTGCTGCAGATCGTGATGCGTTATGCCTTCAACGCGCCGGTCGGCTGGACCACCGAGCTGTCGCTCGCGGCCTGGCTGTGGCT
>CALRTF020000237.1:0-6331 GCA_943370985.1 Paenacidovorax caeni
CTCGCTGCCGACAAAGGTCGACTTGCCGCTGTCGGCTTCGCCGCTGACCACATCCACCGCGGCAGAACCGCCGGTGGCCGCAGCTGCGTCAAAACCGGTGGTGCGCACGGTGATCACCTTGGTGGCGTCGCTGCTCTGCACGATGGCAATCGCGTTGCCGGCATAGATCGGGCGCTCGAAGGTATCGGCCGCATCGACCTTGGTGATGTCGGAAATCTGGCCGACATCGAGCAGGGCCGCCACGCGCGGCGCGATGTTTTTGCCCGAGGCCGTGGCCGGGAACAGGATGTGCGAATAGCTGCCGGCCAGCTTGATGACCTGGGCGGCCATGTTTTCGGCCAGGCCGTGTTCAAAATGGGCGCCATCCACATGGATGACCCTGGCGACGCCGGCAATCTGGCTGGCGGCCTGGGCCGCGGGACCGGCATTCAGGCCGGCCACCAGCACATGCACCTCGCCGCCGCACTGGGCGGCTGCGGTCACGGTGTTGAGGGTGGCGGGACGGATGCTGGCGTTGTCGTGTTCTGCGATGACGAGTGCGGTCATGGTGTGACTCCTGGGAAATTAGGGATATGAGACGCTGTAGGCATGGGCTTTGATTTCATCGACCGTTCGATCCCCGCGCAGCGGGGCCCCTCGCCCGGGATTCCATCAAAGAACCTTGGCTTCGTTCTTCAGCTTGTCCACCAGCGTGGCGACGTCGGGCACCTTGATGCCGGCGCTGCGCTTGGGCGGCTCGCTGACCTTGAGCGTCTTCAGGCGCGGCTTGACATCGACGCCGAGTTCTTCCGGCTTGATGTTGTCGAGCTGCTTTTTCTTGGCCTTCATGATGTTGGGCAGGGTCACGTAACGCGGCTCGTTCAGGCGCAGATCGGTGGTGATGATTGCCGGCAGGCTCAGGCTCAGGGTTTCCATGCCGCCGTCGACTTCGCGCATGACCAGGGCCTTGCCGTCGGCCACATCGACCTTGGAGGCGAAAGTGGCCTGCGGCCATCCAAGCAGGGCTGCCAGCATCTGGCCGGTCTGGTTGCAGTCGTCGTCGATCGCCTGTTTGCCCAGGATCACCAGTTGCGGCTGTTCCTTGTCAACCAGGGCCTTGAGCAGCTTGGCCACGGCCAGCGGCTGCAGTTCTTCCGTCGTCTCCACCAGGATGGCGCGGTCGGCGCCTATGGCCATGGCGGTGCGCAGGGTTTCCTGGCACTGCGCCACACCGCAGCTGACGGCGATGACTTCAGTGGCCACGCCTTTTTCCTTGAGGCGGGTGGCCTCCTCGACGGCGATCTCGTCAAACGGATTCATGCTCATCTTGACGTTGGCGATATCGACGCCGGTGCCATCGGACTTGACGCGAACCTTGACGTTGTAATCAACAACACGTTTGACGGGGACCAGGACCTTCATGGGAGAACTCCAGAGTTAGTGATTGACGTTCACGTAAAGCGTTTGATTCTATGCTGCAGCTGCACAACAGCCCCTGAGCCGCAGTGGCTGCGGGGACATTGCAAAGGCCAGCCGCAAAAAAAAGAACGACCGTTCTATTTTATTATAAGGACCCCGGGGCGCCCGGTTAGAGCCGCAGACCCAATGCCCTGTTGCCGGGGCGACAAATGGCCGCTTAATTAACAGACCGTTGGGTCGGTTAATTGGGGTAAACAGGGACAGACCGCAGGCAATCGCTGACATAAAGTTACCGTTCCGGGATGAAACAGCGGCAACCGCCAAGTCGTCCCACGAGTAAACCCTGGTCAGCACGCTGGCCGTTCCGGAGCATCGAATGAAGATCAAACCC
The DNA here is from genome assembly GCA_943370985.1 of Paenacidovorax caeni. GTDB lineage: Bacteria > Pseudomonadota > Gammaproteobacteria > Burkholderiales > Burkholderiaceae_C > Polaromonas > Polaromonas caeni_A. The sequence continues at coordinate 1,790 of CALRTF020000237.1, forward strand.
ATCGCCGCCGCGCTGCTGACTGTCTGCAGCGGCTTCGCTTCCGCCCAGACCGTGCTGACCGTCTCCAGCTGGCTGCCGCCCAGCCACTCGCTGAGCATGGCGCAAAAGGAATGGTGCGACCTGCTCGAGAAGAACACCACGGGCAAGATGAAATGCAACATCCTGCCGCGCGGTGTCACCGCTGCGCCCGGCACCATGGACGCCATCAAGAACGGCCTGGCCGACGTGTCCTACACCGTGCACGGCTACACACCCGGACGCTTCCTCTACACCCAGATGTCGGAGTTTCCCTTCCTGGGCAACACCGCCGAGCCGATTTCCGTGGCCTTCAACAAGGTCGCCATGAAAAATCCGCAGTTCCAGGCGGAGCACCAGGGTGTGAAGGTCCTGTCCTTCTTCACCCACGGCCCCGGCATTGTGTTCAACACCAAGCGGCCGGTGACCAATGTGGCCGAGCTGGGCGGCCTGAAGTGGCGCGTGGGCGGTGGCATGGTCAACGAGATTTCGAAAACCCTGGGCATGAATGTCACGCTCAAGCCCGCGCCCGACTCCTACGAGCTGCTGTCCGGCGGGGTCATGGACGGCACGCTGTTCCCGGCCGAATCCACCGAGTCCTTCAAGATCGACAAGCTGATCAAACATGCCACCACCTTTCCGGGCGGCCTGTACAACACCAGCTTTGTGTTCATGATGAACCAGGCCAAATACGACAAGCTGTCTGCCGACGAAAAGAAGGCGGTTGACGCCATCTCGGGCGAAGTGGCCGCGCGTATCTATGGCCGCGGCTGGGACAAGGTCGATCGCCGCGCCACGGCCCTGATGCAGGCCAACAACGTGCAGATCGTCAAGGCCGATGCCAAGTTCGTCGCCGACGTCAAGGCCAAGACGGCGCCGCTGGAGCAGAAGTGGGTCAAGGACGCCGAAGCCAAGGGCCTCAAGGATGCGGCCAAGGTGCTGGCCGAGTTCCGCGCCGAAATCGCCCGCCAGGAAAAGTAAAACGTCCCGTTGGCTCTGCAAGCGCGGCCTCATGGACAATGAGGCCGCGTTTTTTATGGATTGAGGCAAAGATTGAACAAGCTTGTTGAAACGGTATGCGGCCTGCTGGCCGCGGCCGCCCTGTTCGCCATCATGGCGCTGACTTTTTTTGATGTGGGCGGCCGCAAGCTGCTGTCCAACTCGATCCCGGGATCGCTGGAGCTCACCGAACTGCTCATGGTGGTGGTGATTTTTGCCGCGCTGCCGCTGGTGTCGCTGCGCGGCGAACATGTGGTGTTCGACTCGCTCGACGGCTACCTGCCGGCCGGCCTGCGCCGGGTCCAGCGCGCCTTCATGCAGGCGGTCTGTGCCGCCGTGTTGCTGGGCCTGGGCTGGCTGATGTGGCAAACCGGCGGCCAGTTCCTGGAGACCGGCGAAACCACGGCCCAGCTCAAGATCCTCAAGGCCCCGTTCATGTACGGCATGGCCGTGTTGTGTGCGGTCGCCGGGCTGATCCATCTGGGACTGGTGTTCCTCCCCTCTTCGCTCGAGCAAGCCGGCGAAGGGGCCACGCTGTGACCGAAGCCCTGATTGGTTTTGCCGCCATTTTTGTGCTGGCGCTGATGCGCCTGCCGCTGGCCTTTGCCATGGGCCTGGTCGGCATTGTCGGCATGGGCCTGACGCGCGGCTGGATGCCGGCGCTGGCGAGCACCGCGCAGGTGGTGCACGAAACCGGTTTTGCCTACACGCTGTCGGTGATCCCGCTGTTCATCCTGATGGGCAATTTCGTCGCGAAGGCGGGGCTCGCGCACGAACTCTTCCATGCCGCCTACGCCTTCATCGGCCACCTGCGCGGCGGCCTGGCCCACGCCACCGTGATGGCCTGTGCCGGCTTTGGCGCGATTTGCGGCTCCTCGATCGCGACCGCCGCGACCATGAGCAAGGTCGCCTACCCGTCCATGAAAAAGCTGGGTTACAGCGACTCGCTGTCGACCGGCGTGATTGCCGCCGGCGGCACGCTGGGCATCATGATCCCGCCCTCGACCATCATGGTGATTTACGGCATCGTCACGGAAACCAATATCGGCAAGCTGTTTGCGGCGGGCGTGATTCCCGGCATCCTGATTGCGCTGCTGCTGATGCTGGCGGTGCTGTTCATGACCTTCATGGATCCGGAACATGCGCCGGCCGGTGAAAAAACCTCCTGGCCCGAACGCTGGAAAGCGCTGCGCGGCATCTGGGGCGTGCTGCTGCTGGTCGTCCTGGTGCTGGGCGGCATTTACGGCGGCATCTTCACCGCGACCGAAGGCGCGGGCATAGGCGCGGCCGGTGCCTTCCTGTTTGCGCTGGCCAGGCGCCGGCTGACGGTCAAGGCCACGCTGGAGGTGCTGGTGGAATCCGCGCGCACCACGGCGATGTTGTTCACGCTGCTGATCGCCGCGACCATTTTTGCCAACTTCGTGAACTTCACCTCCATGCCCGGCGACCTCAAGGAATGGATCACCCATCTCGGCCTGTCGCCGCTGATGGTGGTTGCCGCGATGATGCTGATTTACGTCGTGCTCGGCACGGTGATGGAAGAACTCACCATGGTGCTGCTGACCATCCCGCTGTTTTTCCCGATCGTGGTGTCGCTCGGTTTTGACCCGGTCTGGTTCGGCGTGCTGATCGTCATGGTGATCCAGATCGGCCTGATTTCGCCGCCGGTCGGCATGAACTTGTTTGTGCTGAACACCCTGCTGCCGCGCGTCGGCCTCGCCAACATCTTCCGCGGCGTCTGGCCGTTTGTGGCCATGCAGATCGTCGCGCTGGGCCTGTTGCTGGCCTTCCCGGCACTGAGCCTGTGGCTGCCCTCCTTCATGAAGTAGGGCCGGCGATCAGGCCCCGGCGCGCTGCAGCACGATGCCGGGTGCGCGAATGGCGATCCCGGCCTGCCCGAGCGTGCGCAGGATGGCCAGGTTGATGGTGGAGCGCAGGGCCAGCGCGCCGGCCTCCGGATTGAGTATCCAGTAGGTCAGGGTGAATTCCAGGCCTTCGGCGCCGAAAGCCGACAGCGCCGCAAACGCCGCCGGATCCTTCAACACGCGCGCCTGGTCATTGGCGGCACCCACCAGCAAGCCCATCACCGTGTCCACGTCGGTCCCGTAGTCCACCGACAGCACGATGGTCTGGGCCGCGCGCGGATCGGCGCGCGAGATGTTTTCAACCCGGTTGATCACCAGCATTTCGTTGGGCACGATGGACTCGCGGCCGTTCAGTGCGCGGATCACGCTGTACCGCGCATTGATGTCGCTGATGCGGCCTTCGTAGTTGTCGACCTTGACGGTGTCGCCGATACGCAGCTGCCGCTCGGCCAGGATGACAAAACCGCTGACATAGTTGGACGCCAGCTTCTGCAGCCCGAAACCGACCCCGACACCGATGGCGCCGCCGAGCACCGACAGCGCGGTCAGGTCGATGCCGACGGCCGACAGCGCCACCAGCAGGCCGACAAACATCAGCAGCGCACGCGTGGCATTGCTGAGCGCCTTGCGCAGCGACAGCTGGCTGCCGGTGGCCGATTTGAGCAGGCGCATCTCTATCGCCGACGAGATCCACAGCGTGATGATCAGCACGATGCAGGCGGTCACGCCGCCCTCGAGGATGGTGCGCACCGACAGCGTGGCGTCGCCAACTTTCCAGCGGATGTCGTCGAGCTCTTCCAGCACCAGCGGCAGCAGGCCGCTGACCCACAGCACCATGGCGACCCAGGCCACCCAGGAAATGCTGCGCTCGAGGATGCGCACCAGTGGCGCCCCGACAAACACCACCTGCAGCACCTTGACACCCAGGCGTATCACCGCCAGCGCCACCAGCACCGGGATGGCGATCTTGAACACCGCCACCGGCATCCAGCGCGCCAGCAGCATGAAGGACAGGTACGCCAGCGACAGCAGCAGCAGCGGAAACATCACGCCGTCGATGATCTGCCGGCCAAACCAGATCGAGCGCTCGTCGGGCAGGCCGCTGGCGCGGCGCACGCCCCAGACCACCCCCCAGGCCAGCGCCACGCAGGCCAGCAGCACGCCGAGTTCGGCCAGCGCCGTGGGCTGGGTGATGTTGGACAGCCAGGTGTCGATATCCTCGATACGGGCCGTCGGTCTGCCTAACGTGGCCATAAGGGCTTCCTCTTGTCGATAAAGGCCTGCACACCTTCCTGTGCGACCGGATGAACCATGTTGCAGGCCATGGCCTGCCCTGCCAGCTGGTAGGCGGCGGCGATGCCGGTTTCACGCTGCTGGTAAAACAGCGCCTTGCCCATGGCCACGGCCTCGCGGGGCTTGGCCAGGATGGCTGCCACCATCTGCTCGATCGCGGCATCCAGTTCTTCCAGCGGCACCACCTGGTTGACCAGGCCGCGTGTGCGCGCTTCATCGGCCGTGATGAAACCACCGGTCAGCAGCATTTCCATGGCCTGCTTGGCAGGAATGTTGCGCACCAGCGGCACGCTGGGTGTGGCGCAGAACAGGCCCACGTCAATGCCGTTGACACCGAAGCTGGCCTGGCTGGAGGCGATCGCCAGGTCGG